>JAQCEO010000028.1 GCA_027729805.1 Actinomycetota bacterium
CTGCTGACCGGCGTGCTCACCGCTTAATAGGGACGGCGGCGATAGCCACGCAGGCACGAATCTTGCGCCGTGCCCAGATCCGCTTCGCCGGGTTCCTGCCAACTATGCACGGCAAAAGTGGGGGTCACGCCATCTGGGGCGTAAAGGCGAAGGCCCTTGGGCACGTCCGCATTCTGCCCTATCCACCCCTAGCATCTACGCTCAGCACGTGACCACGTTGATCCTCGTTCGCCACGGGCGCACCACGGCCAATACCGATGGGGTATTGGCGGGCTGGACACCAGGGGTTTTCCTCGATGACTTAGGTCAGCAGCAGGCGCTGGGCGTAGGCGAGCGGTTGTCAGTTCTACCCTTGACCGCGGTTATCTCTTCCCCCCTTGACCGCACCCAGCAGACCGCCGATGCCATCTGCGCGCGGCAGCCAGCGACCATCGCCCGGCACACCGATGACCGAATTGGCGAGTGTCGGTACGGGGATTGGACTGGCCAAAAGATCGGTGTACTCGCGAAGGATCCAATGTGGCAAGTGGTGCAGGTGCATCCAAGTGCCGCGGTTTTCCCCGGGGCAACGGGTGAGTCAATGGCGACGATGCAACATCGGGCGGTAGGCGCCGTTCGGGAATGGAACACGGCCTTGGGCGAAAATTCCATCTACGCGGTGGTAAGCCACGGTGATGTCATAAAGGCGATTCTCGCCGATGCGCTCGGCATGCACCTGGACCAATTTCAGCGCATACAGATCGACCCCTGCTCAATTAGCGTCATCCGCTACACCGCGACCCGGCCCTTCGTCCTGCGCACGAACGACTCAGGGGCCGACCTCTCGGGCCTGCGGCCTCAGGTCACGAAGACGGGTAAGAAGAAGCGCACATCGGCGGCCCGTAGATCCAGTGATGCAGTAATCGGTGGGGGTGCTGGTTAATGCCTCGCCAAGTGTTCAATTTCACCGAGCCCGAACGGTTTGTGGTGGGCACGGTCGGCATGCCGGGGGAACGCACCTTTTTTCTGCAGGCACGGCAGGGCAATTTGATTACTAGCGTGGTAATTGAAAAGCAACAGGCATTGGTCCTGGCCGAACGCACTGATCAACTGCTCGATGAAGTCCGCCAAACCCGGGCCCCACTTGTTGACATACCCGATGGCGGGGGAGTTGGTGCGGTCGATGTAGCGCCACTCGAGTTGCCGATCTTCGAGGAGTTCAGGGTAGGTGCGATGGCCCTCGGCTGGGATGAGGCGACAGCAAAAGTGGTAATCGAAGCCCATGCCGTTACCGAAGAAGGTGGCCAAGTGCCCGAGATCGCCGATGACGATGGTGAGGGCGTAGACACTTTGCGGGTCTGGCTAAGTGCCAGCCAAGCCCGAGGTTTCGCCGAACGAACTCGCGCCGTGGTGGCTGCGGGCCGCCCGCCGTGCCCATTTTGCAGCCAGCCGCTGGATCCACAAGGCCACATTTGCCCACGTAATAATGGGTATCGACGTCGCGCATGATCTCTCCGGCAACAAAATGGATTGGGACCGATGCGCTGATCCAGGCGCTGAGCACAGGGGACCTAGAAGTGGAAGGCCGGCTCGCCGGGGCGTCAAATGGAACCCTGCGTTGCCTGGTACAGGTCTCACCCGATAGCAGTGTGCGTTGCGTTTATAAGCCCGTTGCCGGCGAAAGGCCGCTGTGGGATTTCCCCGAGGGCACACTGTCGATGCGCGAAGTCGCAAGTTACGAAATGTCGCAATCCCTTGGCCTAGGGATAGTTCCACCGACAGTCTGGCGCAAAGCCGGCCCTGTGGGACCGGGGATGTGTCAAGTTTGGATTGATGAGATTTCGGATGTACGACTTGTTGCGGTGCTTGCCGGGGGCGAAGATCTGGCCGACTGGCACCATGTATTTGATGGCACTGACGAATCTGGAGCGGTTGTCTCACTAGTACATGCCCGCGATGTGGCACTTCAAAAAGTCGCGCTCCTGGACTCAGTAATCAACAATGCCGACCGCAAAGGCGGTCATCTTCTGGTCGATGCGGATAAGCGAGTCTGGGCAATTGATCACGGTGTGAGCTTCAGTGCTGAGGATAAATTACGAACGGTGCTTTGGGGCTGGGCCGGTCGGCCAATACCTGATGAACTAGGGGATCCCGTCACCCGTTTACGAACCATGCTTGATACCGATTTACCCGAAAGTGTCACTAAGTGGCTAACCACGGATGAGGTGCTGGCCTTGGGAAGTCGGATTGAACAGCTTCTCGCAACCGGTACGTTCCCAATGCCATCACCTGATTGGCCTGCCATCCCGTGGCCAGTCTTCTGATAGTTATCGGGTAGTTAGTGGAAGCACCCCCGTGGATAAGGTGGTGGCGTGAAGTCGTGGACGGGTGCACCCATACCCGCGCTACCCGGTCATGGTTTACCGCTTCGGCTCTTTGACACCGCCACCGGTGAAGTTCGCCCAACCGCCCCCGGCGAAACCGCGACAATCTATGTCTGCGGGATCACCCCCTATGACGCCACCCACATTGGCCATGCTGCTACCTATGTGGCTTTTGATTTGTTGCAGCGAATTTGGCGTGACGGCGGGCACCGCATTAAGTATGTGCAAAATGTCACCGATATCGACGATCCATTATTGGAGCGCGCGCTCGCGCTGGGTGAAGATTGGCGAGTAATCGCCGATCGTGAAACCGAAGTTTTCCGGGCAGATATGGCAGCCCTCGGCGTGCTACCGCCAGATGACTACATCGGCGCGGTGGAGGCAATTCCATCGGTGGCCGATTACGTCGTGCGCCTGCAAGACCTTGGCGCGGTCTACTCCGTTGACAATGACCTTTACTTCTCGGTTCACGCCGATCCTCGTTTTGGCTCTGTAACAAATCTAGGTGAACCCCAGATGCTGGAGATCTTCTCCGAACGCGGTGGTGATCCACAGCGGCCCGGGAAAAAGCACCCCTTGGACTGTCTGGTCTGGCAGGCGGCGCGCCCAAATGAACCGGCCTGGGACACCCGACTAGGGCATGGCCGCCCTGGCTGGCATATCGAGTGCGTTGCGATCGCCCTGGATTATCTGGGGATGCCAATCGATGTCCAAGGTGGTGGTAGTGACCTCGCATTCCCACATCATGAAATGGGTGCCTCAGAGGCACAGGTGCTCCGGGCCACCTGGCCGTATGCCCGGCACTACGTGCACACCGGAATGGTGGCTTGGCAAGGTCACAAGATGTCTAAATCCCGCGGTAATTTGGTTTTCGTCTCGCAACTTCGACGCGATGGGGTTGACCCGATGGCGATCCGCCTCGCCCTGCTCGCACACCATTATCGAAGTGATTGGGAGTGGACCGAGCAGGATCTGATGGGAGCAATTGATCGACTAGCACTGTGGCGGGCGGCGGCCGCGGCGGCCTCTGGTCCAGATGCGACGATGTTGTTGGCGCACACGCGCGAACTATTGAGTGACGATATGCAGACCCCAAGTGTATTGGACGTGGTGGATCGCTGGGCACTGGCAACTACGGCTAATGGTGGACCTGATGCGGGTGCGCCGGCGCAAGTTGCCTCAATCTGTTATGCCTTACTCGGGGTTTGCTTAACTTGATGCCTTCTCGGTGTGCCCACCGAATTCGTTGCGCATGGCACTGAGAATCTTGTTGGCGAACAGAGCTGAGCCCTGCGAATCAAAACGCTGATAAAGCGAGGCGGCAAGTACCGGTGTTGCAACACCCTCCTCAATACCGGCGATAAGGGTCCACCTACCTTCACCGCTATCGGATACTCGACCACCAAATTCCGTGAGTTCAGGTGAGGCCTGCAAGGCCCGTGCGGTTAGGTCCAATAACCAGGACTCAACGACACTGCCACGGCGCCAAAGCTCAGCCACGGCTGGAACATCAATGTCGTATTGGTAGAATTGCGGGTCGCTTAATGGTGCCGTCTCGGCATCTTGAGCGCGTTGCCCAAGGCCGGCGCCTGCATGTTTGAGCACATTAAGGCCCTCCGCGTAGGCCGCCATTAGTCCATACTCAATTCCGTTGTGCACCATTTTTACAAAGTGCCCGGCGCCACTGGGACCGCAGTGCAGCCAACCCTGTTCCGCAGTCGCTGGCGGACCGGTGCGCCCGGGGGTGCGAGCTGCGGCCTCAAAACCTGGTGCGATCGCGTTCCACAGGGGGGTAAGTCGGTCAACATTGGCCACCTGCCCGCCGATCATCAGGCAAAAGCCCCGGTCCAAACCCCAGATCCCACCTGAGGTTCCGACATCCAAGTAGTCAATTCCCCGCGCCGCACAAATTGCACCCCGGCGAATGTCATCTCGGTAGTAAGAGTTGCCACCGTCAATAATCACATCACCTGGCTCCAGCAAGGCCGTCAATTCGGTAACCACCTGCTCGGTAATTGCTCCAGCTGGGACCATCACCCACACCGCGCGGGGCGTTGGTAGCGCCAGCACTAACGCTTTGAGGCTGTTGGTACCGGTGGCTCCCAAAGCGGTGACCGCAGCAACGGCGGCGGGTTCGTGGTCGTAGACAACTGCACTCAAGCCCGCCCGCATTGATCGCTGCACTAAGCCACCTCCCATCCTCCCGAGGCCGACCATGCCGAAGGTGAGGTTGTTCCCGGTAACTGCCATCTTGGCTCCTAAATTAGGTGGCGATGGTGCCTAAGAGAACGCTAGTGGAAGGCTGTCACCATGACCCTTGGACCCATGACACCTGAACCGGTCTGCCCAGATCCCGCCGCCAGCCCAATCTGGGCGAAGTTAACAGCGGCCGCGGGGGCCGTTCCCGATATTCGGGCGCTGCTTGATACGGATCCCGACCGGCCGGTTCGTTCAACGGTATCCGCAGCCGGTATCACCCTTGACTTCTCTCGGCAGCGAATCAACCCGGACTCGCTGACCGCCTTGATCGAATTAGCTGATCAGCAAGGCGTCTTTGTTCGTCGTGCCGCGATGTTCGCGGGGGAGCACATCAACCTAACCGAGGATCGGGCTGTTTTGCACACCGCACTGCGGCTACCCCGAGGCACCGCTCTTGTGGTTGACGGTGTCGATGTTGCCGCCGAGGTTCATGAGGTTCTGGACCGCATGGGTAGCTTTGCAAAGGCGGTGCGAGCCGGTAGCTGGCGAGGTGCCACCGGCAAACGCATCAATGCGGTTGTCAATATCGGCATCGGCGGCTCGGACCTTGGCCCGGCGATGGCCTATGCGGCCCTGCGCGACTTCTCCAAGCGCGATATGACATTTCGGTTCGTCTCCAATGTGGACCCAACCGATCTGAGTGAGGGGGTCCGCGATCTTGACCCTGCACGAACCTTGTTTATCATTGCGTCTAAGACTTTCTCAACTGTGGAAACCATGTCCAATGGGCGAGCTGCGCGCAATTGGTTGGTTGCCGCGCTTGGTGAGAAGGCGGTCTGCAAACACTTCGTGGCGGTCTCGTCGAATTCTGAACTAGTTACAGCTTTCGGAATTGATCGCGCGAACATGTTTGGCTTTTGGGATTGGGTCGGCGGGCGTTACTCAATGGATGCCGCGATCGGATTGTCGACCCTGATCGCAATTGGTCCCAAGGGATTTGCTTCGATGCTTGCGGGATTCCATGCCATGGATAGGCACTTTGAAAGTGCGCCCGCGAATCGGAATCTACCGGTGCTAATGGGTCTGCTCGCGGTATGGAATCGTAACTTCTTGAATATCAGCACCAATGCGGTGCTGCCATATTCACAATATCTGTCGAGGTTTCCGGCCTATCTGCAGCAACTGACGATGGAAAGTAACGGCAAACGCGTGCGCTTGGACGGCTCGCCGGTGACCTATCAAACCGGGGCCATTGTGTGGGGTGAGCCAGGTACCAACGGGCAGCATTCCTTCTACCAATTGATTCACCAAGGTACGAGTCCGGTGGCCTGCGACATCATCGTGATCGCTCAAGCTGATAACCCGCTCGGTGACCAGCAAAATATGCTCATTGCAAACGCACTGGCCCAGGCCGCCGTGCTCGCACGGGGTAGAACCCTTGACGAGGTGACCGCGGATGGGACCAGTCTGACCCTCGCCCCACATAAGGTGATGCCGGGCAATCGACCTACTTCGGTGATCTCGACCGCAAGGCTTGATCCGTTCACCCTTGGCGCGCTCATTGCTTTGTACGAGCACAGTGTTTTCGTGCAGGGGGCACTTTGGGGCATCAACTCCTTTGATCAATGGGGTGTCGAGCTCGGCAAGAAAGTTGCACTGGGGATCTTGTCGGTGATCGATGGCCAGGCCGAGCCATCGACGGTTGATTCGGCCACCATGCACTCGATTGCCGTAATTACCGAGCAATTTTCGACCTGATTCGAGTCAGTGGGTAGTTCCGCGGTGCACCACCAGCGAAAGGCCTTGGGTCTGCCGCTTAGCGTCGTATCCAATCAGTCGAATGTGGTCATTCGGGTGTGCGTCTTTGCAGGCGTCAACCTCCGCGAGAACCACATCAGCGTTGCGCTCGCCGAACATGGGTAGCTTCCACATGTACCAGTAGTAGTCAGTAGCTCTAGGTGGCTCGACATGTTCGACAGCGCAAGCCCAGCCTTTGGCTATCATGTATTCGACCTGACTCTTGACTTGCTCTTTCGTCAGCGGGGGTAGATAAGAAAAAGTGCCGAATTTTCGGGCCGACGGGTCATCCACTCTCGATGGGTAATCTTGAATCGTCATTTGCTAGTAATCCAATCACTCGGTTGATATCAGGAAGTATTTATAACTAGCGTTCAGGCAGAAGCTAGTTTGTCGACAATGTCATATTCGAACTTGACTTCTTTCCAGGTTTCCATGGCGATTGCCAGTTCTGGGCTATGAGCGGCGGCTTCGGTAAGAATTGCCCTAGCGGATTGCTCAACATCGAGACCCTCATTGCGCGCCCGTACGCAAGCCTCCAGTGCCACCCGGTTGGCCGTGGCACCAGCGGCATTACCCCATGGATGGCCCAAGGTTCCGCCGCCGAACTGCAATACTGAATCATCACCGAAAATAGCCACTAGCGCAGGAATGTGCCAAACGTGGATACCCCCCGAGGCAACCGGGAGAATTCCAGGCATATGTCCGAAATCCTGATCGAAGAAGATGCCACGACTGCGATTTTCGGGGATGAATGAG
This sequence comes from Actinomycetota bacterium, assembly GCA_027729805.1. Classification (GTDB taxonomy): domain Bacteria; phylum Actinomycetota; class Actinomycetes; order S36-B12; family S36-B12. Next base: position 7,119 of record JAQCEO010000028.1, read on the forward strand.
TCGCGCATGAGATCAATCCATCCCAGTGTGGCTTCGCGATCACCTTCGAGTTTGCCGACGACTGTCCCGGAGTGCAAGTGATCGCCACCAGATAGTCGAAGGCATTTAGCCAAGACCCGAAAATGAATACCATGGTACGGATTGCGGTCCAAGACCGCATGCATTGCACGGTGAATGTGCAGGAGCATCCCGTTCCTCCGACACCAGTTGGCTAAAGAGGTGTTAGCGGTGAAACCGGCAGTCAAGTAATCATGCATGATGATGGGCATATCGAGTGACTTTGCGTGCTCAGCCCGCTCGAACATGTCCTCGACAGTCGGTGCTGTTACGTTTAAGTAGTGGCCCTTGCGCTCACCAGTTTCGGCTTCGGCCAATTTAACGGCTGCAGCCACGAAGTCGAACCGGTCCCGCCAGCGCATGAACGGTTGCGAATTGATATTTTCATCGTCCTTGGTGAAGTCAAGTCCACCTCGTAGGCACTCGTACACCGCGCGCCCGTAGTTCTTCGCCGAGAGCCCCAACTTCGGTTTGATGGTGCAGCCAAGGAGCGGTCGGCCATACTTGTCCATTTTGTCGCGTTCGACGGTTATCCCATTGGGTGGTCCACCGCAGGTGAGCACGAAAGCGAGTGGGAAGCGCACATCTTCAAGTCGCAGTGAGCGGATCGCCTTGAAGCCAAATACGTTCCCGACCAAGGAGGTCAACACATTGACGATGGACCCCTCTTCAAAGAGGTCAAGTGGGTAGGCTACAAAGGCGTAGAAGGCATCTGGATCACCGGGAACCTCCTCAATGCGGTAGGCGCGACCCTTGTAATAATCAAGATCGGTCAAGAGGTCGGTCCAAACCGTCGTCCATGTCCCTGTTGAGCTTTCGGCAGCAACTGCTGCGGCGGCTTCAATCGGGGGAACACCTGCCTGGGCAACCACTTTGAAACAGGCTAGAAGATCCGTAGCCTTCGGTTGGTAATCAGGCTCCCAGTATGACTGGGCGTAGTCTTTAACACCCGCAGCGTAGGTCTTGCTACTCATAGCTATCTCCTGTCTAGGTCAACATGTCGATGTGTGCTTTTCGGTTTAGTCCGATTTACTAGCCGTAAATTATTCTGTGCCTCTCACTCCGCCCGCGTACGGTTTTCGGCAATTCGCTGAATTAGGGGAGTCAGAATCAATTGCATGGCGATATCCACTTTGCCTCCCGGTATCACAATCGAGTTCGCCCTGGACATAAAACTGTTGTGGATCATCGAGACCAGGTATGGAAAGTCGATGTCCTTTGGGTCGCGGAATCTAATTACCACCATAGATTCATCTGGGGTTGGAATCCAGCGGGAGATGAACGGATTCGAGGTATCAACCATCGGCACTCTTTGAAAGTTGATATCCGTCTTCGTGAATTGCGGGCAGATGGTCTCGATGTAGTCAGGCATTCGGCGAAGGATCGTGCTGGTAATGGTTTCATCAGAGTGCCCACGACTGCTTTTGTCGCGGTGCATTTTTTGGATCCACTCTAAATTGATCACGGGCACTACCCCGATCTTCAAATCCCCATACTGAGACAGGTCCACTGTTGGAGTGACAGCCGCGCCGTGCAACCCCTCGTAAAACAAAACCTCGGCACCCGACCCAAGGGGTTCCCAGTCAGTGAACGTGCCGGGCGGGCAGCCATACAACTTGGCCTCAATCTCGTCGTGGACGTAGTGGCGAGTCCGGCCGGTGCCATAAGCGGCGAATTCTGCGAAAACCTCACCCAACTCATCAAGTAGGTTCGCACCGGGACTGAAGTGGCTGAAATGCTTATTTCCACTTTGTTCCGCGTCCGCCAACGCGACCTTCATCGCGGCGCGGCCATATCGGTGGAAAGCATCTCCCTCAATATGTGCCGCATGAACCCCCTCACGCCGAAAAATCTGGTCAAAGGTGTTCCTCACGGTGGTGGTTCCGGATCCTGAGGATCCGGTAACCACAATGATCGGATGTCTGATCGACATGGTGTCCTCGCTATTTCCGCAGGAGGCCGCGCTGGGCAAAAAGCGGCGCATCCTGCTGGATGGTCGACGGATTCAGGAGGTATCTGCGCACTCGGTCAACTTTGTTTCGTGATCCGAACACCAACGGTGTTCGCTGATGCAGGTAGGTGGGTACTAGGTCCAATATGGGATCTATTCCGTTCGTTGCGAGGCCACCAGCTTGTTCACATAAAAATGCCACCGGGTTTGCTTCATAAACTAGGCGAAGTCTACCCTGCGCATAAGCAGGCCTTTTGTCATCTGGGTATAAATAGATCCCGCCGCGCAGCAAGATGCGATAGGTCTCAGCAACCAAGCAAGCCAACCAACGCATGTTGAAATCCTTTTCGCGAGGCCCATGGGCGCCGCCTACTAGGTCTGCTACATATGCGCGAATACCCGGGCTCCAGTGCCTAGCGTTTGAGGCATTAACCGCGTACTCGCAAGCATCGGCAACTAAATCCAACTGTTTGTGCGTCTGGATGAACACTTTCGTGGCCGGATCAAAAGCAAAGATGTCAGTACCTGAACCCCAGGTGACCGCCATGACGGTGCTCGGACCGTAGACGATGGCGCCCGCGGCCACCTGATGGCGTCCACTTTGCAGGAGTGCGCCTGCTGGGTCATCCTTAAAACCAGTGGTCGGAAGTACCGAGAAAATAGTGCCGATGGGTGCGTTGATGTCCAGATTGGATGAGCCATCGATGGGATCAAGGGCAACCACGAGGGCGCCGGTCGGGTTCAAAATGATGGCTTCTTCGGTCTCCTCGGAGCCAACTGCTGCGACCTGGCAAGTGGCTAAGGCACTAATAAAGAGTTCCTCGGCTTGAACGTCTAATGCTTTTTGTTCATCGCCGCTGGCATTGATGGGTCCTCGGGGTGCTTGGGTCTGGTTCAACGGGCTAGCAGCGATCAACTCGGCCACCTGTGTGCCGGTTTCGGCAAATTGATTGATGACCGCTGCGATGGCCGACCGCATCGGGTCGCTACCGCACCAATTGGCTAAAGCTGTTGCTAAGGCGGTTCCCGCTGTCATGCCTCCATCATTGGGCGCAGGTAACCAAAAGTAAAGTCATTGTTTCTTTACCTTAGGAGAAGTTTTGCTATGGTTAATCCATGAAGGACCTAACGCTAAAGCAATTGCATTTCCTAGCTGCGACCGCCCGGTCCGGTTCACTGGCCGGGGCGGCCGCCTCGATGCATGTAACGGCCCCAGCTATTGCCCAGCAACTTCGACTCCTGGAGCGCTTCATTGGCCTGACGCTAATTGAGCGAGGTCCGGCCGGGCAGTACGCGACCCAGGCGGGCCAGGTGCTTCTTGAGGCGACCGCCCGAATCGATGCCGAATTGGCGGCGTGCGCGGAGGAGCTGGCTGCCATCCGATTCGCCCGCACGGGAAAGGTAACCATCGGGGCGGTAAGTACCGCAAAATACTTTGCGCCGCACGTGCTCGGCTCATTTGGGCGAAAACATCCGGATGTAACCGTCGCGCTATCCATTGGCAACCGCATTGATGTTCTAAATAAGCTTGAGAACTACGACATAGATCTGGCCATTATGGGGAGACCGCCGGCACGGCTCGAAGTTGAGCAAGAAGTTGTTGGCGATCACCCTTATGTGATTATTGCGGCTCCACATCATCGATTGGTCGGTGTGTCTAAAGTCCCATTCGCACAGGTGGCCGCCGAGTCATTCCTGATCCGGGAGGAGGGCTCTGGGACACGGTTACACTTGGACTCGTTATTTTCAAAGGCTGAACTGCCGACCAACGTCGGCATGGAGATTTCGTCAAATGAAACCATCAAGCAAGCGGTAATGGCAGGCATGGGGGTCGCGTTGATCTCTGCTCATACCATCGCCGCCGAGGTTCATGACGGTCGCTTAGCAGTACTTGATGTAGCGGGTCTGCCGATTATGCGGCATTGGCTGGTCGTGCGAATGGCCCGAAAGTCCACATCCCCGGCCACCGCGTTGCTCTGGGACTTCTTCGTGACGCAGGCTAGCGGTCAGCTGCCGAAGATTTAGCGCTCCTCTACTCCCCGTCGGCGCAGGTACCGCTCGAACTCCCGGGCGATTGCTTCACCACTTGCCTCGGGGAGGTCAACTGTGTCTCGGGCCTCTTCAAGTTGCTTCACGTACTCACCGACTTCGTCATCCTCAGCCGCCAACTCATCAACGCCGATCTCCCAGGCCCGCGACTCTTCAACTAAATCACCAATTGGTACCGACATATCGAGCAGATCCTCAACACGGCGAAGCAGGGCGAGGGTGGCCTTCGGGCAAGGTGGCTGCGAAACGTAGTGGGGGACCGCCGCCCAAAGTGACACCGCGGGGATGCCAAAGCGCATGCAGGCTTCCTGAAGGACTCCGACTATCCCGGTCGGCCCTTCGTAACTAGATGGTTCAAGTCCAAGTTGGGCACCCACTTTGATATCGGTTGACGTGCCGGTAACCGGTACCGGGCGGGTATGTGGGGTGTCGGACAGGAGTGCCCCCAAGGTCACAACCATGCTGACATCAAGTTCGGCCGCCAAACCTAAGATCTCGCGGACGAATTGCTGCCACTTCATATTCGGCTCAATACCTTGGACCAAGATGACATCGCGTGGTGCTAGCGGGATCCGCGCGACATAGAGCCGGGTGCTTGGCCAAGAAAGTTGTCGCACCCCAGACTCATCGGTGGCGATGTGTGGCCGATTGACCTGGTAGTCGTAGTACTCCTCAGAGTCCAGGTCCGCAAGTGGCTTAGCGTCCCAGAATTCACATAGGTGGCCGATAGCGCCCGACGCCGAATCGCCGGCGTCATTCCAGCCCTCGAAAGCCGCAATCAGGACCGGATCGACCAATTCGGGCAGGCCGTCGAATTCGATCAACTCTTAGCCCCCTCCCGGCCCGTTATCCGCCCGGTCTCGACCACGGTGTCAATGAGCCCGGCAACCATCGCTGGCCATTGCAAGGGTACGTCGTGCACCGCGCCTTGCCAACGTTGGAGTCGAATGTGCGGGTTCGATGCTGCGCGCATTAAGGCAGTCTCGGCGACTTGGTGCCCATCAGCTTCACAAAGCACCGCCCAAGTCGGACAGTCGATTCGGGTTAAGTCAAGGTCAGGGGAGTAGTCAAGCATGCCCTCGAGCACTCTAAGGTGCCGTTCTAGGCCCAGGGTACTTCGCAGCAAGCCGTCGGCGCCTAACTGAAAGGTTGGCGCTAACGCATCTTGGGTTTTAGCACTCCACCAATTCGCCATTGAGCCAGTTGCCAGCATTGACCAAAGTTCAGCCGGCGCCATCGCCAGCTGAGGTGGCCGTAACCGCTCCAAGGTTTCAGCCCGACCAATTTCAGCGGCTAAGTCCACCGGTCCCCACAGGCCACCATCAATCAAGGCGACAGCGCTTACGGTCTTTGGGTATTGGGCGGCAGCGCACAGTGCCACCGAGGCCCCCCACGAGTGCCCAACCAAAATAACCTGCTCCCACTCCAAATACGCGCACACTTCAGCCACATCTTGGGCGCATCGAGGGATGGTGAAGTCAAAGTCGACCGGCACGTTCGAGGCTCCGTGGCCCCGCTGATCAAGTGCAGCGACGGTGCTCGCGCGTAAATACTCGACAACCGGTGCCCAGAACTGGCCCTGCTGGGATAGTCCATGAAGTAGCAGGACGGGTGTTCGGTCTGCCCCGGCGGTGTGCCAGGACCTAAGTGTCAAACAGGCCTCGTCTGAGGTTTCGATAGTCGACAAAACGGGACCGGACATGGGCGCAACGCTATCGGGCGCTAACAGCTGAATAATCGGTAGACTCCTTCCCGTCATGGTCGAAACATTGCGGCAAGCCCTAGCGTCACGGGTGGTGGTGGCCGATGGGGCAATGGGGACCATGCTGCAGGCGGCCGATCCCAGCCTTGATGATTTCCAAGGCTATGAGGGCTGCAACGAGATTTTGAATGTGACCCGACCGGAGGTCGTCGCCAGCATCCATAATGCGTATTTCGAAGTTGGCGTTGATTGCATCGAAACCAACACCTTCGGAGCCAATTTCGCCAATCTCGGAGAGTACGACATTGCTGAGCGCATTTATGAGTTGACCCGGGCTGGCACTGAGATTGCCCGGGAGGTGGCAACCGGCTGGTCAACCCCCGACCGCCCCCGGTGGGTACTCGGGTCGGTTGGCCCCGGCACCAAGCTGCCATCCCTTGGCCACGCGCCATTTGCCCTACTCCGTGATGCCTACCAAGTGCAAGTCGCTGGGCTAATTGACGGCGGGGCCGATGCCATCCTCATCGAGACCGCCCAGGATCTATTGCAGGCCAAGGCTGCGGTTATCGGAGCCAAACGAGCCGTGGCCGCGAGTGGCAAAGATATTGTCGTGATTGCGCAAATGACGGTGGAGACCACCGGAACCATGCTGCTAGGCACCGAGATCGGCGCGGCCTTAACCGCACTCCAACCACTGCAAATCGACATGATCGGACTCAACTGCGCCACCGGTCCGACCGAGATGAGCGAACATCTGCGCACATTGTCCAAGACCTCTCCGATTGGACTTTCCTGTATGCCCAACGCCGGGCTACCTGTCCTTGCCGCTGGTGGTGCGCACTACCCGTTGACCCCAGATGAACTGGCCGATGCCCACGACACATTTACCTCAGAGTTTGGTCTGAGTTTGGTAGGCGGTTGCTGCGGTACTACACCAGAACACATGCGACAGGTGGTTGATCGCGTGCGTGGCCGGGAGATGAAGGTCAGGTCACCATATTTTGAGGCCGGCGCCGCATCGCTTTATCAATCGGTGCCATTTCGTCAGGACACGACCTACTTGACGATCGGAGAACGCACGAACGCAAACGGGTCCAAGGCGTTTCGGGATGCCATGCTGGATGCGAATTGGGATGACTGCGTGGACATCGCGCGCGCCCAAATTCGCGATGGCGCGCATGTGCTGGACCTCTGCATCGACTATGTCGGCCGCGATGGTGTTGCCGATATGAAAAATCTTGCGGGGCGTTTTGCCACCGCGTCAACTTTGCCGATCATGCTGGACTCGACCGAGGCCGGTGTTATTCAAGCCGGGTTAGAGATGCTAGGTGGTAGGGCTATCGTCAATTCGGTCAACTATGAGGACGGTGACGGGCCGGATTCGCGCTTTGCCAAGGTGATGCCACTTGTCCAAGAACATGGAGCTTCGGTAGTTGCCTTAACCATTGACGAGGAGGGCCAAGCCCGAACCGCTGAATGGAAGGTGCGCGTAGCTGACCGACTAATCAAGGATCTGACCACGAATTGGGGGATGAGTGTTGAGTCGATCCTGGTTGACACCCTCACTTTCCCGATCGCCACTGGCCAGGAGGAAACCCGTCGAGACGGGATCGAAACCATCGAGGCAATTCGCACCCTAAAGACCATGCACCCGACGGTGCAGACCACATTGGGGCTTTCCAATGTGTCATTTGGTCTAAGCCCAGCCGCGCGGCAGGTGCTCAACTCGGTGTTCCTGCACGAGTGCGTGGAAGCCGGTCTGGATTCGGCGATCGTGCACGCATCGAAGATCTTGCCAATTAGCCGAATCCCAGAGGAACAACGCGCCGTGGCCCTTGACCTGGTGTACGACCGGCGCCGTTACGACGAGAGCAATTTGGTTACCTATGACCCACTGCAGCGATATCTCGAGCTATTCGAGGGGGTTGAAGCTAAATCAAGCTCTGAAACCCGTGCCCAGGAACTCGCAGCATTGCCCTTATTCGAAAGACTTGAACGCCGAATTATTGATGGCGAGCGCGTCGGGTTGGAGACAGATCTTGACGAGGCGCTGATCGAGCGGCCAGCACTTGAGATTGTCAACGACACACTTTTATCCGGGATGAAGACGGTCGGTGAATTATTCGCCTCGGGTGAGATGCAACTGCCCTTTGTCTTACAAAGTGCCGAGGTCATGAAGACCGCTGTTGCCCACCTCGAACCGCATATGGACAAATCAGATGAATCTGGCAAGGGCACCATGGTGTTGGCGACGGTTAAAGGCGATGTGCACGACATCGGGAAAAACCTAGTCGACATTATTTTGACGAATAATGGCTACAACGTGGTCAACATCGGGATCAAACAACCTATCTCGTCGATCGTTGAGGCCGCCGAGAAGAATGCTGCAGATGCCATCGGGATGAGTGGGCTGTTAGTAAAAAGCACGGTGATCATGCGCGAGAATCTTGAAGAGATGAATGCGCGGGGGGTGGCAAAGCGGTATCCAGTGTTGCTGGGTGGAGCTGCACTTACTCGCTCCTATGTGGAACAAGATCTTGGTGATATCTACGAAGGAGATGTGCGGTACGCCCGCGATGCTTTCGAGGGCCTACGCCTCATGGATGCACTGATGGCCATTAAGCGCGGTGAGGCTGGGGCCGCCTTGCCGGCGCGCAGGGAGCGGCGCGTCCAAAGTGCGGTCAAGCCAAAGACAACCGAATTAATCGATATGCCAGCGCGCTCGGATGTCGCGCGAGAGGTTTCGATACCCAGTCCACCATTTTGGGGCAGCCGAATAGTGCGCGGGGTTTCGCTTTCGGACTACACCCCGTATCTAGACGAACGTGCGCTGTTCTTAGGCCAGTGGGGCTTGAAGGGGGGCAGAGGTGACGGGCCGTCATATGCTGAGTTGGCCGAGGCCGAAGGCTTACCACGCCTTCGCTACTGGCTTGATCGCATTTTGACCGAGGCAATGATCGAGCCAGCCGTTGCCTATGGTTACTTCCCTTGTTTCGCAGACGGTGATGACCTGGTTGTGGTCTGGCACGAGGGCCCGGCTGAAGGCAGCGAGCGGGTGCGGTTTACCTTCCCTCGACAACGACGTGACCGGCACCTTTGCCTTTCTGATTTTTTCCGCGATAAATCAAGCGGTGAACTCGATGTGGTTGCGTTCCACGTCGTGACGATGGGCCAAGCGGCATCAGATGCGACCGGCAAGTTATTCGCGGCGGATGCCTACCGCGATTATCTCGAATTGCATGGCCTGTCCGTGCAGCTAACCGAGGCACTCGCCGAGTTTTGGCATGCCCGAATCCGCGAGGAACTCAGTTTGTCCGCAGAAGACAATCCAGATATGGGTGCTCTCATCAATAAACAGGGTTATCGCGGTTCGCGCTACTCATTTGGCTACCCGGCCTGCCCCGACCTTGAACAGCAGACTGAAATCGTCGAGCTCTTGGACCCGGCGCGCATTGGTGTTGAATTGTCCGAAGAGTTTCAGCTGCATCCGGAGCAATCAACAAGTGCCATCATCGTGCACCATCCGGAAGCCAAATATTTCAATGCCACCTAGATCACCAAGTGCCGTCCTTTTCGATATGGATGGCACCTTGCTCGACTCCGAGCCCCTGTGGTTCATCGCCGAAACCAAGACCATGCAGGTAATCGGAGGTGCCTGGGAGATAAGTGATCAAGAACACAGCTTGGGTGGTCCGATGTCACGAGTAGTTGAGTATATGCGCTCCAAATTAACCAGTAGCGCCGCCAATGAATTCTCCAGTGAGTGGGTCGAGGCCTCTTTACTAGATGAAGTCATCGCGCAATACAACTCTGGGCGGATACCTTGGATGAGCGGAGCTCGAGAGTTGGTAGCTAGTGCACGTTCCCTTAACCTACCCCTTGCGCTGGTCAGCAACGCGCCACGTGTGGTTGTTGATGGGGCGCATCGTGGCATCATCGCGGATCTTGGCTATGACCCGTTTAGTGTGCTCGTTGTCGGTGATGAAGTAACTAATCCAAAACCGCATCCACAACCATTTGTTACCGCCGCCGAGGCGCTGGGTGTTAACCCTGACCAATGTTTGGCGGTCGAGGATTCGCCTACTGGGCTGCGGGCTGCAATAGCCGCCGGCTGTCAGGTGGTCGCCATTGAACAACTGACGCCGTTGGACGAGTTCACCAATATCCGGCGGATTCCGAGTTTGTCCGGTCACTCTTTTAGCAGTTTGTGGGATCTTGTCACTAGCATCTGAGCTAAGAGCCAAGTCCGTTACGGACCGAAGTAGCAGTCCACGTGCTCACCGGTGGCAGTGGCGGCGGTGTGCCGCCCCACGCCGGGCATAAATGGCGGTAACTGCACCAGTCGCAGAGCTTTGAGGTGGTAGGTGGGAAGGACCCGCTGCGCGCGGATTCATTGATCGCCATCCTCAAGGCCAAAATCTTTGCCTCCGTGGCTACTAGATCACTTTCAGATGGTTCATACCGCAACATGCTCTTGCTACCCAGATAGATCAGCTGCAGCATTTTTGGTACCACCCCGGTCAGGCGCCACCAAGCGAGGGCATAAAAACGCATCTGAAACATCGCCTTGTCTTCGTACCTGACCCTTGGAGCTTTACCCGTCTTGTAGTCGACGATTCGAATATCACCATCCGGTGTTCGATCCACTCGATCAATGAACCCGCGGATGGTGAAGTTATCGGCAATCTCGACCAAGACACCAAATTCACGCTCATGGGGCTCAAGCCGCTGCGGATTCTCCAGGGTGAAATATGAGTCCATAATCGCCGCGGCCGGGGCAATCACCGCTGCCGCCACTTGGGCGGGAGTTGATGTATCACTTATCGATAACTCTGCGAGCAGCACGGCTGCCGACGCTGGCTCACTCGCCACCAGCTCATCCCATGACCTGGTGAGTAAATCGCTTGCCGCACTAAGGGTTCGAGATTCGGGCGGCAGGTCAAATATCAATTCCAGGGCTCGGTGCACCATGGTGCCGCGCAACGCGGCGGGCGAAGGCTCCTGCGGCAACCGATCGATCGAACGGAATCTAAAGAGCAATGGGCAGGTCATGAAGTCACCAGCACGGGAGGGCGAAAGCGAGGTCGGGTAGCTGGCTAGGTCGCGGTCCATAGCCTCGCCCTCGACCTGCGTTTTCGTCATGGTCGCAGCCTAGGCCAGGGGGCACGCACTATTGTTCGACGAATGGCACGCGCCGACACTCCGTTTTCCACCGACCCGGTCTCGGTTACCAATAGTGCCCGCCGTGGACCATTTATTGCCGGCGACCTAGTTCAGTTGACGGACCCAAAGGGGCGAATGCACACGATTACCCTGACCGCCGGGAAATCCTTTCACAGTCATCGCGGTGCAATCGAACATGACGCGGTAATTGGGCTCGCACAGGGCTCGGTGGTTACCAACTCCGGAAGTACCGAGTACTTAGCCCTGCGGCCGCTACTTGACGACTTCGTCTTGAGCATGCCGCGCGGAGCAGCGGTGATCTATCCCAAGGACGCTGCTCGAATTATCGGCTTAGCCGGGCTCGGGCCGGGCATGAAGGTAGCCGAGGCCGGGGTTGGATCTGGAGCTCTTACCTGTTCACTTTTACGGGCGGTCGGAGATACCGGTGGCGTCCTTAGTTTCGAGCGCCGTGCCGACTTCGCCGAAGTGGCGACCCGCAATGTGGCAACCTGGTTTGGCGGGTTGCCCACCTGTTGGCAATTAACCGTCGGTGACTTGGAAACAAACCTGACGGCCACCGGCTTGGACGCGGTGGTACTAGACCTGCTCGCACCCTGGGAAACCCTGCCAATGGTGGCCGCCGCCTTGGAACCAGGCGGTGTTCTAGTCGGATATGTCGCGACCGCCACCCAATTGTCCAAACTCGTAGAAACTATGCGGCTGACCGGGCAGTGGACCGAACCGCGGGCCGAGGAGTCCTTGCTGCGTACCTGGCACCTAGACGGGCTTTCGGTGCGACCAGATCACCGGATGAGCGGACATACCGGGTTCTTGGTGGTGGCCCGGCGGCTAGCCCCGGGTGCGGTAATGCCAGTTCGGCGCCGCCGGCCGGCACCTAGTGCCTACGGCGCCGATTACTCCGGGCCTGGACCAGGCTCGGCCGGTGACCTATTAAGTGATTCCTGACACCGCCCGGCCAACGCAGCCGGGATTGGCGTTTGCGGTTAGAGTCGTGGGAGCGGGCCCGCAGCAGGTGCGCGAGCCGCCTTAATCGGTGGCGAGAAAGGGTTGGAGGAGCAATGGCCGAGTCGGTAACTGAGCCGTCGGGATCAACCCCGGAACTGGCCCACCTACGCGGTGAATTAGCGGCCCAGAAAGATCATAATGACCGTCTCATTACTACCTTGCGCGATGCCCGAGAGCAGATCGTCACCTTGAAGGCGGAGGTGGACCGACTCGCGGAGCCGCCGAGTGGCTTCGCGGCCTTCTTGTTTTTGCACGAGGACGGCTCCGTCGACATCATGGCCAGCGGTAAGAAATTGCGGGTCTCGGTTAGTCCGAGCGTTGATGCCAAGGCGTTGCAGCCAGGCCAAGAAGTCATGCTCAATGAGTCAATGAACGTTGTTGCGGTTCGATCTTTTGAGGATACCGGTGAGCTCGTAATTTTCAAGGAGTACCTCGGTTCGGGGGAGCGGGCACTTGTTACTGGGCACGCCGACGAAGAGCGCGTGGTGCGAGTCGCCGGGCCGCTGCGCGCCTTGAAAGTACGCGCAGGTGATTCATTGCTCTTTGACGTGCGTGCCGGGTACGTATACGAGAAAGTCCCGAAGGCCGAGGTTGAAGAACTTATCCTCGAGGAAGTACCCAATATTGACTATGCCGATATCGGTGGGTTGCGCGAGCAAATCGAATCTATCCGTGACGCTGTTGAGTTGCCGTTCATGCACCCGGAATTATACGCCGAGCACGCACTCAAAGCGCCCAAGGGCATCCTGCTGTATGGCCCGCCCGGCTGCGGTAAGACCCTGATCGCCAAAGCGGTCGCCAACTCACTGGCCAAGAAGGTCGTCGAACGTACCGGCCGCGAGGAGGGCAGATCCTTCTTCCTCAACATCAAGGGCCCCGAACTGTTGAACAAGTATGTTGGTGAGACCGAACGCCATATTCGCCTAGTCTTTCAGCGGGCCCGGGAAAAGGCGTCGGAGGGCATGCCGGTAATTGTTTTCTTCGATGAGATGGATTCCCTGTTTCGGACCCGGGGCTCTGGTGTTTCGAGTGATGTCGAGAACACCATCGTGCCGCAGCTACTGAGTGAGATCGACGGTGTCGAGACCCTGGATAACGTCATCGTCATCGGCGCCTCGAACCGCGAGGACATGATCGACCCGGCCATCCTTCGACCCGGTCGCCTGGACGTCAAGATCAAAATTGATCGTCCTGACGCCGAGGCCGCCCGGGAGATATTCAGTAAGTATCTGGTTCCTACTTTGCCAATTCACCCAGTAGATCTGGCTGAGCACGGCGGTGATGCGGCCGCTGCTTGCACGGCCATGATCCAAAGGTCGGCCGAGTTCATGTATTCGGAGTCCGAGGAGAATAAGTTTCTTGAAGTCACCTACGCCAATGGTGATAAAGAGGTGCTGTACTTCAAAGACTTCAACTCTGGTGCCATGATTGAAAACATCGTGTCGCGTGCGAAAAAATCAGCGATTAAGGATTTTCTTGCCACCGGCGAAAAAGGCATTCGCGTCCATCACGTATTGGATGCCTGCATTGACGAGTTCCGCGAGAATGAAGACCTACCGAACACCACTAACCCGGATGACTGGGCCAGAATATCTGGCAAGAAGGGCGAGCGAATTGTTTTCATTCGCACCCTGATCCAAGGCAAAAAGGGTAGTGAGGCGGGTCGCTCCATTGCGACCGTCGCGAATACCGGTCAGTATCTTTGAGTCAGTGAAACCAAGATGAGTGTTCATCGGGTGATGGGTATTGAAACCGAGTACGGAATTTCCGTTACCGGACAGCCCACGGCAAATGCGATGATCGCCTCGTCACAGATAGTCAACGCATATGCCAATTATGCGCTGCCCGGTGTTCGGCGTGGGCCTAGGTGGGACTACAGCGAGGAGTTCCCGCTCCGCGATGCCCGCGGGTTCGATATGTCACGGGCCGAGGCCGACCTTTCCCAATTAACCGACGATGACCTTGGCCTCGCGAATGTCATCTTGACCAATGGTGCGCGGCTTTATGTCGATCATGCACACCCTGAGTACTCCGCACCCGAGGTTACTAACCCAAGGGATGCGGTGCTTTGGGATCGAGCCGGCATGAGGGTGATGGAGGCCGCAGCCCGACTGGCAACGGCCGCTCCCGGGGGCTTGCCGATTTTGCTCTATAAGAACAACACCGACAACAAGGGTGCCTCATATGGGTGCCATGAGAATTACCTGATGCGACGAGCCACTCCATTTGCCGAAATCGTGCGAACCTTAATACCGTTTTTCATTACCCGTCAGGTGTTCACCGGGGCTGGCCGACTCGGAATTGGCCAAGACGGCCGTGACCTGCGCTATCAAATCGGTCAGCGTGCCGATTTCGTTGAGGTTGAGGTGGGGCTCGAAACCACGCTCAAGAGGCCCATTATCAATACCCGTGATGAGCCACATGCCGACCCTGAGTTGTTTCGTCGACTCCATGTCATCGTGGGTGACGCAAACCTTAGTGACGTGGCAACTTATCTGAAGATGGGTACCACCTCGCTGGTGCTTGCGATGATCGAGGATCAATTCCTTGAGGGACACGACTTCATGCCCCAGCATCCCGTTCGAGAAATGCATCAAGTCAGCCACGATCCAACTCTTAACCATCGCCTAACCCTCGAGCACGGCAAACGACTCACCGCAATCGAAATCCAGCGCGAGTATTGGCGTCTTGCCACCAAGTACTGCGATGAGAAGTACGGAGCGCAGGTTGATGAGCAAACCCGCGAGGTGCTTACGCACTGGGAGCTGATGCTTGATCGCTTAAGCACCGACCTGTGGAGTTGCGCTGCGGAAGTCGACTGGATAGCAAAGTTACAACTGCTGGAAAATTACCGAACCCGCGATCACCTGAGTTGGGATTCGCCCAAACTGCAGGCAATCGACCTTCAGTACGCCGATATTAGACCCGACCGCGGCTTGGCCGCCAAGCTTGAAAATAGGGGACGCCTAACGCGGATGTTCACCGATGAGCAGGTGCTGACGGCGGTATCCGCACCGCCACCAGACACTAGGGCGTATTTCCGCGGCGAGTGCATCCGCAGATACCCAGAGTCCATCGCGGCCGCCTCCTGGGATTCGGTGGTCTTCGATATCCCCGATAGTCAATCACTGTTGCGCGTGCCCACCCTTGAGCCAGCACGTGGCACCAAGGCCCATGTGGGGTCACTACTGGATTCCTGCCCGACGGCGGGGGATTTAGTGCGCGCATTAACCGAAAACCCCGGTGGCTGACGTCCGAAATACTCTCGGCGCACTGAGCCGGTAGCCTATGGGCATGCCCAAACAGGAAAAAGCCGAGCGCCGCTCTACCCGTGACACCGAGGCCGAGGAGGACGCTGCCACGCCGGTCGACACGCCAAGTGCATCAAGTCTGGACGCCGACGTGGATTCGATCTTGGACGAAATCGATGAAGTACTCGAAGTAAACGCCGAGGATTTCGTTAAGTCATTCGTCCAAAAAGGTGGGCAATGATCCCGAACCTCGGTCTACCACAGGCCTACCTGGCAACCGGATCATCATCATTTGCTGACTTCTTGGCGGATCTGGCACCGGAGGTATTGCCCGGCCGAATGACGATGCGCCCGGGCGAGGCGACCGCCCTGGCGCCGCACGGAACCACCATTGTTTCCCTAAGGGGTGAGTTCGGGGCGGTGATGGCGGGTGACCGCCGGGCAACCATGGGTAACGTGATCGCCCAGCGGGACATCGAAAAAGTATTTGTGGCGGATGAACACTCAATGATCGGGATCGCGGGTACGGCGGGGATCGCGGTTGAACTCGTGCGTTTGTTTCAAGTTGAACTCGAGCATTACGAGAAGATCGAAGGGCTTTCACTTTCGCTAGACGGCAAGGCCAATCGACTTGCGACCTTGCTACGCGGAAACCTCGGCTTAGCAATGCAGGGGCTCGCCGTCGTGCCACTCCTTGCCGGATTTGACCTCAGCCGGGAGCGCGGACGCATCTTCTCCTATGACGTAACCGGCGGTGTGTACGAGGAGCATGATTTTTACGCCGTTGGCTCAGGTGCTTTCTTCGCCCGAGGTTCGCTGAAAAAGCTATACCAACCGAGTATCACCCTCGACAATGCGATTGCGGTTGCTCTTGAGGCCCTTTATGACGCTGCGGACGACGACAGCGCCACCGGCGGCCCTGACTTAGCCCGTCGAATTTTCCCGGTCGTGGCGGTGGCAGATGGTGATGGCGTGCGCATCGTTGCCGAGGCCGATATTGCCACCATGGTGTCCAGGCTGGTTGCACACCGAATGGATAGCCCTGATGGACCAATCGCGCAGCTCGATGTCGGGGGTGTCGCATGAGCGTGCCGTTCTACGTTTCACCCGAGCAGATCATCAAGGATAAGGCGGACTTCGCCCGCAAAGGCATTGCTCGTGGCCGTAGCGTGGTTGTACTTGAATACGACGAGGGTATTTTGTTTGTCGCCGAGAACCCGTCTAGAGCGCTGCACAAGATCAGTGAGATTTATGACCGTATTGGGTTCGCCGCTGTTGGCAAATACAACGAGTTTGAAAACCTAAGGGTCGCCGGTGTGCGGCTTGCGGATATGCGCGGATACGCGTACGACCGAAATGACGTTACCGGCAGGAGTCTGGCTAATGCCTATGCACAAACCCTCGGGACTATCTTCAGTGAGACTCCCAAGCCATATGAGGTTGAAATTGTGGTAGCCGAGGTTGGCGTGACCGAAGATCTAGATCAGCTATACCGGTTGACATTTGATGGATCGGTTGCCGATGAACATGGCTATGTTGCCATGGGCGGGTCGGCCGAGGCCATCAGTGCCGAGCTCGCTAAGTCTTGGCGCAGTGGCCTAACCTTGTCCGAGGCCCTGCGATTGGCCGTTGACTCACTTGGCCGGTTTGGCTCCGATGAGGTCAAAGATTTATCGGTGGAGCAACTTGAAGTTGCGGTACTTGATCGAAATCGCCCCCGGCGGACTTTTTACCGCATAAACGTCACCAAAATGAACGAGCTGCTGCGCTGAGCTTGGCCTATTGTGCTGTTATGGACCGTAGAATTTTTGGCCTAGAGACCGAGTATGGGGTCACTTGCACCTTCAAAGGCCAACGGCGACTTAGTCCAGATGAGGTCGCCAGATACCTATTTCGGCGAGTTGTCTCATGGGGACGCAGTAGTAATGTTTTTTTGCGCAATGGTTCGCGCCTTTATTTGGACGTGGGTTCCCATCCGGAGTACGCCACTGCTGAGTGCGACAGCATCGAGCAACTTGTGGTTCATGATCGCGCGGGGGAGCGTATTCTCGAAGGACTCGTGACCGATGCGCAACAGCGGCTACACGATGAAGGTATCAGCGGTGATATCTATCTTTTCAAGAACAATACGGATTCAGCCGGTAACTCCTATGGCTGCCATGAGAACTACTTAATCGAACGACATGGTGAGTTCGCGAAGCTGGCTGATCAACTGATTCCATTTCTGGTGTCACGGCAGATCATCACCGGTGCGGGCAAGGTACTTCAAACGCCCCGCGGCGCGCAGTACTGCGTGAGTCAACGCGCCGACCATATCTGGGAGGGGGTGTCCAGCGCTACTACTCGTTCGCGGCCAATTATCAATACCCGTGACGAACCGCATGCGGATGCTGAGCTATACCGCCGACTTCATGTAATTGTGGGCGATTCAAATATGAGCGAAGTGACCACTATGTTAAAGGTTGGTACCGCTGATCTCATCCTTCGAATGATCGAGGGGGGTGTGGTGATGCGAGATATGTCCCTGGAAAATCCTATTCGCGCCATCCGAGAGATGAGCCACGATATGACCGGTCGTAAGACGGTGAAGTTGAGTACCGGCCGGCAGTTGTCCGCACTCGAAATGCAATGGGAGTACTTCGGGAAAGCGGCAGATTTCGCTGATCGGCGCGGCCTAACCGCGAATGACACGATCGCACGGGTCCTTGAGCTATGGGGTCGCGCCCTGAAGGCGATCGAGGCCGAAGACCTATCACTTATTGATCGGGAGATTGACTGGGCGATCAAGTTGCGCCTACTCGAGCGATATATGGCCAAGCACGACCTCACCTTGGCGGCCCCACGAATCGCCCAATTGGATCTGGCGTACCACGATATTGCCCGCAACCGGGGGCTGTTTTCGATTATGGAACGCCAAGGCCTGGTTGATCGAATCTCAACGGATATTGACGTTTTCGCAGCCAAGTCGACCCCACCCCAGACCACCCGAGCCAAATTGCGGGGGGATTTCGTGCGGCGGGCCCAAGAAAAACACCGGGATTTCACCGTGGATTGGGTACACCTGAAGTTAAATGATCAAGCCCAGCGAACGGTGCTGTGTAAGGACCCATTCTTGGCGGTTGATGAGCGAGTTGAGCGCCTGATCGCCAGTATGTGAGGGCAGGTTAAGGTTACGGAATGCGCCGCTTCCTTAGGCCAAGTGCCCTAGTCGCGTCAATCGCCCTCGGGGTGACCTTGCTAGTTGGTTGTTCCGGCGAGACCGGGGGTGACCCGACCCCAAGCCCAGCCACGCCCACCATTTTGGCCCTTGCCCCCTTCGCGACAACTAATTGCGCGGTGGTCCAACCCCCGATACTCGAGCAATCAGCACCGGTGGCAGGCCAGGAGGTTGACGGCGTCGTGGTGCAACTGGACCCGGCTGGGGTGCCTACTGTCACTGTTGCCGCAGGAGCCACCCCGGCCAGCGAACTAGTCACATTGGATCTGGTAACCGGTGCTGGCGCCCAGGTGGCCATCGGGGCCACGGTTGAGGTTAACTACTGCGGTATCGGCCTGAGCAGTCGAGCCATCTTCGACTCGTCGTGGGCGCGGGGAGCCCCTGCCACATTTCCCCTGGATCCAGGTGGCCTGATTCAGGGCTGGATCGATGGCTTACCGGGCATGAAAGTTGGTGGTGAGCGGCTACTGCTAATCCCGGGATCCTTGGCTTACGGCCCCAACCCCCCATCGGGCTCGGGCATTGAGCCCGATGAGACTTTGATCTTCATTGTGCAGATAACCGCGGTGTCCTAGCCGATTCGTGAATGGGGTTACAGATGAGCACTAAGCCAGAGGTTGATTTCATCGAGGGGCCCGCACCCACCGAATTGGTGATCACCGACCTGATAGTTGGCGAAGGCGCAGAGGCGGTAGCGGGTGGACGCGTCGAAGTGCATTACGTCGGCGTGGAGTTCGAAACTGGTGAACAATTTGATGCCTCGTGGGATCGCGGCGATCCCATTGCCTTCCCACTTAATGGCCTCATTGCTGGCTGGCAGCAGGGTATTCCGGGGATGAAGGTTGGCGGTCGTCGTCAACTGGTGATTCCACCGGAACTTGCCTATGGGTCGGCCGGATCCGGGCATCGGTTAGCCGGTCAGACTTTGGTTTTCATCATCGATCTGATTAACGTCGGGTAGTGCTTCAATGGCGTCAACACGAATTGACCGTACTGAACGCCTTCTAAAT
>JAQCEO010000029.1 GCA_027729805.1 Actinomycetota bacterium
CGCAGCGACGGTTCCCCGAGGCGGCTCCAGCACCGCATCAACCCCCCGTGTTTCGAACAGGCCGACCGGCCTACCGACAGCACCAACTGCGGTTAGCGTCACCGTCGGGAAGAACCGGTTCACGGTTCGATGGCAGCGTCCAGTGAGCACTGGTGGCTCACCGATCACCAGCTACCTAGCAACTGCGTGGTCAGCACCCAGTGGTGGGATTGCACTGGGGACCTGCACCACGGGCGCCAGCACATTCAACTGTCGCATCGGCGGGTTGACGAGTGGCACAGTGGTCTACGTCGACGTGCTGTCCACCAACGCCAACAGACGTGGCGCTGCATCAACACCCCGTTTCAGTTCTCCGGCATGATCTCCGCGACCCCATCCATGACTCGATGGATCGGTCGTTATGGCCGCAGAGCAAAACCAAGCATGCCGTGATTCGGCCACGTTCACCCGCCCCGGGTGACAACTTGACGATGCCGCTTTGGGCTGGCGTCGCGCGAACCTAGTAGACGGATGCGTAGGCGCGGCAGCGTGCTGCAGCGTCGAGTGCGCTAATTGTCTCTGCTTCACCGCGCCGGATCGTGATCGCTGTCTCCACAAGGTCAGGCGCAAACCATGCGCGTGCGATTTCGTCGTCTAGAAAAGCCTGGATCGCCTCCGCCAGAGTTTTGGGCAGCGGCGGAAACGTCGAGTCGTCAATACTTCCCGTTAGTACTGAATCAAGAGACAGCCCGCGGTCGAAGCCATCGCACATCGAGTGAATCAGTACAGCTAGTACCAGGTAGGGATTCGCTGTAGCGTCGGCCGCCCGATACTCCAGATTAAATGATCGCGCGGGATCGCTCCCAAAAGGAAGCGCCGGTAAGCGGACCAGTGCCTCCCTATTCTGCAGTCCAACGAAGGCTCCGGCGGCGCTCCACCGATGTGGCAGCAGGCGAAGAGCCGATACGTGGCTGGGAGCGGTCCACATGATTAGGGCCGGAGCGTGGGCCAAGATCCCAGCGCATGCGGCGGAGGCAACGGTCGACATTCCTTGAGGGCCTTGTGGGTCATAGGACACGGGGGTTTCCCCCTGCCACAGGGACAGGTGCACGTGCACACCGTTGCCCACGGCATCGGGGTGCAGGAGCGGTGCGAATGTCGCACGTCGCCCGTGCATGCGGGCCACACTCCTAACGATGTCTCGGGTTAAGACGGCTGCATCGGCTGCCCGCATGGCAGGGAGTGGCTTGAGCGTCACCTCGAACTGACCTAGCCCGAACTCCGGAAGCCAGTTCTCCCAGTCGATGCCCGCGTCCGTAAGTGCCTGCCGCGCGGCAGAGCCAAAGGGTTCGCCATCGGCCAGGCCCGCAATTGTGAACGCGCCCGCACCCTCGGGTTCGCCTGCGCCGTCGACGAGTGCGAACTCGTGCTCGAAGGCCGCCACGACTTGCAGTCCGTGATCGCGTTCAAGTCGTGCGGTCGCTGTGGCGAGTGCGGCGCGAGGACAGCATTCCCATGGGGTTCCATCGGGAAGTGATTGGGTCGCCAAAAATATCTGCGCGGAGCCACCAGGCAGCGGGAAGGTCGCTTCAGTATTCATATCGGGGATGAGTCGAAGATCGCCCAACGCCCCAAAGGGGTTCGGCTTGATTAGGTCGCCGAACGCGTTGATGGCCAGATTGGCTGGAACCCAGCCCACCCCAGAGACGGGGTTGAGATCCTTTAGTGGCAAGGCTCGACCCCGCGTTATCGCGGCGAGGTCGTTGATAGCGACAAAGGCCAAGGAAGGGTCGGTCATCACGAGTTTCTCATGCTAGAGGGACCACATCAATCGCGCCACTGGCGATGTCTACAGTCAGTAGGGTCCCATTGTCCAGCGGGCGCTTATCGGCCGCGTGCGGACGGACACCCATCGACCAGGCACTCACGACCCCATCCTGAACCCCCCAGGTAAGAGGGAAGTAGTCATCCGCGAAGTCGGCGTGCCGGTTCTCAGGCTTGTGCAGGCAGGCGACCGCAAGCGTCTTGGGTGTGATGAGCATCGCGTTGAGGGACGTGTAGGCAAAGTCTGCAAGGAGCTTCGCGGTGCGACGGTAGGCATTGATGACATCGCCATCCTCGCGACGAAGCTCGGTCATGAGCAGTCCGAAGTACCTCTCGCTGTCGGTGTCGCCGCGGAAGGAGTTCGTGAGGTCTTCGTCGATGTGGGCCAGTAGGAGAGAAGACTCCGGAATCATCCCGTTGTGGACGAATGCGACCTGGTCGCCGTAATAGGGGGCGCTGAAAGGATGCGTGTTTCCGAGGTTCACCGCTAAATCCTCGGTGGCCCAACGAAGATGAACGACGGCGGCAGATGCCGCGTCATCCTGCATGGCCGTTAAGAACTCGCTGGAGCGGTGCGCGGGCTCAGTTCCCCGGCCAATAGCGATGGTCCTATTGGGCGTCACTCGCGCGTAGCCCCAGCCGTCGCAGTGCACTCGGCTCAGAGCGTCGAGGCGATCGGCGTCGGCGCCAAGTACCGCACGCGGCGTAAGGGGTTCCTCGCTGCGCCATGCCAGCATTCGGCACATTGTTAAACCGCTCCCTTCTAAACCTTTTCGGTGACTCGTTTGCCGAACAATCCGTTCGGGAAGAGTGAAAGCACAACAATGACGAGCACGAAGGCAAGGGCATCTCGATAGGGCACAAGAACGTCGGGCAGCCAGGTCTGAAGGGCGATCTCAATGGCGGCGAGGAGGTAACCGCCGAGAACGGCCCCGGGCAGTGAACCTAGGCCGCCAATAACGACTACGACGAACGCGGCAAGTACCGGCTTGAGTCCCATCAGCGGATCGACAGAGCCGCGCTGCATGACCCAGAGAATTCCAGCAATTCCCGCGAGTAGTCCGGAGATTAGGAAGGCCACCGCGATTAGCCGTGACGCCCGGAACCCCATAAGTCGCACCGTCTCGAAGTCGTCAGCCGCCGCCCGGATGGCCCAGCCCCATTTACTTCGATCGAAGAATGCCTTGAGAGCGATGAGGCAGACCAGGGACGTCACGGTTGAGATCGCTTGGATGACCGAGATCTGCGCATTGGCGATCGGAATTGAGCCCGTGAAGAGTGAAGGAACTGGCACGGCCTGACCGCGTGCTGAAATGAAGTTCTGGAAGATGACTTGTAGCAGCATGGCTACGGCAAAGCTGGTCATCAGCAGGGTAGCGGCATTCGCGTTGCGGACCGACCTGAATGCAGTGGCCTCCATGGCAACCGCTGCAAGGCCACCAACGAACACCGCTGCAAGGACAGCCGCCCAGAACGGAACCCCCAGCAGGATTCCGGCGAGCAGGGTGTAGCCCGCCAAGGTCATGAGTTCGCCGTGTGCAAAATTTATCAGCCGAAGTACGCTGAACACCACTGCGAGACCAAGGGCCAAGAGCGCGTATGTGCCCCCGAGGCTCACGATGTTGACGACGTAGGTGATTAGTCCATCCACGGCTAGTCTCCCGCACCAAGGTAGAAGTTCTTGACGTCTTCGGATTCACGCAATTCCGCAGCGCGTCCTGACAGCACGATCGACCCGTTGGCCATGGCATAGGCGCGATCGGCGAAGTTGAGCACACGAATGACTTCCTGCTCGACGATGAGCATGCTGAGGCCCTGCTGCTTGAGCTCGGTCAGCAATTGGTAGACGGTGTCAACGAGTGTGGGTGCAAGACCCAGCGATGGCTCGTCCACGAGCAGCAGGTCCGGCTGCGACATCAATGCTCGGGCAATCGCAACCTGCTGCTGCTCACCTCCCGAGAGCGTCCCGGCTGGCTGGTTACGCCTTTGGGCAAGGATGGGGAGTTGGTGCATTAGTCGCTCGTAAGTGCTCTTATCACCGGAGCCCTTGCGAGCCCCCAGCATGAGGTTCTGGTGAATGGTCAGTTGCGGGAAGAGCTTGCGGCCTTCCGGCACCAGGGTGAGCCTGCGAGCGACAATGCGCTCGCAGGCCATCCCGGAGATGGCATCTCCTTTGAAGGAAATCTGCCCGGACGACTTCACCAGACCCACGATGGCCCGAAGGGTCGACGACTTGCCGGCCCCGTTAGGGCCGAGGAGGGCGACGGCTTCGCCCTCCTCGACCCGCAGGTTGCAGTCGCGCACGGCTCGCACACCGCCGTAATTGACGGTGAGAGACGTGATATCCAGCAGAGTGGCCATGGTGCTTCGTTACTCCTTACGCGGCCGGAACCGTGGCGGGGTCGGGTGCCACGGTGGCGACGAGAGTGCGCTCACCAGCTTTGACCTGGACAAGGGAGATCTCGCGGATTGCCATGCGATCCCCACCCTTGAAGCCGATCGTGCCTGTGATGCCCTGCACGCCCTCCAAATTCGTGATGGTGTCCTTGAGCGCCATCGGGTCGCAGCTCTGCGACTGGGTGACAGCCGCCTCCAGGATCTTGCCGAGTTCGTAGCCGGTGATGGCGTAGATGGTCTCGGGATCCTTGCCGTACTTGGTGTTGTACTTGGTGAAGAACTCGCCCATCGACCCTTCGTTCTTGAGAATACCGGCAGTGGTGTAGACAACACCCTCCGCTGTCTCACCGAGAGCCAAGGTGGTGGGCGAGTCGATACCGTCCGTGCCGAGCACGGCAGCCGTGATCCCTGCACCGCGGATGGCCTTAATGAACGTCGGGAAGTCCGGCTCGTAGGCGGGCGTCATGATCACGTCCGGCTGCGGGTTCAGGGCTTTGATCTCGTCAGCGATGACGTTGAAGTTGGGCTGTCCCATGGAGAAGGTCCCCTCACCCGCTACGGTTCCACCGTTCGACTCGAAGGCCTTCTTGAAGTAGCGGGGCAGATTAGAGGTGTACGCGCTGTCGGGGGAGCCCAAAGTGTAGGCGGTCTTGTATCCCTGTTCGGTGGCGTAGTCCGCGAGCACGCGTGCTTGGGCGTTATCACCGAAGGCATTGGAGAACATGAAATCGCCCACAGCTGCCGGCAGAACGGGCGCAGACCCGAACCACGACATGGCCGGCACCCCGGCCTCCTGAGCCAACTGGCCCGCTGCGATGGACGGATCAGCGTCACCTGGAGTAATCAGGAAACTGATGCCCTCGCTGAGGAGTTCGGCCGCCACGGTGGCTGACTGGGCAGCATCCGAGCGGGTGTCCTTGACGATGGTCTCGACGAGGAACTTCCCGTCGACGCCGCCGTTGGCATTGACCTCGTCGACCCAGATCTGGAAGCCCTCCAGATGGGGAACGTCGACGTAGGCAAGGCCACCGGTCTGCCCGGAGGCAATACCGACCTTAACCGTGCAGGCTGCCCCGTCATCGGCCGCTGCGCTAACTGCACTCGTTGACCCGGATGAACCGCATGCGGCGAGCAAAAGCGTGCCCGTTGCCACTGCGACCAGGGCTCCCGCCATCCTGTTGCGTTTTGTACTATTCATGGTGATTTCCTTTCTGTTGGCCGGTTGCACCGGTGTGATCCAAGGCTGGCATCTGATCGCGCCAGCCCAAGTATGCGGCCGCAACCTCTGGTTGCGCCAGAACGGTTTCGGGGTCGCCGAAGGCGAGCACGGCCCCGTAGTCAAGAACAGTGAGTGAGTCGCACGCGGAACGAATGAGCGCAACATCGTGATCGATGAGCAAGATTCCCACCTCGGTCTGCTGGAGCAACGTCTGTAATTGCGTTAGCAACTCACGGGACTCGGCAGGATTCATGCCGGCGGCCGGTTCGTCGAGAAGCAGAACGCGCGGGTTCAGTGCCAGGGCGCGAGCGATCTCGACTCGACGCTGGTCGCCATAGGGAAGCTCTCCTGCGGCCCGGTAGCCATGCTGGGCAACTCCCAGCACCGACAAAATCTGCAGACTTCTACGGTCTGCGCGATCGGGGGATAGGCCAGAGGAAATGCATGCGACCGTGACGTTGTCGAGAACGGTCATTTCGCGGAAGAGCCGGACGGTCTGGAAAGTTCGCCCGAGTCCTTGCCGTGCCCGACGCCATACGGGCTGGTTTCCGATGGGCTGCCCCGCTTGGGTGATGTTTGCTGAGTCCGGCTTGGTAAGGCCCGTGAGGCAGTTCACCAGGGTGGACTTCCCCGAGCCATTGGGGCCGATCATTCCTGCAACTCTCTTGGCCTCGACCGAGATGGACACGCCATTAAGTGCGGTGAGGCCGGAGAAACGCTTCACAACGTCATTGCAGGAGAGCACAACGGTGCCTTGGCTTTGGTCACGCCCGACCAGCGGGTCAGAATCTGTGTCACGGGGGGACACCGGTAACGACTTGTAGGCCACGACCTCCTCAGGCTCGCGAAAGCCGAGAATGCCTTGGGGGCGTAAATACAAAGTCAACAGGATGATGACCGCGAGTCCAGCGCTGGTGAGACCAAAGAAGCCGTTGGCGTCACCGACTCGGCGCAGCAATTCGATGACGATGGTAACGACGATGGCCCCGACGATTCCTCCAGCGACTGAACCGGATCCGCCAACGATGAGCATCGTGAGCAGCGTCAATGTGAGGGAGAAGTAGAAGTCCTTAGGGGAGAAAGCTCCGAGGAGGCCGGCGTAGGCAGCTCCCATGGCACCGGCGACAGCCGAGGAGATCACCCAGGCGACGAGGCGGGCGTAATGGACGCGTACACCTGAACTCGAAGCGGCTAGAGAGTCATCGCGGGAAGCCCGGAGGTGGATGCCCAGGCGTGAGTCGCGGAACACGCGGGCCACGATGACTGCCAGAGTCGCGATGATCCCGGCGACCACAATCGACGTATATCGGGGCACGCCGTAGAAGGTCTGACTGCCGCGCGTGAATGGTTCGGCACCCACCATGACGCCATGCAAGATGATCAGCACGGCCAGAGTAGCAATGGAAGCGGCATCGCCAAGGCGAGCCACGACCAGTCCTGAGATGACGCCGATGATCGTGGCAACAAGCACGCCACCAACCATCGCCTGCCAGATTGGCAACTGGATGCCTTGCAACAGTTCGGGCAGTATCGGTAGCGAGGTCTTCTTGACTGTGGGAGGCATAGCCAAGATGCCAGTGGTGTAGGCGGCTATGCCGACGAAACCGACGTGACCAAAACTTAGGATCCCGCTGTTGCCACTGAAGATCTGCAGTGCCATCACACCGGTCAGGAGCACGAGGGCGGTCGTGACGAGCAATTGTGTGGCTGATGGGAGTGTGCCACCGATAAGGGTGATCAAAACCAGAAGTAGCGACCACCCGAGCACTGAGATGAGTGTCCTTCGACTTCGCGTTGTGATCAACAGCCACCTCGCAGGATGTCGTCAAGCGCCGCGATCGAGCGCTCGATCTCGACCAAAGTGGCGTAGTGCACGTATCCCAAGCGTAAGATTCCTTTATCCACGGACAGGCCCAGCGCCTCCATAACGCCTTGGGCGTAGAAGCTGCCATTCCAGGCGAAGATCCCGCGCGCATCTAGTGCACGGGCAACAGCGGCCGGGTCTGCATCGTGAAGTCGGAGCCCGAACGTGCACACTCGACCCTCGGTACCGGGCCTTCCGAGGAGGGTCACTCCTTGTACCTTGGCAATCCCATCGAGGAACCCGCGGGACAGGTCGCCTTCATGTCCGGCTATCCGCTCGTAGGCATCGTCGAGCTGGTTCGACAGTGCCGCACCGGATCCCAGCGAGGCGATGTACTCAACCGCTGCACAAAATCCTGCGATGCCCTCGTGCGACAAGGTGCCGGTCTCGAATCGGTGACCGGGTGGGTACTCAGCTGCCGGGCGCACTCTCTCGGCGGGAAGGGTCTCGGCCAGTTCGCGGCGAATCCACGCGAGACCGAGATGGGGACCGAAAAACTTGTAGGGCGAGCACAGCAGCACATCACATCCCAAGTTCTTGACATCGATACGAAGATGCGGCGCAAATGCGACCGCGTCGAACCACGCAAGCGCACCCTGCTCATGGGCTAGGTCTGAAATCAACCGAGCACGCGGAGTTGTCCCGACCGCGTTTGATGCCAAGGTCGCGGCTACCACTCTTGTACGCGGCCCAATTAGGGCATGAAGATGGTCGAGGTCTACATCGAGTTCTGCGGTGACCCGGACAGTACGAATCACCAGGTCTAGGTCAGCGGCAAGTAGGAGCCAAGGGGCGACGTTTGCATCGTGGTCAAGCTGCGTAACGACGATCTCATCGCCGGGACGCAGGGTGCGGCCCAAGGCTCGGGACAAGTTGAAGTTGAGGGTCGTCATGTTTTGGCCGAAGGCGATCTCATTCGAGTGTCCACCGACGAAGACGCCCGCCAACTCCCGGGCCCTGCGAATTAGGGCGTCCGTCTCGCGCGTTGCGGCGAACTCTCCTTCAATATTTGAGTTGTTCTCGACGAGGTAGTTCCGAATTGCGTCAACAACGCCGTTAGGGACTTGTGTCCCGCCGGGAGCATCCGCGTACACGACGGGTAGGTCCTGTGGCCCCATCCGGGACAGGGCCGGAAACTGACCGCGGACTTCCTGCAGTCGCTCGCTGAGCACAGCGGTCATCCGGCGGGCACCCAATCCGGTCGATACGGAGTTCCGTTATCCCACACTTCAGCGGTGAGTCCCACACCGGAGATGATCTCGCGTACCCTCGACTGCGCTGTTGCCGGCACCACGAGAAGCATGCCCCCGCAGAAGGGTGAGTCATCACGATTCAGCGAGTCGGCCATGGCATTGAATGGCTGCAGGTGAACGCCGTGCGAGCCAAGGCTCGGGTAGGTGTCGGCACAGACCAAGAGCTCGCCGGAAGGACCGCTTATCCAGCCGAGAACACCGATGAAGTGGCCCACGTTCCAGTCGGCAGTGGGCTGGGCTGTCGCTCCGGTGGTGAGGTACTCGATGGCAGGAAGTGGTCCGCCACCTGTGCCCCAAAGAAACCTCGTAGCACTATTGGCGATGACCAGGACCTCGTTTTTTAGACCCGCCACGCCTTCCAGTAGTGCCTTGATGCGCTTACCGGTCCAGTGTCCGCTCGCGGGTATTGCCAAGAGCCGACCAGCGGAGAGATCGGTGGCCGCAACCATCAAGCCTTCTGAGGAGGTCCCGGAGTCAATGTCCGGATCGTCCGTGCGAGTCAGGTCGAGCACGTAGTCGGAGCGTCCGGGTTCACCGGGCGGAAGTGAGTCGGAGGATTGAATGACACTCAGGAGCGAACTGGCCGCCAGCCCGACCGTATCCTGCTCGACCGACCGCCCGTCGAGCCCCCTCAGGGCTAGAGTTATCCAAAAGGCGCCGCACAGTTCGTTCTTTTGGGGCATCTCGCGCTGGTGCTCGGCGAGGATCGTGAGGGCGCCGGGTAGGAGAGTTGTCGTGAAGGAGATTGCGCCCATACGTGAATCTTGGGTATCCTGAATCTTTCTGTCAAGAGCATTGCACGGCCTCGTTGTAACGATCTGTACATTTGACTCGGGCTCCGGGGGCGCACCGTGTGGGCCCGAGGCAGAGTTGCTCGAGGAGGGAGGCACCGTGGTGGCGGCGGATCCCTCATGGCCCAGCGAGCCGTTTTCCACCCGTCTGCTGGAGCAGATGGACACCCTCACGGCCAGCGAGAAGAGGGTGGCTCGAGCGATCCTCGCCGACTACCCCCTGGCAGGCCTGGACTCGGTCACTTCGCTTTCCAGCAAGGCGGGCGTCAGTGCTCCGACAGTTCTTCGACTGGCCACAAAGTTTGGCTTTAGTGGTTGGCCGCAGTTTCAGGCGGAACTGCGAGAGGAGGTCTCGCAGCGATTGGCATCCCCGCTGTCAATGTATAGCCAGGTCCGTTCCGCTCCCAAACCCAGCGCTGGAGTGCGCGGCGGTTCGGTCTTGCTCGACGCACTTGAGGGCACGCTAGAGCGACTTAAGCCGGAAGTCCTCAACAGCGCCGTCGAGATGCTCATTGATCCGCGCGCGCGCGTGTACGTGATCGGTGG
Source organism: Actinomycetota bacterium (assembly GCA_027729805.1). Classification (GTDB taxonomy): domain Bacteria; phylum Actinomycetota; class Actinomycetes; order S36-B12; family S36-B12. Next base: position 9,874 of record JAQCEO010000029.1, read on the forward strand.
TCGCTTCTCTTCTGCGCTGGCTGTCTACCTCGCCACGCATCTCCAAATGGTGAGGCCCCAAGTGACCTCCGTCTCGGAGATCCCGTCGCTTCGCAGCAATGTGATTCTTGATCTGGGGCGCAAAGACGTCGTCGTTGCCTTTGATTTCCGCCGCTACCAGCGCGATACCATAGAATTTGGGAGTGCCGCGGCCGAGCGCGGAGCGCGCGTGATTCTCTTCACCGACCCTTGGTTGTCCCCGCTGGTCAGTAGTGCGCGGCTCGTCCTGACCGTCAAGACCGCGTCCCCGTCTGCTTTTGACTCGTTTGTTCCGGCACTGGCTGTCCTAGAGTTGTTGCTCCATCGCATCGCGGAGTCGATGGGTCAAAAATCGTTGGATCGGATGCGCGCACACGATGATCTCAATCGAGCATTCATGCTGGGTAGCGAGGACCTGTGAGCTCCCAGATTGATGGAGCGGCAATTCTCCGCGAGCACTTCCTAGACCTCGTGGGCAGCGATCCGGAGCTTGAAGCCTTGCCGAGTGAGCGCGACGTCAACATTAAGGTGCTAACTGATTCGGGCGCCGTCCTTAAGGTTTACCGCGCAGACGATCGAGAGTGGCTACTCCTCCAGGACGCGGCGCTGCGATGGCTCGAAGCTGACGGGTTACCAGTGCCCCGCGTACTGCACGCTGACATGGTCAACCTGCCAGATGGTCGAGTTGCCCGGCTGGTGTCGTGGCTCGATGGAGTCCCATGGGCGCTGGCACCGGTAAGTCAGCAGGATCTAGGGTCGTTGGGGTCGCTCGTTGCCCGCATCGATGAGCGCCTGTCGAGGTTTTCGGTGAGTGCGTCTGAACGCGAGGTACTCGTGCGTCCCTTCCGCTGGAACATGATGCAGGCCCTTGCCTTGCGAGATGAACTTCCTTTGGTGGCTGACCTTCACATCAGGGACCTGTGCTCGGCTGAGCTCCACGCTTTTGCAGCTCGCATCCTGCCGGCCCTAAAACTGCTGTCCAGTCAGGTGATCCACAATGACGCCAATGAGAACAACATCTTGGTCGACGGCGCGAGCCTAGGAATCATTGACTTTGGTGACATTATCTGGGCGCCGCGGATTGTGGGCCTAGCCACGGCCATGGCCTATGCGGCGACGTCGCAGCGCGCTCCCCTGACTGATGTGCTCCCGCTCGTGCGGGGCTACCACCTCGCTTCGCCACTTTTGCCAGAAGAACTCGACATTGTCTGGGCGCTCGTTCGCATGAGGCTGGTGATGAGCGTTATCAACGCCGCTGTGCAAAGCGCTGCGGACCCAGACAACGACTACTTGCTCATCAGTCAAGATACAGTGCCGCGATTGCTGATTGAGCTCGCCGAATCCGATGATTACCTAGCGCTATGTCGCTTGCGAGAAGTGTGTGGCTACGATCCGAGCCCGCGCGGACGCATCGTGCGTGACCATCTGCGGACCGCGCGCTCGGCTCCGATCGTCAAGTGGAGCACCTCGAAGTGGATCGATTGGTCCGTGGGCTCCACTGACCCGCGCACTTCCGCAGGATTACAAGAACTGTTGCGTGACGTCGATATCGTTGTCGGGCGCTACGGCGAGGACCGCGACGTGTATGCCGGTACCGACTTCACGACCAACGAGCGAACCATTCACCTAGGGCTGGACCTCTTCCAGCCGGCAGGCACCGCCGTGCACGCACCATACGACGCGATCGTGGAGGCGGTAGCGGAGCGGCTCGACCACCTCGACTACGGCCATGCTGTGCTCCTGCGTCACGAAACCGCCGATGGCACTGTGTTTTGGACCCTCTATGGCCACCTAGATGCGCAATGCCTCTCGCTCCTCGGCGTCGGCCAGCGCGTGTCCGCCGGCGAGCGCATAGGGACCATGGGGGATCAATCCGTAAATGGCGGATGGCCGCCCCACGTTCATGTACAAGTCCTGACAGACCTATGCGGTATGGGAATGAATGTTTACGGAGTTGCCCCGCGACGGGAGTCGACGCTGTGGCGCAGCCTGTGTCCGAACCCGAACCTGATGGTCGGTATCCCGCCTATCGATTGGGTTGGTTCAGATGCCCACCCTGAACTCGGTAGTGCGGAAATTCAGACACAGAGACAGGTGCGGCTTGCGCGAAACCTGAGTCTAAACTTCCGCGAACCTTTGCACATTGTTCGTGGTGAAGGAGCCTACCTCTACGACGCGCAGGGCCAGGCATACCTCGACCTGGTCAATAATGTTGCCCACGTCGGTCACGCCAACTCCTTTGTCGTGGAAGCCGGCGCTAGGCAGATGAAGACCCTCAACACGAATACTCGTTTCCTCCATGACTCGATCGTGGAGTACGCGCGAAGTCTCGTTGCGACTCTTCCCGACCCGCTCTCAGTCGTTTTCCTCGTGAATTCGGGGAGCGAAGCCAATGATCTGGCGATGCGCTTTGCCCATGCCCACACGAAGGCCCGAGGTTGGCTCACGTTGCGGCACGCTTATCACGGGCACACCGCGAGCGTTGTCGAGATCAGCCCCTACAAGTTCCTCGGTCCTGGCGGCCTGGGCACTTCGTCACATGTCCGCGTTGTGGACCTTCCGGGAACTGGCGACGAGGTTGCGATGGCGACTGCACTCTCGGAGTTGGGGCAGCCCCTGGCGGCCTTCATCGCCGAGGGCATCATGAGTACGGCGGGCCAGGTCACCTTGCCCGAGGGATTCCTGGCCGAGGCCTACGACGTTACCCGCGCCGCCGGCGGCGTATGCATCGCCGACGAAGTGCAAATCGGCCTCGGGCGAGTTGGCGAATGCTTCTGGGGCTTCCAACTTCACGGGGTCATCCCCGACATCGTGACTATGGGTAAGCCATTGGGTAATGGTCATCCGCTAGCGGCGGTCGTTACCACCCCGGCCATCGCATCGTCGTTCCACAACGGCATGGAGTACTTCAACACATTCGGCGGCAATCCGGTAAGCGCCAGCATCGGTCAGGCGGTCCTTGACTTCGTCCTCGACTCTCGGCTGCAGTCACATGCTCGTGACCTCGGCGACTATGTTCAGGCACAGGTCCGAGCGATGATGCCGGAGCATCCGTTGATCGCCGACGTACGTGGACATGGTCTGTTCCTCGGGATCGAATTGAGGCGCGATGATCAACCGGCCACTAAAGAAGTGGCGGACCTCATCGAGTACGCGAAGCGCCGCGGGGTGATGCTCTCAAGTGATGGTCCAGCCAACAACGTGTTCAAGATCAAGCCACCGCTCGTCGTTCAGCGGTCAGATATGGATACCTTCTTGGAGGTGTTCTCAGATGGGCTCCGCGCCGTTAACGACTAGTGGCGCGCGGCAGGAATGGGTAGACCCAGCCCCGCACCGAAGCATCGGTCATGCTGAGGTCCAGGGAGCCGCCGTCAGGGACTCTCGGCCGAACCCCAATAGCCGCAGTCACGGTGGTGAGAGATGTTAGATTCGGCGAGGAACATACTTCTCGGTCGGTATTCGACAGATTGGCGACCCCTTGAAAATACGCACAGTTGTCTCGGTTGCACTGTTCACCTTGGTGGCCGCCACGGCCTATCCGAGCGCCGCCACGGCGGCGACGCCTAAGACAACTATCAAGATTGTCGTCTCCGGATGCGAAGGCTGCACCATCGGATGGCAGCGAGCACTCGCGTCGGACACCAGCGTTGTACCCAACCGGCCGAAGTTCCTAGATGGGGAGCAAAAGAAAGTGTCGGGCGGACAGGTCACCTTCACCATTCCCACGAAATCGACTCAAGGCCTCAGTTTCACGATCAGCGCCCCGTGGGAAGGCACTATAGATTACGTGACCAACATCGTTCTCAGCTCCGACTCGCTAGTTGGCACAAATGCAGCTCCGGTTGGTACGAAAGTGTCCACAGCCCAGGCGAAGAAGCGACAAGAGGGCTCACCCTGCTGGAACGGCACCACTAAGGCCAAGACAGTTATTTATGTGTCGGTTGCCAAGATCAAGGTGAAGGACCCCGACGCCATTGCCCCTCTGGCTTGGGCCTCACCTACCGTGAGCACGATCCTTCCCGGCTTAAATGGAGGTGATTCGCATCCCGTGTCCCTAACACAAGGGACCACCGGGAACCAGGAGGCCTTTTACTGCTGAGGCAAGCTGTGCAGCGGTGCGGGATCGCTCCTACAACGACCTGATTATGAGTTCACCTCCTACCTAGTTTCTAGTTCGTTCTAGTTTCTGTTCCCTCACTAATCGGTGCTTGGGTGCGAATCGTGCGGCGGTGTGCGGAGTCAAGGAAGAAGATCGCGGCCAGTTCTACGCCAACCGCACCCTGCTCAAGTTGGAGGTGCTGCCGGAGCATGTAGCGCAAGCGGTCGCAGCCTTGTGCTCGGATGAATTCTCCAGGACCACGGGTCTTTTGGTTCCTGTCGACTCCGGTGTCACTTCGGCATTTTTGCGGTAGACGATGAACCTAGTCGCTGGATATGGCCGATGGATGACTTGATCACGTGGTGAGATCAAGCTGAAGATCGGCTATGGTGTTGCCGGTCATGCAATTCTCTTGGGGGACAGGGTTCCTGTTCAGTAAGGGACGGTCTTAGCCATGTCACTTTTTCGCAAGGGCAAGAAGCAGAAGTGGTCTATCATCACGGCTGCGCCCAAGGGTGAGGCCGGTCGCCAGTGGGGTGATTACTGGTTCGCACAGGATTTAGCCCACGCACTGATGGCTGAAGGTGTTGAGGCTACGGTACATTCTCGCGCCGGTGCGAATTCGGATGCTCGGCACGGGGACGATGTTGTGGTGGTGTTACGTGGTTTACGCCGAGTGGTGCCGAATAGCTCCACCGCCTTGTGGTTCCTCTGGGTGATTTCGCACCCCGAGTTGGTGGAGCCCGGTGAAGCGGCGCAGTACACCGCGGCATTTGCTGCCAGTGCGTCGTGGAATCCTCGTGGTGAATTTGGCACGTTCATCCCGCTGTTGCAGGCAACGAACACCGATCGGTTTGTTCCTGTTGCTCAACCAAAGGACTCCAGCGTGTTGTTCATTGGTTCCACACGCGGGGAGTTTCGCCCCATTGTTCGAGACGCCCTCGCCAAGGGGATTCCGCTATCGCTCTACGGAGTGGGATGGTCGGAGTTTGTTGATCCGCTGATGATCAGCGGCGAGTTCTTCGACAACCTGCAGATACCGGCGGCGTATGCCAGCGCCGCGATTGTCTTAAACGATCACCACCAAGAGATGGCGGTGAATGGGTTCCTCTCTAATCGGCTTTTCGATGCGGTAGCGGCGGGCGCACGTGTTGTCAGTGACCCGGCCGTTGGGCTGGTGAATGTTTTCGGTTCGAGCGTTGTCGAGTATCAATCACCGGAGCAACTGGCTGAGATTGTGGCCAATCCGGATTCCTTCTTCCCTGATTGCACCGAGGATAGGGAACGTATTCGGCGGGAGCACAGTTTTGCAGCGCGTGCTCGCTACTTGATCGCGCAGGCCAACGGTGATTGATGTTTCCGTCATTCTGATTGGGTTCAACGACGCATATCGGCTTCCAATTGCTCTGGCGTCGATTCAAAATCAGTCACTGCAAAATATCGAGATCATTACGGTTGATGACTGCTCCACTGATAACTCCCTGGCGTTGTTGCATGCCGCGGCAGAGTCCGACCCCCGAATTCGCGTTGTGCAACTCGCCGAAAACTCCGGGGGTTGCAGTGCCCCTCGTAATAAGGGGTTGGAGCTCGCCCAGGGTGAGTTCGTCATGTTCTGTGACTCGGATGACGCGTATGACCGCCACGCATGTCGCAATCTGCTCACCGCAGCGCGGAGTATGCAGGCGGATCTGGTGGCGGGTATGGCTGAGCGATTCATCAGTGACACCGGTCAGCGCAAACTGTGGTGGCCGGAGCTGCATGCCCAAGATCGTGTTGTCGACAACGTGCGTGAATGTACGGATCTGCTCTACGACACCATTTCAGTGAACAAGATCTTTCGCCGAGATTTCCTGCGCGAGCATGACATCAGTTTCCCGCCGGGGTTGCTCTTTGAAGATCAACTATTCACCGCCCGGGCGTATCTCGCCGCCCAGAGAATCGGAATTATCGCTGAGGTCGTGTACAAGTGGAATGTGGTTCGTGGTGACACCACGCAATCCATCACCCAATCGCGCAAAGAGCTGCGGAATTTGCGTGATCGAATAATCATCAACGAAAAAGTCGATCGACTGTTGGCGACAGATCCGGATCTCGCGCTGGCCAAGCACATAAAGTTTCTGCGCCACGAGGCCTCGCTTTACCTCACCACCATCTTTGAATCCGACAACGAGACCGGACAACTCTGTGCGCATGAACTCGCCCAGTATTGCCGCACCGTTCCGGTGCAGGCTTATGGGCAGATTCGCACCGGTATTCGCGTCGCCCTGTATTACCTACTGGCCGGCGATTACGACAACCTGATTACCAGTTTGTGGTGGGACAAGGGCGGAGGTGCGATTGCTGCACCACTGCAGGTCACGAGCGACTCCACCGTGTTGTGGTTACCCGGTGCAGGCGACCAGCTCGGGCAGAGTGACCGGTGGTGGCGGGATGTCTTTGACCTGCATGTGGATCTGATCCCGCCGGGGAGGCGTCGCTTCTTCCACAGGTGGAATGACAGTGGCGAGATCATCACAGCCGACCCACTAGGTCAGATCACCGATCAGTTCACCGCAGAGTTGCTGTTTGTGGAGATACGAGGGGGGGCGTTGGCGAGAATTCCTCTGCATCAAGTTTCACGTGGGGGTCACCATGTGATCTGGGGCGTGAGTGACGCAAATCTATCCCTCATTCAATACCGGGGAATCAAGGCGAAGGAATCCGGACCCGTCATGGTGGAGGTCAGCAACGCCGCTGACCATGGCTCGTGGATAAATCGAAGTCCGGTCACCGATCGCGCGCAGGTTCACCACGGGGGGTTGGTGGGTCTGAAAGACCTCGCGAGTTGGGACTGCGCTAATGAGTTGGTGCTTGCTGTCGATCCCCGGGGCGTGCTTACGTGGTCGGCGCAGGGAAGTGTGCGCACTCTTGGTTCAGCGGTGCGCAAGTTGCGCCGCAAACTGGCTCCCGGGCCCACCCGACGTCCCGCATCCTTTGAGTTACCTACTGATGGCCGACCCATTTTCCTGTTCGCACCCGCACCACTTCCAGATTTAGATTCCCGCTTGCAACGCTTTGATACCCAGGCGTGGATCGAGGAATTCGGAACCACCGCATTTCTCCTGATTCCCCAGGAACCATTCACTCCCGCTCCGGCTCGCTTTACTTACGCATATCGCACCTATTCCCCACAACGATTTACGGCATCGCGCGCCGCGGCGCAGTATGTGATTACCGATTCACCTGAGTTGCTTACCGGTCCGACCGCAATCGCGTATCGACAGGATCTCGGTGCCGCTCGCTATCTATTGCCGGCACTTGAGTCACCGGTATTAAGCGCAACAGAGGACTTGCACGCTCGAGTTCGGCACTTACTCCAGCGACACACGGACGGTGGGTCGTGAGCAATTACCTGATTACCGCCAACAACATTGCCGAACTCGGTGGGGCGCAGCATGTGGCGCACTCCTTGGCGCGTGGTTTGGTTTCCCGTGGGCACAGCGTGCATCTGGTGGGCAGCACACCAGTTGCCGATGCACACACTTATGCCGATGCCGGTTACCAGACGGTGACACTGATGCCGGAAATCTGGCCGGCAAAAAACAGCACCAATGGTGCAGTGCGTGCCGGACTCCGGGAACAGGCCGTGACCGATCTGCGGTCTTTGCTGCAGTCTCTAGGTAGTGCCAACATCGTGGCGACCCAATTGTGGTCACTGGAAGTAGTCCTTGATGCAATCGCTGGTTACGAGCGGCGTTTTCCCGTTGTGGGTCAGTATCACGGTTCCTTTGCCGCGGCCGCGAGCGGTCGCGACCTTCGCAGAGCCCAGAAGTTGGCAGGGCGCTGTGAGTACTTCACGGTACTGAGCAAAGAGGATGCCGCTGCATTCGCTCAGGCGGGCCTGACCAATGTGGTGGCTTTGGGCAATCCGAACACGGTGAGTTTGGCGCAATTCGCGGAGGCGACAGCGCAGGTGCGCACTGCGTCGGTTGACTTTGTTGGTCGGCTCTCTGCGGAAAAGGGACCCGATCTGCTCCTTGCGGCATGGGAGCAGGTACAGCCCGCTGGCTTAACCCTGCGACTCACCGGGACCGGTCCACTGCGCGCCGAATTGGCAGCGCGGGGTATGCCGCACGTTGAGTTTGCTGACCCGGTGGAGCACGCCGCGGGAGTTATTGGCCGATCTCGTCTGGTTGTTTTGCCTTCTCGCACCGAAGGTGCGCCCTTGGTTCTAGCTGAAGCGTTAACCCTTGGCACACCGGTGGTTGTTATAGACGTGTCATCGGGTGTGCGGGAAATGGTGGTAGATAATCCCTTGGCGGTCCTCGTGGAACGGGACAATGTGACCGCGTTAGCGGACGGGATTGTTGCTGGCTTAGCAATTGCGCCTCATCCGAATCCGAGTTTTCCCGATGATTCGAATATTTTCGACGCTTTCGAGGAGCTATTCGCTATTTCAATACCGCGCTTGAAGTAGCCACCGTCCGCACAGGCTTACCGCCCGGCAATCAGATTCGTTGAACAAACCTTGAGCTTCAACTAGGTATTTTACTTCCTCTTCGCTCACTGTCGCATTGTTGCGGAAGCTGCAATTGGTATTGGTCTGGTCGCACGTCGCGTGAATCCAATAGCGGTCATGATCTGGAGTTGATCACCAAAAGCTTTTGCCAGGTGGTACACCTATTGCCGCATAAGTGTTCGGCCAGCAGGGAGTGGATTGGGTTGTGGGCCACGGGTGACCTGAACGAGTCCCTATAGTCGCGGCGAGCATTGCTGGTTCCCGTATCTAAAGGGGAGCCTAACCACCGATCGTGCGTGTTCGTTGAAGTGATTGCAGGGCAATATCGTGTTCGTGGATCGCGGTGGTGATTGCACTCCAGAATTTTTTGGTGCTCTCGCCCCGGGACAGGTGACCAAAGTAGTGAGTTCTCATGCCTGCCCGCGCTTCCCGGAAGGAATCTTGTTGCAGTGCTGCGGCAATGAGTTCCGACACGGCAGTCACGGATTTGGAGTCAACAACTTGACATGCGGATGCCACTGGTGAATCGGCCAACAACAGCCCTCGATCACTGCGGCGATCGGTGAGAATGATCGGGGCACTAGGGGCCAGGTACAGGTGATCCAGGGTGACACTAGAGACATCGGCAATAAGCAGGTCGGTGACCGGCAGCACCCCCAAAATGTCGCCGCTGGAGAGGTAGCGGTGCTCACCACCTGCTGACTTGATCAACGCAACGATTTCTTTGTGCGCGGCACGCACTAACGGATCATCCGAGTCGACAACACGCGGGTGCGGCTTGTAGACAAAACGCGCACTAGGCACATCCAGGGCCGCCCGAGCAATGGCCACGCCGTAGAGATCCACCGAGGTGTAGTTATTGGCTTCGTCTTCACCTTCCCAGGTGGGGGCGTAGGTGATGGTGGTGAGGTCGGTTGCTGCTAGAGGACTCAGCGCGGTTAGGTCCAGTTGTGGTCGGCCAACGGGCACTAGACGACTGTCATCGAACCAGACGATCGCGGCGTTGTGACGGTTAATAGCTGCCTGTCCTGCCACTAAGACTTTGTCGTATGCCTTGACTTGGTTACTCACCATACATATTTTGTCGCTCTCGCCATGGTTGACGTGAATGTGTACGGCCTGTTGAAAAGACAGTGATTGGAAGTTGGTCCACCCATTATTTACGTAGACAACTGCGTGGAAGCTGGCGCGGTCATATAGTTCCATGAGATCTTCGTATACCGGAACCAACAGCACATGGAGTTTCGTCAGGTTTTGTAGTTCCAGATACGACTCAATATTGCGCACTACGAGGATCGTGGTGAGGTCAGTGCGCTGCTCGAAAATTGGTAGCCATTGGGTGAGTTGATACAACTTCGCTGGCTGATCGGCGAAGTACAGGGCAATATCTGCATCGGGAATATTTTCCAAATCAAAGCCTTCGGGCTCCATGGTGCCAAAGTGACGCAGCCGTCGGCTCAGGCCGCGGGCAATGCGTTTGGCAAAAAGGCCAGCGGGGCCGTTGCTGCTCTTCTGGGAACCGGTCACCACGTGCTGCACGATACGACATTAGGCGCCGTCAACGGTAAGTGCCGTGCGCCCCTAGGAGCACCACCAAGTGCTCCGCAGACAGGTCTTATGGGGACTGTTGACGGTAATTCACAACATTTCGGCCGGGGTGCCGGTTGGCCCTAATGGAACCGCTGGCCCGGTAGCCGTATTTGCTCGTCTTGCCCGTAGCGTGTGCACCGTTGCCGATTAGGCTGATCCCATGGTGAATCACGTCCAGACCGATCTAGGGCCCACGATTTCACCCATTCCACGCACCGGGGTTCTCCTGCACATAGGTGTGCACAAGACGGGGACCACCGCAATTCAGGCGGCCCTCGCCGGTGCCCGCGAACCCTTAGCCGAACTCGGGGTGTGCTATCCCGGCAAGTTACAGGCCCAGCACCGCGCGGCACTGGCGATTTTGGGGCGCCCATGGGGCTGGAATGCCCGCGGTGGGGGTGTGCTCGATCGGAAGCACTTTGATCGCTTGGCCAAACGCACCGCCCAATGCTCTGGGCGCGTGGTGATTAGCAGTGAGTTTTTCTGTGAGGCCTCGGAGGAGACCGCCACGGCGGTGATTCGGGATCTGCGCGGTTCTGCAAATCGACCGGTGCAGGTTGTTGTGACACTTCGCAATCTGGGCAAGTTACTCCCCTCGTCTTGGCAGCAATATTTGAAATACGGCCTCACTACTTCTTATGAGAAATGGTTAGCGGACATTCTCGCGACACCGGGTAGTTCGAAAATGACACCAACTTTTTGGAAACGCCATAATCACGGTGATGTTGTCCGTCGGTGGGTGAGTGCTGTGGGCTCGGAGAATGTTTGCGTTCTGGTGCTCGAGGACGTGCCACGAGATTTCGTGTTTCGATCCTTCGCCGCATATCTGGATGTCCCCGCTGATCTGCTGACAAGCCGCATGGACTTAACGAGTAACCGTTCCATGACCGCTGCTGAGGCGGAGGTGGTGGTGCGGCTGAATAAGCGAGTCAAGAAAACCATGCAGTGGGGGGACTACGTGCGCCTGGTGCGTCGCGGTGTGGCGCTCGGAATGGTGGAGGGGCGTGAACCTAGTGATGCCGAGCCCAAGTTATTCACTCCGCAGTGGGCACTGGATGCTGCGCGGCGCGCCGGCAACGAGTCCGCTGACGCAATTGCGGCGTCCGGTGTCACGGTTCTCGGAAACCTTGACGCCCTGAGAGTTGGGCTGGATAGCGGTGAACAGCCAGCAGAGACTGATCAATTACCCATCGACGCTGCCGTGCAGGCCCTGGTGTCTGTCATTGAGGCCTCGCGTGAGGATTTCACCACGCGCGAGTTGGCGGACCGATTGGTGCGGCAAACTAAGAAGGACGGAATTCGTTCACTCCTGCGGAAGAACTCCGAGTGACGCTCACGCTCACACTATCTGCAACTTCTGTCGCCGCAAATATTGACAGTGTTATAGCAACGCTCACCGACTCCGAAGGTGATCTTGTTCTGATCGCAGAGGATTTGGTAATCAACCCAGCGGTGTTGGAGCCGGTGACCGAGAATCCATTGGCTGGCACATGCGCTGCGGTTCGGCGTTCGCGTGACGGCAATCTCCGGGTGGTGCATCACTACCTCTTAGCGGCGGGTACCTCCTTTCATCAGGTGAAGTCGCCGAATGCGGTGAGCGTTGGCGCCCTGCGTCTGGCGCTCCGCGATCAGGAGCGGGTAGTGCCGGTTTTACGTGAACTGCGTGACTTCGCACTCAAAAACACCTCTCTGGGTGCGCGGGAATCGATTGAATTGATCATCACGGCTCTACTCCGCGCGCAGATTCAAGTCAAGGAAGTGGAGCTTGTCGACGCCCCGTGGTTTCGATCTCCGGCGAATGTGGAGCAAGCGTGCGAAAAAACCCAAGCGCAGACCGAGACCACCATTCGCCGATTGCAGGCGAACCGGGTTGACGATGGCTTCTACTCCACATTTGTCGTTCGCAAGTTGTCCAAGCCGCTCACCGGCCTGGCGATCCGTTTGGGTCTGAGTCCCAATGCGGTTACCAGCATCTCCTTTCTTATTGGGCTGCTCGCTGCGGCGGCTTTCGCGGCTGGTTCCCGCTGGTTCCTCATTATCGGCGCGATCCTGCTCCAGTTGTCGCTGGTCATTGACTGTGTTGATGGTGAGGTGGCGCGTGCCACCAGTCGGTTCTCGACCCTGGGCGCATGGTTAGACGCATCAACCGATCGGGTGAAGGAGTACGCGGCGTATGCGGGTTTGGCGGCCGGCGCGGTGGCCGTGGGGATTAATAATGGGCTTGCGTGGAGTGTGGCCTTGGTGTTGATGGTGGTGCAAACCGCGCGACATATGGGGGATTACAACTTCGCGGTTATTCAACGTATTCGCGAAGGGGGTCTGCCCCTCGCAGCCCTGACTGACCCTGATGATCCGTGGGGTGCGCAGTCCGGTGCGATTGCGCGTTCCGCGCAGATCAACTCACGGCCAGTTGTCAGGTGGACCAAGAAGGTCATTCATCTGCCGATCGGTGAGCGGTGGCTGGTGCTCAGTGTCGTTGCCGTGATTGTCAACGGTTATTGGGCGCTCCTAACGCTGCTGGTTTTGACGTCCCTGGCGTGGTTGTACACACTGGTGGGTCGAGTCCTGCGCACGCTGCGGTGGTTGCGTGAGCCCGCGGGTGTGCAAATCATTGCGGATCAATTAGACGCGGGCCCATTGCTTGGCTCACTACCCACCCGGTGGAAACCCGCACCCACCTCACGATGGAACTGGTCCTTTCCCATGCTGTTGCGGATCCTCGAAATGGGGATCGTTGCGTGGATTGCTATCTATGCGTTCCCACAGTGGGAGGCGCTGGCGTTCGCTTACCTATTTATCATTGCGTTCCACCATTACGACAGTCTTTATCGCGCGTTGAGTGGTTCCCGCGCCCCCCGCTGGATCACGTGGTCCGCTCTCGGGGTGGACGGACGCACAGTGCTTATTGTGCTCGCGTCACTCATAGGGAATACCGCATTTCACAGCATCCTTAATCTCGGAGTCGCGTGGTTGTTCATGTGGTGTGTTGTTATTGCTTCTGCCCAGTACTTGGGCGCGCAGAAGAAGATGGAGTTGCGGTGAGCTAACAACTGTCTCCGAGCGCTGGGTTGCCGACGTCCACACGTATCCCATGATCCGCACGGGTACTTTAGCCGGCTAAGGAAGCACGGCGTCAGCAACAACCGACTGGTGGTCAGAAGCCTGGAAATCAGGGTTAAAGGTGCCATCCGGGTTCAAAAACATCACCACCTCGTACCGGCTGAACCTCACCCCATTTAAGCCCAGGACATAATCAATCCTGGTTGCTGCAGCTTTCTTATTATTTTTCGTCTTCTTCGTCAGCTTAGGCTTAGCGGGGAAACCTTGAGGATTCCCTCTCTTGTCGGCACTATAATTAATTGTCGAATAACTAATATTTTTTTGAAGAGGCGCGCTGAACGAATCCGTCCAACCGTTATTTACCAAAGCAGTCTGGGCGCCCTGAGGCTGCCTTTTGTGGAATGAGTTCAAATCCGCCAGCAAGATAACAGGTAAATCAGCAGGGAAACCCTTATTGGCACTCAACGCCCTCGCCCAGGGAGCGAGCCCGAAAGCGAAAGTAACCCTAGATGCTTCACCCTCTGGGGTCTTTGCATTCGAAGTGTGAACACTGATAGCCAAAAATGTTGAACCGTTCTTCTGTAGAAACGCCCAAGCCACCGACCGAGGTGCGGACTCAGCATCTAGCCCTGACGCAATGGAACCAGCCATCACCACGCCACCGGACGCTGAACCGTCCGGGATACTTGCGGCGCTAGTGGTGGCGGTATTGAAAAGTAACATGCTTGTGTTAACGCAAGGGCTCGGCCCAGAAAGCTCACCATCAGCATCCCGCGGCCGCTTACACTCATTCTCAGGACCAGCCACGTCAAACTCTGGCTGGGCGTAGCCAATCGTTGCAGCGAGCGCACGAATATCCTCCTGTTGAGTTTTTGTCCCATTCGGGGTCGAGTAATTGGTGGCCTCCTGTAAGCCGACTACGTCAGCGCCGACGGCTCTAATAACGTTCGCTACTCGGTCGCGTCGAATGCTCCAGGAAGGGGCTGGAGTCTTACATGCGGCAATGGAACCGTCAGGGCCGCCCTTACATACGTTAAAGGTTTGGGCTGTCACGGTAACACTGCCTGTCACCTGTGCTTGGGCTGCGGCACCGACGAGAAGGGGGGCAACGATCGCTCCGGCGGCGACCATGGAAAGTAGTGCACGAGTGATGCGCACGAGGGCTCCTTGAAGTGGTACTTGCAAAAATGACGGAGGATTGATTAGCAACGCAATGTTCAGACGAGTTCCTGGTGGCCACCATTGGAGTCGTACCCGGCCTCGGCGAAGAGCGACAGCGAGTTGATCATCGGGAAATCATTGAAGGAGAACAGGAACGCTGGGTTTGTTGGGTCGTCATTGACGTGCTCGTGCCAGGACCACGACGGAACTACGAAGATGTCGTGCTCGTTCCAGTCGTAGCGCCTGCCATCGATGACCGAGTGGCCTTTGCCCTCGGCCACGTGATAGACCACGGAGCCCGTATGCCGGTGGGCCTTGGATGCAAACCCCGGCTTGAGCATCTGCATGTGCGCGCCCATGGTCGGCATCACCGAGCCACCTGTATGAGGGTTCACGTACTCCATAATCACGCCGTCATGGTCGGTGCCGTCGGTGACCTTGCTGAGGTTCATGATGGCATCGCGGGTTTGTTCCCACGGGAACCCGAGGAGCGGGGAGTAGGGCTTGCCCCAGTTTCGGTTCGCGGGCTTGAGGATGCCACTGCCGTGGGTCAGGATCGAGGTGTTGTTGACCTTCCCGGGCACCTGATGTAGATCAGGATGCACCTCGTAGAAGTTCGCATCGAGGGCGTTCACGAGCGGAATGTCTAGGCCGTCCTGCCAGATGACGTAATTGTCGTTGGCCTCGTTGCCATGCTCGTGCCAGGTGCCGCTCGGTGTGATGGCGAAGTCGTTAGGACCGACTTGGAGGCGGTCCCCGTTAACGATTGTCCAGGCACCGTTGCCCTCGATCACGAAGCGCAGTGCGCTAGCCGCATGCCGGTGCGCGGTCATGGACTCGCCCGGATTCATGATCTGGATGCCGGTGTAGAGCAATCCGACGGCAGCGGCGATATCGCGACGTCCGTCATTAACCAAGTAGATGACTCGGCGGCCGGCATCTTGGCCTTGCACGAGCGAGGCGGACTCCACCACGAGGGGTCGCATCCGTTGGTAAGTCCAGAGCATGGGCACGCTCTTGGGCTGCGGGTACCAGGGCTCGATCTCGTTCGCCACGTTCCACAGTGCTCCGCTACCAACGGTGTCGAGTCGAGCGTAAAAGTCCTCGAGCTCGGCAGTGTCGCGCACGCGCGCCCGACCGGCGATTTCCTCGACCTTTGCCATCTGGTCCCCATCTCCCTGCAGATCCGTTTATCAAACCCTGGCAGGGTCGGGTAACCGGCCGCACAGGCTAAAGCGATCTTGGATCAAATGGTAACCTCGGCCGAATGCACTAGATCAGGAAGGTGCGGCAGCGGTGATTACTTATCCCCAGTTCCGGGCCGCGGCCGTCCAGGCCGCACCTGTTTACCTTGATACTGAAGCCACCGTAGAGAAGGCCTGCCGGCTGATCGCCGAGGCTGCCGCCGACGGGGCCAGGCTGGTTGTGTTTCCCGAAGTCTTTGTGCCGGGCTAC
>JAQCEO010000030.1 GCA_027729805.1 Actinomycetota bacterium
TTGGCGGTGCGATTGCGCACGGACGGAATTGAGACACTCGTAGTGCACCGGGATTTAGGTCGCGAGTGATAAAACTCGGCGTACTAGCTTTATTTTGGGGGGGAGCCGGTCCAAACGTCGGTAGCCGACCGGGGTTCTTGCCATACATGGCAAGATGCGCATCATGGCAATGACTGCGGCGGTAAAAGACGAACTCAGCCGGGTTGAGATAAATAAGGCAAGTTGCCGAAAGGCCGAGGTGGCAACCATTTTGCGGTTCGCTGGCGGTTTGCATCTGGTGGCGGGCCATATTGTGATTGAGGCCGATCTAGATACCGGGGCAACGGCACGTCGATTGAAGAAGGATCTTTTTGATATCTACGGTCACGAGAGTGAAATCGTCGTGGTGCAACCAAGTGGATTGCGCAAAGGTTCCCGCTACCTGGTGCGGGTAGTAGAAGGCGGGGAAGCACTGGCCCTACAGACCGGGATCGTGGACGGCAGCGGGCGTCCGGTGCGTGGCCTGCCACCGGCGATAGTCGCCGGCGGCGTCGGCGAATGTGAAGCGGCTTGGCGTGGAGCCTTCCTCGCCCATGGCTCACTAACCGAGCCTGGGCGGTCCTCCTCCTTGGAGATCACCTGCCCGGGCCCTGAGGCTGCCCTAGCGCTGGTCGGCGTCGCCAGAAGACTGGGAATACCGGCGAAATCGCGGGAGGTGCGCGGGGTTGATCGGGTGGTGATTCGCGATGGTGATGCCATCGGGGCGATGCTGACCCGACTGGGCGCGCACGAGTCAATGATGGCTTGGGAAGAGCGAAGGATGCGCCGGGAGGTGCGTGCCACCGCGAATAGGCTGGCAAATTTTGATGACGCCAATCTGCGGCGATCGGCCCGGGCAGCGGTGGCCGCCGGTGCGCGGGTGCAACGGGCTCTGGAGATCTTGGGAGCGGAGGTACCAGAACACCTAGCCGTTGCCGGCCGGTTACGGCTCCAACATCAACAGGCTAGTTTGGAAGAATTGGGAGCGTTGGCGGACCCCCCGATGACCAAGGATGCAATAGCCGGCCGGATTCGCCGACTATTGGCTTTGGCAGATAAACGCGCCTTGGACTTGGGTATACCGGACACCGAATCAGCACTGGGCCAAGATGATGGTGACTCTTGATGACCGGTAGGCTTTTTGATTTAACGCTTACACATTGATTGGTTTTCGAGGACGACAAGCTACTAGGGAGCTCGGGTGACGATCAAGGTTGGCATAAACGGATTCGGCCGCATCGGTCGTAATTTCTACCGCGCACTGCGCGCCAGTGGGGCCGATGTTCAAATCGTGGGCATCAACGATCTGACCGATACCAAGACCTTGGCCCATTTACTGAAGTACGACAGCATTCTGGGGCGCATTGGGGTTGAGGTAACCCCGGCTGACGGCGCGATCATCGTAGACGGCACCACCATTCCGGTGTTTGCTGAACGCGACCCAGCCGCGCTGCCGTGGGCCAAAGTAGGGGCTGACATTGTTATCGAATCGACCGGTTTCTTCACCGATGCGGCGAAGGCAAAGGGGCATATCACAGCTGGCGCGAAAAAAGTGATCATCAGCGCGCCGGCTAAAGATGAGGACATCACCATCGTTATGGGTGTCAACGAGGACAAGTACAACCCAGCAACTGACAACATCATCTCTAATGCGTCCTGCACGACCAACTGTCTAGCCCCGATGGCCAAGGTGCTGGACGATTCATTTGGCATTGAACGAGGTTTGATGACCACGATTCACGCCTACACCAACGACCAGAGCATCTTGGATTACCCACACAGTGACCTCCGTCGCGCACGAGCAGCGGCGATCAACATGATCCCGACCAGCACCGGTGCGGCCAAGGCAATCAGTTTGGTCTTACCGCAGTTGAAGGGCAAACTTGATGGTTACGCGATGCGCGTGCCGGTGCCAACGGGATCGGCCACCGACTTGACCGTGGAGTTGAAGACCCCGGCAACAAAGGAAGAAATCAATGCCGCAATGAAAGCGGCAGCGCTCGGCCCGCTCAAGGGTATTTTGGTTTACACCGAGGACCTGATTGTGTCCAGTGACATTGTCACGGACCCGGCCTCATGTATTTTTGATTCTGCGTTGACCAACGTCAATGGTAACATGGCCAAGGTGGTCGGTTGGTATGACAATGAGTGGGGCTACAGCAATCGTTTGGTAGACCTAACCGTGTTCGTCGGCTCCAGCTTCTAAGGCGGCCCGAAATGCGTACCCTCGACGACCTACAAGTCGACGGGAAAGTTGTTTTGGTTCGATCGGATTTCAATGTGCCGCTCGCCGATGGCGAAGATGGGTCCAGGATAATCACCGATGATGGACGGATCCGTGCCAGTTTGCCCACTCTCGAATACTTGCGGGCTCATGGCGCCAAGGTAGTAGTGCTGGCGCACCTCGGGCGCCCCAATGGGGTGGCCAAATCAGAACTTAGTTTGGCTCCTGTTGCCGGCCGGCTGGGTGAACTACTTGGTGTTGGGGTGCGACTCGGCACCGACAGCACCGGGCCGATCACGGCCGAGTGGATCTCACAGCTGCAGCCCGGTGACGTTTTACTGCTAGAAAATCTGCGGTTTGATGCCCGGGAAACCAGTAAGGATGCCACCGAACGCCAAGGCCTCGCCCGCGAATTGGCAGGCCTAGGGGAAATATATATTTCGGATGGTTTTGGGGTATTGCACCGTGAACAAGCCTCGGTTACCGACATTGCCCGGCTGCTGCCGTGCGCCGGCGGGCGCTTGGTAGTAGCGGAAACCAACGTATTTCGGTCGCTATTGGCGAATCCAGCACGACCATATCTTGTCGTCTTGGGTGGCTCGAAGGTCAGTGACAAACTCGGGGTTATCGGGAACTTGCTGAACCGCATCGACCGGTTGTTGATCGGTGGGGGCATGGCATTTACTTTTTTGGCGGCCCAGGGCTATGAGGTTGGGGACTCACTCCTAGAGGTAGATCAGATCGACGTGGTCAAAGGTTTCATTTCCCAAGCGGCAGCAGCCGGTGTGGAACTACTGCTGCCCGTTGATGTGGTGATCGCCGATGAGTTCAGTGCCGAAGCCAAGGTGCAGTGCGTGCCAAGTGACATGATCCCTACCGGCTGGCGCGGCTTGGATATCGGACCTGAATCGGTCGCCCTGTTTGCGTCCAAGATTGCGGACTCGGAAACGGTGGTATGGAACGGTCCCATGGGAGTTTTTGAGATGGCACCGTTCGCTGCTGGCACCAAAGGGGTGGCTGAAGCCATTGCCGCCGCACCCGGGGTAAGTGTTGTTGGTGGTGGTGATTCGGCCGCAGCATTACGGATCCTTGGCCTACCCGAGTCGGCATTTAGTCACATCAGCACCGGCGGCGGGGCTAGTTTGGAATTACTCGAGGGCAAAACTTTGCCCGGGATCACCGTTCTCGACGAAGGGCATTAGCCGTGGTAGACCGCAAGCCCATGATGGCTGGCAACTGGAAAATGAATCTTAACCACTTCGAAGCCATCGCTTTGGTGCAAAAGTTGGCGTATTCTCTAAATGATAAGGATTTCGCCGCTGTTGATGTCGTGGTGCTACCGCCCTTCACCGACATCAGATCGGTTCAGACCTTGGTGGAAGGCGACAAGTACCACCTGTTGTATGGAGCACAGGATATTTCCGCCCATACTTCTGGCGCATTCACCGGCGAGATTTCTGGTGCGATGTTGGCCAAATTGGGGTGCTCATACGCGATCGTAGGCCATAGCGAGCGCCGTCAGTATCACGGTGAGACCGATGAGATAGTCAACTCAAAAGCCAAAGCGGCCCTACGCAGCGGGATCATCCCCATTGTCTGCGTGGGCGAGCCCCTAGAAATTCGGCAGGGTGGTAACGCGGTATCACATGTAATGGAGCAACTAGCCGGCTCCTTAGCCGGTTTGACCGCCGAGCAGGTCACCACCTTGGTGGTCGCCTATGAGCCGGTCTGGGCGATTGGTACCGGTGAGGTCGCCGCCCCGGAGGATGCCCAAGAGATCTGTGCGGCGATTAGAGGCCAGCTGGCTGGAGTCTGGGGTAAGAAGCCGGCCGCTGAAGTCCGAGTCCTATATGGCGGTTCTGTTAAGTCGAGCAATGTGGTGGCGATCATGGCCCACCCAGACGTGGACGGCGCCTTAGTGGGTGGGGCCAGCATTGATCCGGATGACTTTGTGGGCATCATCCGGTATTGGTTGCACCCAACGGACCCGGCCGCTTAGCCGGCCGGTTGGGCGACCACGTATCCTTTGCCCATGATTGCCGTCTTGACTATTGCCCTTGCCGTTATCTTGGTGATAACGAGTTTTTTGCTGATTGCCCTCATCTTGCTGCACCGCGGCAAGGGCGGTGGCCTATCTGACCTATTCGGTGGCGGTGTAAGTTCGTCAATTGGCGGGTCAAGTGTGGCGGAACGCAATCTGGATCGGCTAACCGTTGGCATAGGCCTGGTTTGGGCGGCCAGTGTGGTGGCTGTGGGCCTGTTGGTGCGTACCGGTAGTTAATGAAACCTTAGAGAGGAACTCCAAGTGGCAGGTGGCGGTGCAATTCGCGGTAGTCGGGTAGGCGCGGGCCCAATGGGCGAGGCAGAACGTGGCGAAGCCGCACCGCGCATCTGGGTGTCGTTTTGGTGCTGCCGCGGTCATGAGTCAAAACCCAGTTTTGCTACCGATGCACCCATCCCGGACGAGTGGGACTGCCCACGGTGCGGCCTACCTGCCGGGCAAGATGAGGCCAACCCACCCGCACCACAAAAAGTTGAGCCCTATAAGACCCATTTGGCGTATGTGAAAGAGCGGCGCTCGGGTAAGGACGGTGCCGCGCTCTTGGCCGAGGCGATGGAGAACATTCGCCCGTAGGTCTGCACGGGTGTTTTACCGCTAGGTGGTAAGGCGCCCTAAATTTGGTGGTAATTTCATCGCGGCCTGCTCATCTATCAGAAATAAAGTGCGTTCGCGGCCATGTACTCCAGCTGCCGGTACCTGCAAAGCCCCGGCAGCCGGATCGAGTGCCAGCCTGACCGCGGCGGCCTTTTCGGCACCGCTAGCAAGAACCCACACCTCACGCGCAGCACAAATAGTCGACAGTGTCATGGTGATGCGGGTCGGTGGGGGCTTTGGCGCGCCGTGCACCGCCGTCACGGCCCGATCATCATGTAATGCGGGCTGCTCGGGAAACAATGACGCCACATGTGCATCGGGCCCAATACCAAGGAGCACAACCTCAAAACTTGGTACGAGGGCGTGGTCTTCGGGTCGGCGATAGCGGGCGAGGTCATTCGCGTAGGCCAGCGCTGAGCTTTGCGCGTCTGCGTAAGTGTCAGGGCCGCCGATTACGTGCACATTCTTCGCCGGGATGAGCACCTGGTCCAAGAGCGCAGCCCGAGCGGACGTCTCATTGCGTTCAGGATCACCACTTGGTAGGTACCGCTCATCCCCCCACCAAATTTCGATTTGCTCCCAGTCCACGGAACTGCGACCCGAACTTGCCCCTATCGAGGCCAGCACGGCGGTGCCAATACCGCCACCTGTTAGGACGATGTGGGGGCGGACCCCGGCTGATTGTGTATCGACAATTGTGGTGATAAATTGCGCAGCAACCGCATCGGCAAGTGATTTTGCGCCTTGATGTCGAAATATCTCCACCCGGCTCATGGCTTGCACTCTGACTCATCGATATTGCTGACGGCCGCTTCGTAGGCTTCATCGGGGTTCATATGCCGTAACTCCTCGGAAAGCAGGTTGGCCAGGTCGCGACGCGGTAG
Organism: Actinomycetota bacterium; assembly: GCA_027729805.1. Taxonomy (GTDB): domain Bacteria; phylum Actinomycetota; class Actinomycetes; order S36-B12; family S36-B12. The sequence goes on from JAQCEO010000030.1 coordinate 5,783, forward strand.
TGGCACTTTGGTATCGGCAACGGAGGTGCGGCTCATCGTCGCCACCGAATCCTCGCCCCGAAAGACACCTATCTCAATATCGCCGGCTTGCAGTATCACGGAAGTCACTCCAGGACCTGCATTCCAGGCCAAGGTCACCGGCACCCCAAGACGCTGACGCAACCAGGAGGTAAGTAGTGGCAGGCTTGGATTGCCATGTTCTCCGGTTACCTGCGCACTAGTCAACTCCCCAACCGGCTGGTCGAGTGCGGCAGCCAACACCGAACGCCACGAGGTCAGCCGAGTCCACGCCAGGTCGGTGTCACCGTTGCGGTAACCGGCCTGACGGGCCAACAGCTCACGCATTGGATCAAGTGCGCCGGTGGCATTGGTGATGCGACGTTGCGCGTGACGACCAATTGGGTCATCGGCAGGGACGGGCGGAGCCAGGCTCGGCCAGTATGCAAAAACCGGTGTATCCGATAAGAGCAGCGGCACAGCCACCGAGTTTGCGTGCTCGGCAAGATCCCCCCTTAGCCGCAGAACTGCTACTTCACCTGGCCCGTCGTCACCGCCAACGGCAATCTCGGCATCTAGACGGGTGGCGGGATCAGTCGGTCGCGGGACAATCGTGACAATCCGCATCGGGTGTGACCGGGCGGCGGTGATAGCGGCCGCGGTGGCATCGGCCTGAGTCTCCTCATTGCCAATGATGAGCAGTGTTAGCACCATTCCGGTGGCCGATGAGCCTAACCGAATGCGCTCGCGGTTGATGGTGGCAACAATTGCACCACCGCTGGTATCTTCTAGCCTGATCATGGTCGCCGCCACTGTCTTGCGTCACGTGCGATCATTTCATTAGCCGAATCCGGTCCCCAACCACCGGAGACATATTGCTCGGGTCGCCCCTGCTCAGCCCACCTGTTCAAAATGGGATCAAGGATTTGCCATGCGAGCTCAACCTCTCTGGGCCTGGGGAAAAGGGGCGGATCACCTAGCAGCACATCGAGGATGAGTCGTTCGTACGCCTCGGGGCTTGAGTCCAGGAAAGAATCACGATATTGAAAATCCATTATCACATCTCGGACTTCTATTGATGACGTATTGGGTACTTTCGATCCGAACTTTACGCTGATGCTCTCATCTGGCTGGATCCGGAAAACGAAAGCATTGTTACTGAGCTCTTCGTTCGCGGTTTGAGCAAAGGGTAAATGCTGTGCACGCTTGAAAACTATTGCCACTTCGGTGACTCGACGACCGAGCCGCTTTCCGGTGCGCAGGTAGAAGGGCACGCCGGCCCAGCGGCGATTATCAACATTAAGGCGAATCGCGGCGAAGGTGTCGGTCATTGATGTGGGTGGGATGCCATCTTCCTCGAGAAAGCCCCTTACCGGGATACCACCTTGCCAGCCCGAGGCGTATTGCCCGCGTGCAGTATGGAGATCGATCTGCGTGGGCAGGGTGATCGCGGATAGCACCCTTTCTTTTTCGAGGCGCACATCCTCAGAGCTAAAAGAAAGTGGTTCTTCCATGGCGGTCAGGGCCAGCAGCTGGAGCAGATGGTTTTGGATTACATCGCGGGCGGCACCGATGCCATCGTAATAGCCGGCGCGCCCGGAGATCCCAATATCTTCAGCCATGGTGATTTGCACGTTGTCAACGTAATTCGAATTCCAAAGCGGTTCATACATGACATTAGCGAATCGCACGGTCAAGATATTTTGAACTGTCTCTTTGCCAAGGTAATGGTCAATGCGAAAAACCGATTCGGCAGGGAAGACCTCACCGACTATTGAATTCAATTCGGTAGCACTAACCAAGTCGTGCCCGAAGGGCTTTTCGATAACCACCCGCCGCCAGGTGCCGGGATGACTTTCGGCAAGGCCGGACTCCTTGAGATGCTTCAATACCGTCGGGAATAGGCCGGGTGGAATTGCGAGATAGAAGGCATGGTTGCCCAATGTCCCGCGGGATACGTCCAACTCAGCAATCGCGGCCTTTAAATCCTGATATGCCGCGGGGTCCGCTAGATCACCGGCAACAAAGCGAATGCCTTCGGCCAATTGCTGCCAGATTTCCTCGCGAAAGGGAGTTCGGGAGTGTTCGCGGACTGCATCATGAACAATCTGGGTGAAATCCTCATCCAACCAGTCGCGACGAGCGAACCCAACGAGGGAAAAAGTGGGCGGCAGCAGGCCACGATTTGCCAAGTCAAATATCGCCGGCATCACTTTCTTGGTGGCTAGATCACCGGTGACCCCGAAAAGCACCATGCCGCAAGGCCCGGCAACGCGCGGCAGCCTATAGTCGACGGGGTCCCGTAAGGGGTTGGCTGCGGCCGCGGTCATGCCCGCGCCTGCATCGCGTTTCGCACGGTGCTGCGCAATTGCTCCCATGAATCGATGAACTTCTGTACTCCTTCGACTTCCAACTGGTCACAAACAACACCTTGGTCGATTCCTTGACCTGCAAGATCGCGCCAAGTCGCCGCCGCCGCCGCACCGGTGCCGCGCACGGTATCGCCAATTACTCGACCGTGCCGGGCAACAGCCGCCAAGGTAGCCTCGGGCATCGTATTCACGCAGCCAGCGGTTGCCAGGTCAACCACGTATTTAGTGTCGTCGTAACTTGGATCCTTAACCCCGGTTGATGCCCACAATGGCCGCTGCGGGTTCGCGCCGGCCTGCACTAACTCGGCCCACCGGGTAGTTGCCAGCGCCTGTTCATAAACAACCCACGCTAGGCGGGCATTGGCGATGGCCGCCGCGCCTCTTAACTTATCGGCCGCAGGAGTACCTATGGCTGCCAGTTGAGCGTCAACCGCGGCATCGACTCGACTTACGAAGAACGAGGCCACAGATTGGATGGCTGAAATATCGTGGCCAGCCGCCTTCGCGCGAACCAAGCCTGCCTCATACGCGGCGATTACTTCGCGGTAACGATCAACCGAGAAGATCAAGGTCACATTGACGCTGATGCCACCTGCGATGGCTTCGGTGATGGCCGGTAGGCCGGCCTTAGTGGCCGGAATCTTGATCAGGACATTTGCGCGGTCCACCTGCTGCCAAAGTTCTTGCGCCTGCACGATCGTGGCAGCGGTGTCATGCGCAAGGCGGGGGTCAACTTCAATGGACACTCGACCATCAACCCCAGCCGATTGCTGCCATAAAACGGTGAAAAGATCGCAGGCGGCGCGAACGTCATCGGTTGTCAGGCGGCGAATTATCTGATCGACGTCCATGCCTTGAGCGGCTAGTTCACTTATTTGGGCGGCATAAGCCTCAGCGCCGGAAGATACCGCCTTGTCGAATATCGCCGGGTTAGTGGTGACACCGCGTACGCAGCTCCTCTCGATGAGTTCTGCGAGATTACCTGAGGTAATGCGGTGCCGATCTAAGTCATCAAGCCAGATCGATACACCAAGATCGGTTAGCTCTAATAGGGGACTCATCGGATCTACTCAAGCTCCCAAGCTTGATTTAGCGGCCGCAACTATTGCCTCAGCTGTTATTCCGAACTCGTGAAACAGCACGCTTTGATCGGCACTTGCCCCGAAGTGATCAATGCCGATCACCTTCCCGCGATCACCGACATAACGCCACCAGCCAAGGGTTGCCCCGGCCTCGACCGCCACCCGGGCGCGAACCGATGGCGGAAGGACGCCGTCTTGGTACGCCTGATCTTGTTCATTAAACCATTCCAAACATGGCATCGAGATGACGCGCGAGGAAATTCCATCCGCAGCGAGCGTTAAATGTGCCTGCAGCGCGAGTTGGACCTCGGAGCCGGTCGCCATGAGTAGCACGGAGGGCGCAGGCTGATCGGCGATTATGTAGCCGCCACGGGCCACGCCCGTACGTGCGAGTTCAGCCGCTACGAGTGTGGGCAGGTTTTGTCTAGTCAAGATCAAGCCAACCGGTCGGTGCGAGGACAAAGTCGCATGCCAGGCAGCAGCGGTCTCATTTGCATCCGCAGGCCTGACAACGGATAAACCTGGAATCGCGCGAAGGGACCATAGGTGCTCGATCGGTTGATGGGTTGGGCCGTCCTCGCCTAAGCCGATCGAATCGTGGGTCCATACGAATGTCACGGCAGTTTGCATCAACGCCGAAAGTCGAACCGCACCGCGCATGTAATCGCTGAACACCAAAAAAGTGCCGCCAAATACTCGGGTCAATCGATCAAGGGAAATCCCGTTCAGGATGGCCCCCATCGCGTGCTCGCGGATCCCAAAATGCATGATGCGTCCATAGGGTGATGCGTCCTGGCATTTCGAGCCGGTCGGCAGGAAGCTCTTGCCACCTTCGATCGTGGTGTTATTGGATTCGGCGAGGTCAGCGGACCCGCCCCAGAGCTCTGGCATCACCGCCGCAACCGCATTGATGGTCTCGCCGGAAGCTTTGCGGGTCGCCACCGAGCTGCCAATTTCGTAGGTGGGAAAAGCTGCGTCGAACCCGGCGGGGAGTTCACCTGCGCGAAGGCGATCCAGTAGGGCGGCGCGGTCGGGTGCAGCTGCACGCCACGCCTCGTAACCGGCATCCCATTTTGTCCGGGCGGCAAGCACGCGCAGGTTAAGCCGCGCCTGCACACTGGCAACTAAATCGTCGGGGAAAGCAAATGACTCGTCCGGGCTTAGGCCTAGGACGACTTTGGTGGCCGCGACTTCGTCTGCACCAAGTGCCGATCCGTGTGACTTGGCCGTGTTCTGGGCATGTGGCGCCGGCCAGCCGATGGTGGTGCGCACCTGGATGAACGTGGGTCGCGTTTTCTCGGCCAGTGCCGATTGCATCGCCTGGTACAACTGCGCAATGTTGACCGAGCCGTCGGGATTTCGATCTACGGCATGTGTTGCCCAGTGGTAGGCCGCATAACGGTCCAAAACGTTCTCGGTGAAAGCTACTGTGGTATCACCTTCAATAGAAATATGGTTGTCATCCCACACCACAATTAGATTATTAAGACCTTGGGTGCCAGCAAGGGATGAGGCTTCGGAGGTAATACCCTCCTCGAGATCACCATCGGATGCGATAACCCAGACGCGATGATCGAATGGGCTCATGCCGGGTTTCGCATCGGGGTCGAATAGGCCGCGCTCGTATCGCGCCCCCATCGCCATGCCGACGGCGGTTGACAGCCCTTGACCAAGTGGGCCGGTGGTGGTTTCAACACCGGTGGTGTGACCATGTTCTGGGTGGCCCGGGGTGCACGAGCCCCACGTGCGAAATGCCCGCAAGTCTGCCATAGTAAGTCCGTAGCCGGAGAGGAACAATTGCGAGTAAAGGGTCAAGCTGGAGTGGCCGGCCGAGAGCACGAACCGATCCCGTCCCAGCCATTTTGCATCACTGGGGTCATGTCGCAGTATCTGCGAGAACAGCAAGTAGGCCACCGGCGCCAGGCTCATTGCCGTACCCGGGTGGCCATTGCGCACTTTTTGGACGGCGTCCATTGCGAGTGCTCGAAGGCGCCGGACAGCATCGTCATCAATTTCATCCCAAATCAGCGCAGCGCTCATGGCATAACCCTAGTGAGGGAGATGGGAAACCGAACCACCCGTCTAAAGGGTCTGAGGTCGATGGTTCAGGTACCGGTAGCGTGTCGGGAATGACGGCGACGCGCACGTGGGTGGAGTTAACCCGCGGCCAGCAAGTGCTGGCGTTCGTGGCCTTGACAAAGCCCAGAATTGTTGAGTTGCTGCTAACCACGGCGATCCCGACCATGTTTTTGGCGGCGCAGGGGTTACCCACTTTGCGGGTGGTGGTTGCGGTGCTGATCGGCGGCACTTTGGCCGCCGGGTCCGCGAATACCTTCAACAGTGTCTACGACCGCGATATTGATGTATTGATGCAGCGCACCAACCACCGTCCGGCGGCTCTGGGCACGATCAGCATGCGGGCCGGGAATATCCAAGGCATCGCCTTGGCTCTGGGTAGTGCGGTCGCCCTGTTTTGGCTGGCCAATCTAATCTCAGCGATCTTGGCGATCGTCGCGATTTTGCTTTATGTAGTGGGTTACACGATGTTGCTAAAGCGGCGCACTTCGCAAAATATTGTCTGGGGAGGTGCGGCAGGGTGTATGCCGGTGCTGATCGCGTGGTCGGCGGTCACCGGTTCACTAACCTGGACGCCGTTCGTGCTGTTTATGGTTATCTTCTTTTGGACACCGCCGCATTACTGGCCCCTTGCCATGAAGTATCGGGAAGACTATGAAAGGGCGGGCGTGCCCATGTTGCCGGTAGTAAAGCCGGTCACCACGGTCACCACCCACATTTTAGTGTATTCAGTGATCATGGTGCTCTTCTCAATTACTCTGATATTGGTAGCTCCCATGGGCTGGGTCTACTCGGTCGCAGCCGTTACCCTCGGCGCGCTATTCATCGGACAAACGGTTGTCCTTTATCGAGCGGCCCGGTCACAAACTGGTGCTGTGCTGCGCATCGCAATGCGCTTATTCCATGGGTCTATCACTTATTTGGCGCTGCTCTTTCTAGCGGTCGCTATCGACCCATTTTTTGCCTAGGTCGTATTTACTGCCCCGCCACGGGTTCGAAGCGTGGCGGGCATAAATAGGACGGTTACCCAGACAAGGGATGCACCTAGCACATGCAATGTGACCAGCACAATCGGCAGCCCCGCAAAATACTGCGTATAGCCGATTAGTCCCTGTACTACGCTGATTGCTAGCAGGGTCAACGTCAAACTAAATAGCCGTGGCGGGCCTTTGACGAGCCGGACGGCCAACAACATGGCCAAGATCAGTCCCAAGAACAGCAGAACAACATCGGCATGAAGCCACGCTACGGTGCGGGGATCAAACCCAAATCGTGATTCGCTATTTGCATCGCCGCTGTGTGGGCCGCTACCGGTGACGATGACACCAAGAATCACCACAAGGAAAGCTGCACCAACCATGAACCAGGTGAGGACTCGCAACTCTGTGCGAACCAGAAAAACAATCGGTTGATCGCCAAGATCATATGAGCGCACCACGAGTGCAACGCAACCAGCCGTAATCAATATCGAAACAAGAAAATGCGATGAGACGCTCAGCGGGCTAAGTCCTGTCAGGACGGTGACACCACCAAGGAGGGCTTGGGCAAATGTGCCAATGATCGGGATTAGGGCCAGCGCGAAGATGATGGGTCGTGGGGCTAGTCCATCGGACCTTCGCCGGCGCCGATCCAAGATCGCGGCAATTACCGCGGCAACCGCCAAGATGACCAAGGCAAAAGTAAGCAGACGGTTACCGAATTCGACATATTTATGCCAGGACTCCTCCTGACGAGCTGTCGGGATGTATGAGCCTTCAACACATTGCGGCCAGGTTGGGCACCCGAGCCCTGAGGAGGTTAGGCGGACAATGGCACCTGTAACAATAATGGCGCACTGCGCAACCAGATTGGCGACGAAGATGCGTCGAGCCGCCCTGGTGCAACGGCCAGCATTCGCCGCCAAAGTTACCGCCACCGTTAGGTTGCTCATGGCCCCACACTAGAGACGGCTTTAACTCGTCGCCACCTGGACTCACTCCCAGCGAAAGAAGCGACGGGCGAGGATCGAACCGATTACTGCCCAAACGGTAAGCACCAAGGCTGGAATCAGTAACTGTGCCGTGCTGGCCGCGGCCTCATCAAGTGCCAGCGTTAGTCCCTGCGCCAACGCCGCCGAAGGTAAGAACTCAACAAAGGTGCCGACGGCTTCGGGCAATTGTGCCGGGGCGATGATTATCCCGCCAAAGAGAATTAAAGTGAGGAATGCACCATTCGCAACCGCGAGCACCGCCTCGGCGCGCAGGGCTCCGGCGAGAAACAAGCCCCATGCGGCAAAAGTGAAGCACCCAAGTAGGGCAAAACCAATCCCCAGCGGCCAGGTGCCACCCGGACGCCACCCAAGAAAAATTCCGAGCAGCAAAACCACGAGTACTGAGAGTAAGGTCACAAAGACCGTCGCGAGTGCTTTGCCGGTAAGAAGATTGACCCGCGTAAGTGGTGTTGTGGCCAAGAAGCGAAGTGCACCAGAACGACGCTCGAAGCCAGTAGCGATGGCCTGGGAGGTAAAACAACTGGCCAAGACGGAGATAGTCAGGACCTTTGGAATTGCTGCGTCGACGCCACCGGGCACCAAGGTCGTCAGCCCTAGCGCAAGGACTAGCACGATTGGAATTAGGAAAACTAGAAGTAGTTGTTCGCCATTTCGCAGCAACAGCCGCAGTTCCCAGCCGGTATGTGCCCGAGTGCGAGTCCATGAAGTAGTCACAAGTCATCCACCGAGGCTTGAATCACGATGTCTTCAAGGGTGCGCCCCCCGGCTCTAATTTCAGTGGCTTGTACCCCAGTTGCCACGCACCACTTGGTGATGTCGGCGAGTAGTTGCGGTGAGGTGAGCCCGCTTATCAGATATCGACCGGGTCGGGTTTCACGTACCTGATAGTCGCTGCCAAGTGCGTCGACCAAGGTGGCAATGTCTAGTCCCGCGGTGGCACGAAAACTTGTGGTGTCACCGGCCCCAATCAAGTCGGCAACCGGGCCGCTGGCGACTAACCGACCGCCAACCAGCACCAGTACCTCGTCAGCGATTTCCTCAACATCACCAAGTTGGTGGGTGGTTAAGACAATCGCTGTACCGTCGGTGCTTAAGCGACGGAGTGCGACTAATAAATCTAGGCGTGCGGCCGGGTCCAGGCCAGCGGTAGGTTCGTCTAGGAAGAGTAATTCTGGTTTGGGTAATAGGGCCGCGGCGAGTTTGACCCGTTGCTGCTCGCCACCAGACAGCCGGCGCGTGGAGGCCGAAGTTTTCGGGTCGATCCCAAGGCTTGTTAGTAAACTACCCGGGTCGGCGGGATCGGAGTACAACCTGGCCAGGTAGGACAGCCACTCCAGGGGCCGAGCCGTTGGGTACAGGCCACCGAGTTGCAACATGACCCCGATGCGGGCACGCACGGCCAAATCACTTGGTGGCCTGCCAAATAGCCTTATCGAACCGCTAGTGGCTGGCCGCAGGCCGGTGCAAACCTCAACCGTGGAGGTCTTGCCCGCCCCATTGGGGCCAACCAGGGCTGTTATCTGGCCTGCGGAAACCGCGAAAGTCACGCCGGCCACGGCGCGGGTAGGGCCGTAACTAACCACTAAATCGGTTACCTGCAATGCCGGCGGCGTCATCTGCGCATCCTATGGACCCTGAGGTTGCATCCGAGCGCCAATTACGCAACAATGAGGTTGTGAAATTTCCAGGAGAGGCCGCGGAGCGGCTGGCGCACTCGTTATTGGACTCAGGGCCCAGCACCGCCACCGATTTGGCCAACCGCTTAGGCATGACTCCCGCCGGTATCCGCCGACAGTTGACCGCGTTGCAGGGAGCAGGCCTGGTCACGGCGGGGGATCGGGCCCCTTACGGCCCAGCGCCCACCCCACGTCGCGGTCGTCCGAGCCAGGTCTTCAGCCTCACCGCAGCTGGGAGAGCAGCCTTGAGTCAGACCTACGACGACCTTCCCACCCAGGTACTCCGCTTTGTGAAACAGACCCAAGGACTTGCCGGGGTGCGGGCATTTGCTGAGCAGCGGGCGCAACTGTTGGTAAAAGAGGTGCTGCCGCCTCGAACCGAGGACATCACGGAAACTGCGGAGGAGATCGCGAATGTCTTGACCGCGGCCGGGTACGCCGCCTCGTTGGCTACCGGCGACCAAGGGGTGACGGTGCAGTTGTGCCAACACAATTGCCCAATCGTGGAGGCTGCAGCTGAGTTTCCGGAACTTTGTGATGCCGAGACCGCGGCACTTGGCGTCGCCTTGGGCCGTCATGTCACCAGATTGGCCACCTTGGCCCATGGTGATGGGGTCTGCACCACGGTCATCCCCACCCTAGCGGCGAAGCCGAACTTCACTGGCCAGATTGTCCCGAATTCCATCGATCGAAAGGCATCAGCATGACTACTACCGCAGAACAGCAGGCAGCCACGATTGACGAGCTCGGGCGGTATGAGTTTGGTTGGCACGATGGCAATGATGCCGGTGTGAGTGCGCGGCGTGGTATCAACGAGGACGTTGTACGAAATATCAGCGCTCTGAAGAACGAACCAGAGTGGATGCTCCAGTTGCGCCTTAAAGGGCTGCGGCTATTTACTAAGAAGCCGATGCCGACCTGGGGATCTGACCTAGGGGGAATTGATTTTGACAATATCAAGTACTTCGTGCGCTCTACCGAAAAGCAGGCTACAAGTTGGGAAGACCTCCCCGAGGATATTAAGAACACCTATGACAAGTTGGGGATACCGGAGGCTGAGAAGCAACGGTTGGTTGCTGGTGTGGCGGCTCAGTATGAATCGGAAGTTGTCTATCACAAGATCCGAGAAGATTTAGAAGAGCAAGGGGTTGTCTTCTTGGATACCGACACTGCCCTGCGCGAGCATGAAGATGTCTTTAAGCAGTACTTCGGTTCAGTGATCCCGGTCGGTGACAATAAGTTTGCCGCGTTGAACACCGCGGTCTGGTCTGGCGGATCATTTATTTATGTGCCGAAGAATGTCAAGGTTGATATCCCGCTCCAAGCTTATTTCCGCATCAATACCGAAAACATGGGCCAGTTCGAGCGCACTTTGATGATTATTGATGAGGGTGCGTATGTTCACTATGTCGAAGGTTGTACCGCTCCGATCTATTCAAGTGACTCACTGCACTCCGCGGTGGTTGAGATCATCGTGCGGAAGGGTGCACGTTGCCGGTACACCACAATTCAGAACTGGTCGACGAACGTATATAACCTTGTCACCAAGCGTGCGGTTGCCCATGAGGGCGCAACCATGGAATGGGTTGACGGAAACCTCGGATCCAAAGTGACCATGAAGTATCCAGCCGTCTGGTTGACCGGCGAACACGCGAAAGGCGAAACTTTATCGATTGCCTTTGCCGGCGAAAAGCAGCACCAAGATGCTGGCGCAAAAATGGTGCACGTGGCTCCTAACACATCTTCAAATATCGTCTCCAAATCAGTCGCCCGGGGTGGAGGTCGCACTTCATACCGGGGCTTGGTGCAGATTCTCGAGGGCGCGCATGGCTCCAAGAGCACCGTAAAATGTGATGCGCTACTCGTTGACGATATCTCCAGATCCGACACCTACCCGTACGTTGACGTGCGCGAGGACGATGTCTCGATGGGGCACGAAGCGACCGTGTCAAAGATCAGCGCGAATCAACTGTTTTACCTGATGTCCAGAGGCATGACCGAGGACGAGGCCATGGCCATGATCGTGCGTGGGTTCATCGAACCAATTGCGCGTGAGTTGCCCATGGAGTACGCCATCGAGCTCAACCGGCTGATCGAGATGCAAATGGAAGGAGCGGTTGGGTGACGATCGCTCCACCGATTGATCTATCACCGCGCCTGACTTCGCTTGATCCGGCGGTATTTGGCGTCCCCACCGGGCGTGAAGTTGAATGGCGATTCGCGCCACTCGATGTATTTAGCAAATTTTTCCAAGCCATCGATGGCGCTGGATCTGTTACTGCCAGGGGTGCAACAGAGTTTGTTCGCAATGTAGATGTTCTCGACTTACATTCAAGTTGGTTACCCACCGATCGTCCCATGGCGATCGCCCGGTCACTCGTGCAACAGGCTGTGGTGATTGATATTCCGAAGGACCGCGTTATAGAAGACCCAATAATGGTCGACCTGCAGGGGTCGGCAGCTTCCTGCTACCAGCATGTCGAGGTCAACGTTGGTGCTTTTAGTAGCGCCGTTGTGGTTCTCCAGCACGATATGGATCGAGATGTTTGTGGGGCTATCGTCGTTACCGTAGGAGATGGCGCTAAATTGACGATGCTTTCGGTCGTCGCTGGCGACACCAATGCGGTGCATATTTCAAACTGGCACACCACGACAGGCCGAGATTCAGCCTTCGTGGGTTGCACCGTGACCACGGGAGGTCGAGCGGTTCGAATTTCGCCATCGGTTACCTATCGCGCACCTGGCGGTAGCGCAGAACTGTTGGGCGTTTTTTTGGCCGATTCTGAGCAGTACCTTGAACACCGAATCTTCGTGGAACATGAGCAACCACATTGCACTAGCCGAGTTACTTACAAGGGTGCCTTGTCGGGGGCAGGAGCACACACCGTGTGGGTCGGCGACGTCTTGGTCCGCAGAGGTGCTACCGGTACCGATACCTATGAGATGAACCGCAATTTACTTTTGACTGAGGGACCGCGCGCTGATTCAGTGCCAAACCTAGAACTCGAGACCGGCGATATTGTGGGCGCCGGGCACGCCAGTGCCACGGGACGCTTTGATGATGAGCAGTTGTTTTATCTTCAGGCCCGTGGCATCCCCGAACACCAAGCCCGGCAATTAGTGGTACGCGGCTTCTTTGCCGAAGTGCTAGCGCGCCTCAATCAAGGGCAATTACGCGACGCAATGATGCGGCTTATCTCGCACCGTCTTGGACTGCCCGAGCAGGTGAGTACCAGTGGCTTCGGCAGCTAACGAATACGTGCCAGTTTGTCTTCTTAGTGATGTCGCCCCCGGGTCTGCGAAGCATGTGCGGGTAAACGAAGTTTCGGTGGCGGTGGTGGTTACTGATGAGGGTGTTTTCGCGATCAAAGACCAGTGCTCTCACGCGGACGTGCCCTTATCAGAGGGCGAAGTTGATGGTTGCATGATCGAATGCTGGTTACATGGATCGCAATTTGATCTGCGCACCGGACAACCGGTCACTTTGCCTGCGACCACCACGGTGCCCGTCTACGCCACCCGAATAATCGGCTCAGGTGCCGAAGCGGTTATCGAAGTTTTCACCGACCCAATAATTTGACCCAGGAACGAAAAAAGAAAGGCACGATGTCATGGGATCTCTTGTTATAACTGATGTTTACGCTTCGGTCACCACTGACGAAGGCGAATTCGAGATTATCAAGGGGGTGTCCTTAACCATCGAAAGCGGCACCACCCATGCGGTGATGGGGCCAAATGGTTCCGGTAAATCCACTTTGGCCTATGTAATCGCCGGGCATCCAAAGTACCGGGTGACCTCCGGAGAAATCACACTTGACGGTGTTGATGTCTTGAGCATGAGCGTCGATGCCAGAGCACGCGCGGGGTTGTTCCTTGCCATGCAGTACCCGGTCGAGGTGCCCGGGGTCTCGGTCTCCAATTTCCTGCGCACATCGGTCACCGCGATACGCGGTGAAGCACCTAAGCTACGAACTTGGGTGAAGGAAATGAAGGACGCGATGATGGCGCTCCAGATAGATCCCGCATTTGCCGAGCGCAATGTCAATGAAGGATTCTCCGGCGGGGAAAAGAAGCGTCATGAAATATTGCAACTGTCACTCCTCAGCCCAAAATTTGCAATTCTCGATGAGACGGATTCGGGGTTGGATGTTGATGCACTTCGCACCGTTTCTGAAGGGGTGAATGCTTTTAAGCAGCAGTCTGATGCCGGGGTGCTGCTGATAACCCACTACACCCGGATACTGCAGTACATCAAGCCAGATTTCGTACATGTTTTCTTTGATGGCCGCATCGTTAAGAGTGGGGGAGCAGACCTCGCAAACGCCTTGGAGTCTGAAGGCTACGAGCAATTCTCCCCGGCGTCAGCGTAAAACGGACAGAAAGGTAGGGGAAAGTGACTGGCATAGACGTCGCGCGTATTAGAGCGGACTTCCCGATTCTTAAACGCACTGTACGCGATGGCAAGCCACTGATCTACCTTGATAGTGCTGCAACCTCCCAGAAGCCCGTTGAAGTACTAGACGCTGAGCGCACCTTCTACGAGACAAGCAATGCTGCTGCACATCGCGGGGCCCATCAGTTGGCCGAAGAGGCCACCGCTGCGTATGAAGCCTCGCGAGCCCGGGTCGGCGGATTTGTTGGTGTCGAAGCTGAAAATATCATCTTCACCAAGAATGCCTCCGAATCACTAAATCTGGCCGCGTACGCATTTTCGAATGCCACCGCACTCGCGAGGTGGGGCACCCCGGTCGACCCGCGCTTTGAGTTGAACCCTGGCAACAGCGTGGTTGTCACGGAGATGGAGCATCATGCCAACTTGATTCCTTGGCAGGAGGTTTGCGCAAAGACCGGAGCGAGTCTTCGGTGGCTGCCATTAACCGATTCAGGTCGCCTTGACTTGGCCGATCTAGATGATTTGATCGACACCTCTACCAAGGTGGTCAGTGTGGTTCACCAGTCAAATATTTTGGGCACGATCAACCCGGTTGCCGAAATCATGGCAAGGGCACATGCGGTGGGTGCGGTCGGGGTGGTGGACGCCTGCCAATCGATACCGCATATGCCGGTCGACGTCCGCGCACTAGGTGCGGATCTGGTGGCTTGGGGCGGTCATAAGATGCTGGGACCAACCGGTATCGGTCTGCTTTATGGCACCTCGGAGATCTTGCAGGCGATGCCGCCCTTCTTAACGGGGGGATCCATGATTGCCACCGTCGAGATGGAACGCAGCACGTATGCAGCGGCCCCCCAGAAATTTGAGGCCGGTGTCCCCATGGTGGCCCAGGCGGTAGGTCTAGGTGCCGCGGTTGCCTACCTCGAAAAGTTGGGGATGGCAGAAGTTGCGGCCCATGAGCAAGAGCTAACCGCCTACTCATTAATGGCCCTGAGCGGGATTCCCGGAGTGCGCATCATCGGTCCAACCGAGACGGTTGATCGGGGCAGCGCCATCTCATTCGTGGTCGAAGGGATACACCCCCATGATGTTGGCCAAGTGCTCGACAATATGGGGATCGCGGTCCGAGTCGGCCATCATTGTGCGTGGCCCACCTGCCGGCGGTTTGGGGTACCGGCGACGACTCGAATCTCGCCCTACATCTATAACGATCAGCGAGATATCGATGCCCTTGTGGAGGCTATAGCCCACGCACAACACTTCTTCAAGGTGGCATCGTGAGCCTGGAGGCGCTCTACCAAGACATTATTATCGATCATTACAAGAATCCACGTGGACGCGGACTTCTCGAGTTCCCCCTAGGAACGGCTTTTCATGTGAATCCAACTTGTGGTGATGAAGTCAATTTGCAGGTGGCTGCCGCTGCAGATGGCGGTTTGTTGATCGGCTATGAGGGCACCGGCTGCTCCATTTCGCAAGCTAGTGCCAGCGTGCTTTATGAACTGGTGCAAGGCCGGCAGGTGACCGAGGCGGAAAACATCCGGCGGGCTTTCGTCGAACTAATGCACAGCCAGGGGCACGGCGAGCCAGACGAGGCGGTACTTGGTGATGGAATTGCCTTCGTTGGCGTCGCTAAGTACCCGGCGCGAATCAAGTGTGCGCTTTTACCGTGGATGGCCTTCCAGGATGCTGAGATCAAAGGTGGTTTGATGCTGGAAACAAATTCGGACGGGGAGTGAGGATGTCATGAGTATCGCAACCGAAGATGACGTTATTGAGGCCATGAAGGATGTTGTTGATCCTGAACTCGGTATTAATGTTGTCGATCTAGGCTTGGTTTATGGGGTCAGTGTGGATGATGGCAATGTGGCTACGGTAAACATGACTTTAACCTCCGCCGCTTGCCCACTAACTGATGTGATCGAGGATCAAACGCGGGCGGCGCTATCAGCGGTAGTTAGTGATTTCGCCATTAACTGGGTCTGGATGCCACCATGGGGGCCGGACAAGATCACCGATGACGGTAAGGACATGCTGCGAGCTTTGGGATTTAATCTCTAAGCAGTCGCCCGCTGGCTTAACGCGGCGAAATCGCTCATAGAATGCCCCTGTCATGATCACCGCCACCGGAGTTGAACTGCGCGCCGGTGCTCAACTCCTAGTTGGCAATGTTTCGATCCGAATCGGTAAGGGTGATCGGATCGGCCTAGTCGGTCGCAATGGGGCGGGCAAAACCACATTTACCAAGGCACTAGCTGGTGAGAGCGTGCCGGCTCAAGGTCAGATCACGTGCACCGGGACGGTTGGGTATTTGCCCCAAGACCCGCGATCTGGGGATCCGGCTGAGTTAGCCCGCGACCGCATCTTGGAAGTACGCGGACTTCGTGACGTGATGCGACGCATGCAGGAGACCAGCATGCAGATGGACACCTCTGATGTCGAGGAACGGGATCGAATCATCAATCGGTATGCCCGCGCTGAGGCCGAGTTCGAGGCACTTGGTGGCTACGCGGTCCAGTCGCAGGCCGCCGCTATTGCCGCATCTGTCGGAATCGAGGAGCGAATCTTGAGTCAACCGCTCGGGACTTTGTCCGGTGGGCAGCGGCGGCGGGTTGAATTGGCCCGAATTTTGTTCAGCGGGGCCGATGTACTGCTACTAGATGAGCCCACCAACCACCTCGACGCCGATTCAGTTCGCTGGTTGCATAAGTTTTTGGCTAACTATGAGGGTGGATTCGTGGTCATCAGCCATGAAGCCTCGCTGCTGGAGGGGACCGTCAACCGGGTCTGGCACTTAGACGCGAATAGACGCGAGATTGATATTTATACCCTCGGCTGGAAGGCGTATCTGACGGCCCGGGAAACCGATGAGCGCCGTCGCAAACGGGAACGTCGCAATGCGGAGCAGCAGGCAGAATCATTACGAAGTCAGGCTGAGCGAATGCGGGCCAAGGCCACCAAGGCTAAGGCGGCCCAAAATATGCTCCGGCGGGCAGATTCCTTGCTCGCCGGCGCCGATGAAGTCCGCCGAGCGGACAAAGTCGCCAAATTGCGGTTCCCGACGCCAAAACCGTGCGGCCGGGTGCCACTATCGGCGACCGGACTATCGCGGTCCTATGGATCCCTCGAGGTCTTCACCGACGTTGACCTATCGATAGATCGCGGGTCGCGGGTGGTGATCCTTGGCCTAAACGGGGCGGGTAAGACGACATTACTTCGAATATTGGGTGGGGTTGACCTACCCGACACCGGGGTGGTTGAGCCAGGCCACGGCGCGGTAGTTGGATATTACGCCCAGGAGCACGAGACTTTGGACCCAAGTGCGACCGTGCTTGAGATGATGAATCGCAATGCACCGGATTTAGACGATACTAGGAAGCGCACCGTGCTGGGATCATTCCTATTCGCTGGGGACGACGTCCGCAAACCCACCTCGGTACTCTCCGGTGGCGAAAAAACCAGACTTGCGCTGGCATGCCTGGTGGTGTCCGGCGCAAATGTTCTGCTCTTGGATGAACCAACCAATAACCTCGACCCGGCTAGCCGTGAAGAGGTCTTGCAAGCCTTACGCTCCTACGAGGGGGCGGTTGTACTGGTCTCACATGACCCCGGAGCCGTGGCGGCACTGGACCCGGAGCGAGTGCTGATCTTGCCAGATGGTGATGAAGACCTTTGGAACTCTGACTATGTTGATTTGGTGGAGTTGGCATAGTGGCAAGACGGAAAGGTACTAGATGCCGATAGGTACAACGGATATTGATGGAGTGCGCATCGAACTCAAGGGTCAGGTGCTCGAGATAACTTTAACAAGTCCGGGCAATCGCAATGCTCAGACACCGGCTACTTGGCGAAGGCTTGCGTCTGCGGCGGACTTTGTGACTGACGAGGTCCGGGCCGTGGTCCTTGCGGGTGAAGGTGTGAGTTTTTCTGCAGGCCTAGATCGCCGAATGTTAAGTGCCGAGGGGATCGAGGGGGAGGAGTCACTTCTAAGCCTTGCGGGATCCGAAAAAGAAGTAGTTGATCGTTTCATTAGGAGTGCGCAATCAGCCTTTAGTTGGTGGTCGCAGACCCCGGTTATAACCATTGCGGCCGTTCAGGGGCACGCGATTGGCGCCGGATTTCAATTAGCCCTCGCATGTGATCTTATTGTCGCCGCAGATGACGCACTGTTTGCCATGCGCGAGACCTCATTGGGCTTGGTGCCGGATCTGACCGGCACCTGGGGACTTGTCAAGCGCATCGGGTATTCAAGGGCACTTGAAATCTGCGCTACCGGGCGCTTTGTCGATGCCGAAGAGGCTGTGCGGCTTGGTATCGCTAATTATCAAACCCCACCAGACCAGTTGGTCGAGCGCACCAACGCCTTGGTTGCCTCGTTCCTAACGGCCCCCGCAGGCGCTGTACGCGAATTGAAGTCGCTGCTTCAGGTAGCCGAAATAAACAGTCCTACCGACCAGCAGTTGGCCGAAAGAATCGCGCAGACCAAGCGACTAGCTGACCTACGGTCCGCGATGAAGGGTTAGCTATGTCGATGGAGAATGCATGGATTACCTATCGATCAATGACTCGTGATCGGTCTATTCGGGCTAAATCGCTCGATCGAGCGTTCATTTGGCGCATCCTCAGGTACGGACGCCCGTACCGGCTGTTCATCACCTTATTCTTGATCACCTTGGTTCTCACGTCACTACTTAGTGTTGCGCAACCACTGCTATTTCGGCGGATTATTGACGAAGGCATCAGTGTTGGCGATTCGCGCCTTGTCACCGTCACTGCCATCTTGATTGCCTTGATTGCCATCCTCGACGCGGGGCTTGGGCTGGTGGCCCGCTGGTTTTCATCGCGAATTGGCGAAGGGCTGATTTACGACCTGCGTACCGAGGTGTACACCCATGTCCAAGAGCAGTCAATAGCTTTTTTCACCCGCGCTCAGACCGGAGCCTTGATCTCCCGGCTAAATAGTGACGTGATTGGCGCCCAGCAGGCATTTACTTCCACCCTCGGTGGGGTGCTCGGCAACCTAATTTCACTCGTCATTGTGTTGATCACCATGTTTTTGCTCTCTTGGCAGATAACGATCGTCTCGCTCTTGCTGGTCCCACTCTTCATCTTGCCGGCCCGTTGGATGGGACGTCGACTGCAGGCGATGACCCGGGATTCCATGCAATTGAACTCTGATATGAGTGTGCAGATGTCAGAGCGCTTCAACGTGGCAGGGGCGCTGTTAGTCAAACTATTTGGTCGCCCCGCCGACGAGTCCACGAACTTCTCGTCGCGCGCGGTGCAGGTACGAGATATCGGTGTGAAAATGGCGATGGCGAACAGGTGGTTCTTCACGGCCTTGATCTTGGTGGCCGCACTAGCAACGGCGATCACCTACGGCCTCGGGGGCAACTTGGTGATTAGCGGGGCTTTGACCCTCGGGACCTTACTGGCTCTGGTTGGCCTGCTGGCCCAGCTTTATGGGCCACTTACGGCATTGTCGAATGTTCGTGTTGAAGTCATGACGGCACTGGTGTCCTTTGAGCGAGTTTTTGAGATCATGGATCTGCAACCATTGGTCCAAGAAGCACCCAATGCGCGGGCCATAGCACCTGGGCCATTAGGAGTTCAGTTCGACGATGTGTGGTTCCAATACCCGCTGGCCGCTCAGGTTTCACTGGCCTCACTGGAGTCAATAATCCGCGAGGATTCCAGCGAGGCTGGTGTTGACGTCCTTTCGGGTATGTCTTTCGAGGTACCTGCTGGAACCCTAACGGCCTTGGTTGGCCCGTCCGGTGCCGGCAAGACCACGGTAAGTGCACTAGTTAACCGGCTGTATGACGTTACTCGCGGCACCATTCTGATTGGCGACGACGACGTCCGGGAGTTGCAGCTGCAGTCACTGCACGATGCGGTGGGCACCGTCACCCAAGATGCACACCTTTTTCACGAT
>JAQCEO010000031.1 GCA_027729805.1 Actinomycetota bacterium
CAGCACCCGGCCCAGCGGCGATGCCAACCGGGCGAGCACCACCTGGGTCTCGGGGTCACCAAAGCGCGCATTGAATTCGATTACCCGGGTACCCCTTGAGGTTAACGCCAGTCCGGCATACAGCAGGCCGACAAATGGGGTGCCCCGATGACGCATCGCATCCACCACGGGCTGGAGCACCCGCTCGGCTACGTCGGAGACGAGATGCTCCGGTGCCCACGGCAGTGGCGAGTACGCGCCCATCCCTCCGGTGTTCGGGCCTTCGTCACCGTCGCGGACGCGCTTGAAATCTTGTGCCGGTTGCAGCGGCACGATGGTGGTGCCATCGGTTATGCCGAACAATGAAACTTCAGGGCCGTCCAGGTACTCTTCGATAACTACTTGCGCATCTGCGGCCCGCGCCAAACAAAATTGAGCATGCGCCAGCGCTTCACCTCGATCATTAGTCACGACAACGCCTTTGCCGGCGGCTAAGCCATCGTCCTTAACCACATACGGGGCACCGAACTGATCAATAGCGGCCCCGACTTCAGCGATCGTTGAGCAGACATGTGCCAACGCGGTCGGCACACCGGCCTCGGCCATCACCTGTTTTGCGAATGCCTTGCTACCCTCCAGCCGCGCGGCAGCAGCCGATGGCCCAAAGCAGGCAATCCCCCGATCCCGAACCGCATCGGCAGCACCGGCCACGAGTGGGACCTCAGGGCCGATCACAACGAGGTCGACCGCCAATTTCGCAGCTAGTTCACCAATCGCCACCGGATCACTTACCGCCACCTGATGTGTTTCGACAACACCGGCGATGCCCGCGTTGCCGGGCGCACAAATCACGCATTCGACTTCGTCATCGTCGAGCAGGGCATTGATTAGGGCGTGCTCGCGCGCACCCGAGCCAATGACAAGAACTTTCACGTTAGGAGCCGACGTAGTGCTTATCTGTCAAGGTGAGAACCTCGTCCAGAATCGCAAGACCTTCCTTGGCTTGCTCAGGGGTTATGACGCATGGCGGCACCACGTGCACCCGGTTCACCATCACGAATGGCAGGTAGCCGCGCTTTCGGCATTCGGCAATTATCTCAGCCATCGCCGGGGAGGTGCCCGGGTACTCGGCCAACGGGGCCTTAGTTGCGCGGTCCGAAACCAACTCGATGGCCCAGAACACTCCGAGGCCGCGAACATCACCGATTACCGGGTGGCGCTCTTGGAGTTCGAGCAGCCCCGGGCCGATGACATCTTCACCGATGGCTGCCGCATTCTCGACAATACCTTCTTCTTTCATGGCAGTGATCGAGGCAACGATCGAGGCCGCAGCCAGTGGATGGCCGGAGTAGGTAAGGCCACCTGGGAAAACCTTGGTGTCGAAAGTAGCTGCGATCTCATCGGAGATGACGACTCCGCCGACAGGCACATAACCGGAGTTTGAACCCTTGGCGAAGATGATCAGATCGGGCTCGACGTCGAAGTTATTAAAAGCAAACCACTTACCGGTGCGGGCGAAGCCCGCCATCACCTCGTCAAGAATGAGGACGATGCCGTACTTATCGCAGAGGGCGCGAACGCCGGCGAGATACCCGGGCGGTGGAACTAAAATTCCACCGGTTCCAACGACACTCTCCATCAGAATGCAGCCGATTGTGTTCGGCCCTTCAAAAATAATTACTTGCTCGAGGTGCTCCAAGGCGCGAGTTGATTCTTCTTCGGCTGACTTTGACCAGAAGACCGACCGGTACAGAAACGGCCCGAAGAAGTGCACATGCTGGGTTGAATACTCATTTGGCCAACGTCGTTGATCACCTGTCGCGGCAATGGCCGAGCCGGTATTACCGTGGTAAGAGCGGTAGAAGGAAAGCACCTTGTGCTTATGGGTATGAATACGAGCCATCCGAATGGCATTTTCAGCCGCGTCGGCGCCGCCATTAGTGAAGAAGACTTTATTCATCCCCGCGGGGGCAAGATCAGCGATCAACTTTGCGGCTTCACCGCGTTTTACGTTGGCGTGCTGCGGAGCGATTGTTGACAAGATTGCTGCTTGTTCTTGAATGGCCTTGACGACTTTCGGGTGCTGGTGACCAATGTTGACGTTCACCAACTGCGAGGAGAAATCCAGGTACCGATTGCCCTCGTAATCCCACACGTAGCAGCCCTCGGCCGCCGCCGGCGTGAACGGGTTCAGGGGCCCCTGCGCACTCCACGAGTGAAAGACATGGGCTCGGTCCAGATCAAAGACGCGCTTGCCCTCGGCTGGGTCGGCGGTGAATGTCACGGCGGGCTCCCTTACTTGGCGCTATTGATCGCGGATCAGTTGATATAGCCCACTGTAGAACCGGGCCAATGCTAAGCATATTTCGGGGCGATTATTCAAGCGGATTGACCCAACGAACATTGGGAAAGCGGGCAAAGTCAGTGTCTGCGGAATGCACAGTGCCCCCGAACTCGAGTGCCAGTGCTCCTAAATGCGCATCATTGACCAGATTCCCGCCCACTCCGGTAGGGACCAGCAGCGAGCGTAGGGCCTGCGGGTGCCTGCGGGTTGGTTGGAGCACCTGCACCGACGGCACCTCGAGCCACTCTTCCACTGCCGCCAACAGGACACTTACTCCGATTGGGTTAATTGTTATCCGAGGGGATGACAACATCCGCACATAAGCAATTAGTACCAGCCAGCTCAACCCGACAGCCTCGTCACTATTTAAGACGCCAGTCCACCAAGCGTGCGCGCGTTCGTGAAAAACTGATCTAACGTCAGCGGCATAAATCAGCAGGTTCGCATCAGGAATGATCATCTTGAGCCACTGCCGCCGTTAACCGCGCCGTGACCGCAAGCAGGTGCTCATCATCCATCTCTGCCACCAGATCTAGGGCTTTGGTAACGTCGATTCCCTCCCGAACTCCCGCGTCAAATGTGCGCACCACGACTGGTGCTCGAGGAACGGGGGCCACGGCCATGCCGCGCCGGAGGTACCGATTAAGCACGGTCTTAAAGGGCTGTCCAGTCTTACGAGATTCCTCTTGGAGCGCCATGGCCAAATCATCGTCCAAGGTCAACGTGGTTCGCATACCCATATCCTAGCCTGTTAGCATCAAAACATCATCACTACAGGCATCATGATGCATTCCGCCTCAGGGCAGTCTCGCAATTAACCGGCCTTCACCGCCGGCCAGTCATCGGCCAGCACCGAATACCTGACGGTGTCGCGCACTGAGCCATCCTGATGGCGCTGGTACCGGCGCAGCACCCCCTCCTTGGTAGCGCCAATCCGGGCGATAGCCGCTTGGCTGGGCACATTTCGGATATCGGTCTTAAATTGCACCCGACCCATGCCGGCGACTTCGAATGCCCAGGTCGTGAGCAGTAACTTGCATTCCGGATTCACCGCCGTTCCCCAGACCGCGGGTGCATAAAGGGTGAAGCCGATTTCGTTCGCCGATACCAAAGTGGCGGCCGCGCACGTGGGTCCAAACCGCGTCATGGTCAAGCACCGCGAATAGGTCAGGAGCATCGCTGACTTGAACAAGTGTCAGGGTGACGTGGCTACCGGCCAAAACCGTGTCGGCCGGTATCGGCCACTACACGTAAGTCTTCACTGCGGGTGCGTATCCACTACCCGATGAGATCGTTGATCGTGATGGTGGCATCACGATCTTGCCCAACGCCGATGGCGCTGATTCGAGTACCAGAAATCTCTTCGAGGAACTTCACATAGTTACGGGCATTCACCGGGAGGTCGCTGAACTCACGCGCTCCGGAAATATCCTCGGTCCAACCCGGCATATTCTCGTAAATCGGTTTAGCGTGGTGAAAGCCAGTTTGAGTCATCGGGAGTTCTTCGTAGCGCGCTCCATCAACTTCGTACGCAACACAAACTGGTATTTGTTCGAATCCGGTGAGCACATCTAGTTTCGTCAAGAAGGTGTCTGTCAGGCCGTTAACTCGTGTGGCAAACCGAGCGATTGGTGCATCGAACCATCCACACCGACGAGGCCGACCGGTGGTGACACCGCGCTCACCGCCGATAGTGCGCAGGCGCTCACCGTCTTCGTCGAGGAGTTCGGTTGGGAATGGACCAGAACCAACTCTGGTGACATAAGCCTTCAAGATGCCGATGACGCCCGTGATACGGGTCGGCCCGATGCCACTACCGGTGCAGGCACCACCGGCCGTCGCATTACTCGAAGTAACAAATGGGTAAGTACCGTGGTCAACGTCAAGCAAAGTGCCTTGACCACCTTCTAGAAGCACCAACAAGTCGTCGTCAAGTGCCTTATTGAGTAGTAGTGACGTGTCGGCGACATAGGGGCGCAATATTTCGGCGAAGGCGAGCAACTCATCGGTCACGGCAGCTGGGTCAAGGGCTCGACGGTTAAACACTTTGACCAGGGTCTGGTTCTTATTCGCCAGCGCCCCCTCGACTTTTTGCTGCAGGATCGACGGGTCGAACAGGTCCTGCACGCGAATGCCAACCCGCGCAATTTTATCGCTATAGGTTGGGCCGATCCCGCGACCGGTTGTGCCGATTTTTGCGTTACCAAGAAATCGCTCGGTGACTTTGTCGAGGGTGACGTGGTACGAGGTGATCAAGTGGGCATTAGCGCTGATCACCAGCTTTGAAGTGTCGATTCCGCGCTCGTTTAACGCAGCCATCTCACCTAGCAACACACCTGGATCAATGACGACTCCGTTGCCGATAACCGGCACCACATCGGGAGTTAAGATCCCGCTGGGGAGCAGGTGCAATGCGAATTTCTGGTCACCAATAACCACGGTGTGACCGGCATTATTGCCGCCTTGATATCTGACGACGTAATCGACGCGGCTGCCGAGCAGGTCAGTTGCTTTGCCCTTACCCTCATCGCCCCACTGTGAACCGACAAGAACTATTGCAGGCATGTGATCAGGGTATCGGAGAATTAGGCGGAGGCAGCAAGCCGCTCGGCTATACGTTGGCCAAGGGCAGCGCCAGACAGCCAAGCGGTCTCGACTCGTGGGCCACCGGCCCAGGCATCACTTGCCAGACCAATGTTGATCCCGGCGTCTAAGTAGCACTCATCAGACCTAGCAATTAGTGGTCTGGCATAAGTCCAACGCTGGATATCAACCCAGATCGGCTGCTCCGTCAAGGCGAGAATCCTTCGCAGTGCGGCCAGGACAATTGGAATCACCGCCGCCGGCTCGTCCAGGTGACCGGCAGCCAGGACAGGATTGACATGCGCCACCAATACCGGTGCGTGATCGCCACGGCGGCTGCCGTCATTGGCGACCCAAGTCAGGACCGCATCGTCATTGACGAAAACTCCATCAAATGGCACCCAGCAGGTATTTTGAAAAACCGCGGTCACCGCGAAGGTCGGCTCCCAAACCACTCCGCACGTTGCCTCGATGGTGGCTTGGAACTCGGGTGACTTCGAATCAAGGATTGCGCGGGCTTGCGGATCAGGCATGCACAGTGCCACCGCGGTTGCTGGCTTTTCGTCGACCGTCAGGTGGTCACCTGCGTAGGACACCACCTCAACACTGTGCTTGCTAGTTATCTGCGTACTCGGTAGCTTCGAAGCTAGATCAGCAACTAGTGAACGCAAACCACCCGGTGCTGCGTACCGCATCGGACCACCTCGAACCCCGGCAACACCTTGGGGGGTTGCCAGGTGAAATGAGTCGGTCCATGCACGTGCGATACCACGTGACTGCCAGTCCTCAACAACCGCTCGGAAACTTTCGGCGCTGGCCGTGAAATATGAGGCACCGATGTCGACAATATGTCCGTCGAATTCCGTCTCGGAGTCACGGATGACCCGAGAGGCCATTCGGCCACCTAGTTTGTGCCCTCGGTCATATAGTTGTACCGAAATGCCGCGTGCATTTAGCTCACCGGCGCAGGCTACGCCGCTGATACCACCACCAACAACTATGACCACTTACTACGAGGCCGGAATATTCGGGTCGCAGTCAAGGAGAAAAGCACTGATGCGATCTGCTTCATCAACCTCACTGATCGCGGCGGCGGCGCGACCGAGTGCACGCAGGCAGCGTAGGAAACCCTGATTGGGCTCATGGCTCCAAGGCACCGGGCCGTGGCCCTTCCAGCCGGCACGGCGAAGGGCATCAAGCCCGCGGTGATAGCCCACCCTGGCGAAAGCGTATGACTCAACGACCGCACCCGCCGCCCACGCCTGGTCACTTAGGGCCGCCCACGCCAGTGAGCTGGTTGGGTAGGCACGCACTACCGAATCTGGCGTGTCACCCGCCGAGAGTGCCGTTACCGCCCCCACATCGATCGGGAGGAAAGTCGGCGGTGGCCCGCCCAATAAATCGTGACCAACGCTCATTTCACGGCTCCACCCTAGGATCGCCTACCCAGTTCCAGAATCTAACGCCTTCTGGTTGAAGCGGATGGTTCGGGCCGGGTCCACCCGCTATTTGGCACCGGGGACCCAATCTTCGTCTGCGTCATGACCTACGAGGGAGACCTGCTCAGTTGGTACGCCGGCGGACTCGAGCAAGACGTGTACTTCTTCCCGGAGCAGCAGGTGGCTCAACGCATTTTGGTGCCGATGGTGGGCTACTCGGTGACGGGTGCAGGTTACTCACTGCCGCTCGGCACCGCCCGCAGACCTCGAAGGGATTTGGAGAATAGCCCTCCAACTAGCGCCAGCACCATTATTCCCGCAGCAATCAAGAAGCCGGTCTTTAGGCCGACGAATGCAATAAGTGGTCCCGCGAGGGCTAGGCCAATTGGCCCGAACATCAATGACCCCATTGCGTCATATGCGGAGACTCGTGACAGCGCCTCTCGCGGGATATGTGTCTGAAGCGCGGTAAACCAAAGGACCATGAACAACTCGATGGCGATTCCCCAGACCAATGCGCCAATAGCTACCACCAACAGCGGTGCGGTAAAGGCCAATGACAGCACCCAAAGCGGGAAGGCGAATGAAATAATCATTCCGAAAAGCAGTGGCCGCGAGGCATGGATCTTGGAAGCAACAACCGCCCCGATCAACAAGCCAACAGACATGGAACCGAGCACGAATGCCCAGCCGGCCGGCCCACCATAAGACTCATTAGCCAAGACCGGGCCCATGACTTCTTCAACGCCGCGGATCACCATAATCGCAACACTGAATGACAAAACAATCGCTACCACCCATTTGTATGAGATAAATATTCGCCATCCGTGTGTTAGATCACCCAACATTGATTCACCTGATGTGTGCGGCTTGGATGCATGCCTAAATGTGAAGACCAAAAAGCCCGCGACTAGGAATGATGCGGAGTCGACCATGATCGCCACCCCAGATCCAAACAGGGCCACCAGCAAGCCGCCGACCGCACTACCGACTATTAGCCCGGCATTGCTCGCCACGCTGACGTAGGCATTGGCTGGTTGTAAGTGCCCATCGTCGACCACATCGGGTACCAACCCCGGGTAAGCCGCTTACCACAAGCCGTTTAGCGCCCCTGAAATAACGGAGAGGACCAGGAGCAGTGGGACGGTTGCCGTGCCAGTTAGGAACAGCACCCCCATCACCGCCACTACCAAACTGATGGCGATATCACTGGCTGCAATGACGCGGGCGCGACCAAGGCGATCGGCGATCACACCACCGATCGGCAAGACAATAACCATCGGCAAGGCCTGCGCGGCCAACACCAAACTAAGTGACGTTGGTGTTGCTCCTTCAAGATCCAAGATCCCAAATGCCAGAGCAATAGGCGCGATGCCGTTACCAATATTACTTATTGTTCGCGCAATGAACAGTTTTTGAAACTTGCGGTCGGTCATCAGAACCCGCGTTGAAATCGACATCACGGCAATTTACCGAACCTATGTTGACGTATCCAAGCATGCATGGCGATAGCAGCAGCTGCACCGGCGTTGATCGACCTAGTTGAACCGAATTGGGCTATCGACAGCACCGAATCACAAACTTCGCGTGCCTGCGTGGTTAAGCCCTCGCCTTCTTGACCAAATAGCAGCACACAGTTCTCGGGAAGCTCGCATGTCTCCAGTGGCACCGAACCTGGCACATTGTCAACGCCAATGATCACTACGTCATTCTCCCGCGCCCAATCCGCCAAGGCCAATGGATCTAAGTGATGCCGCACATGTTGATACCGATCGGTGACCATGGCGCCGCGCCGGTTCCACCTCTTTCTTCCCACAATGTGTACTTCCTTAGCCAAGAATGCATTAGCGGTTCTAACAACCGACCCGATATTGAAATCGTGATGAAAGTTTTCAATACCCACATGAAATGGGTTGCGCTGGGTATCAAGATCCGCCACCACCGCGTCAAGAGACCAGTAGCGGTATTTATCGACGACATTGCGCCGGTCACCCTCGGCCAGTAGTTCCGGGTCGTAGTTAGGTCCGGTGGGCCAAGGTTTTGGGTGTGGTCCGACCCCGACTTCGGCGGGTACGTCCGGGGTTTTCACGCCTACGACGATAGCCTCACGCACATGAATGCGCTGACATCACTCGTCCAGACCCTAGGCCCAGATCCCGAGGTGATGCTAAAAAGCCTCGGCGCTGTTGCTTTTTGGGTGGCACTTGCCATCATCTTCGCCGAATGTGGATTACTAATTGGCTTCTTTCTACCCGGTGACTCACTGCTGTTCGTCGTCGGCATGCTAATTGCCCAGGGCTTCATCACAATCAATATTGGTGTCGCGGTACTGCTCTTGATCCTTGCAGCAATCATCGGAAATATCGTCGGCTACTGGATAGGGCTCAAAGCAGGTCCGGCAATGTTTAAGCGCCCCGACTCCAGGTTCTTTAGGAAGGAGTACGTAGAAAAAACCCATGCTTTTTTTGAAAAGTATGGTGCACGAGCCATTGTCATGGCCCGTTTCGTGCCGATGGTTCGTACTTTCATCACAGCAATCGCCGGGGTAGGGAAGATGGACTTTCGCAAGTATGTGCTCTTCAGTTTCATCGGCGCGGTGCTCTGGGCCGGTTGCGTGACGCTAGCCGGCTACTTCCTTGGAAATATCGAGTTCGTCAAGAAGAACATTGAGATTATTTTAATTCTCGTAGTCTTCATCAGCATTTTGCCGATCATCTTTGAGCTCGTGAAGCATCGGCGGGAACGGGCCCGCGGCTCAAGTAGTTAGTCCAAACCCAAATCCCCCAGCGAATACGCCGTACGATACTCCAATCCGCGAGCGACAACTGCTGGGCCGGCTCCGCGATCAACTATCACCGCCACCGCGACCGTGGTCGCACCAACAAGGTCAAGGGCATCGATCGCGGCCAATACCGAGGATCCGGTCGTCGAAGTATCCTCAACAGCGAGTACTCGCGCACCGGACACATCCGGGCCTTCGATTTGTTTTTGCAGTCCGTGCTGCTTCTCCGCCTTGCGCACCACGAAGGCGTTGAGCAGGACACCCGACTGCGCAGCATCGTGCATCATCGCGGTTGCCACCGGGTCAGCACCTAGGGTCAGGCCCCCGACCGCGGTGAAATCGAGGTCGCTGGTCAACTCCCGCATTACCGCTCCGACCAAGGGTGCAGCTACGGCGTCCAAGGTCACCCGACGCAGATCGACGTAATAGTTCGCCTCGCGCCCGCTGGATAAGGTCACCTTCCCATGAACCACCGCTTTGTTGATGATCTCTTGCCGGAGCTGCTCCCAGGCTGGTGATTTTGTCATGGGGTCAACTCTATGCTTACTCAATGAGAACCGGGCTGCCTACGTGAGCGCCGGCAGCATCATCACCTTGCCTGGCGGCGATATTAGATTTCGCGCCGCATTAAGTGCAGCGGTCAGGGATCTCGGTGGCCGAATCTTCGAGATTGATTTGCCACCTGTTTTTGTGGCGCCGATATCCATTCTAATTTGCGCTCGGATCCATGAGCTGGAGCCGACCGGACCACTGGTAGTGGTGGCACCGGCAAGCAGTGCCGCCTATCTGCCGGCACTCGCCCTCGCCCAGCGCACCGCCCACCGCAGGGTGGCTGCTTACTACTTAATCGACCCGCTAACTGATCCAACCGGGCCGGAGTGGCCCGATGCACCGGTTTACTTAGCCCAACAAAATAGTGTGGCGGCTTCGAAATTACCTGAGCTGCGTGGCTGGCAGGCGTTTAACTTCAATGCCATTGACGAGCTGGCTAGCGCGCTCGTTGCCAGCACCAATATCTAGCGCTTCCCGAAACGGCCAGAAATTTGTCGCATAGCTGACGCGAACCGCACTAGCGGGCGCGGTGCGTAACGGATCACGGTTTACACCGCTTTGCATTGCGTACCTTAAATTGATACTTTATCCTTGCCGAGTGACTGCCCGACTGCCGAAACCCACGATGCGCGCTCTAGTAGGCATCATGGCAGCCGGGCTCTTGGCGGCTAGCACGAACACCGGACTTTTTGGCGCCGCGCTGGCCGCCCCCCAGGAAACTAGCTGGCCTCGAGTAGTAAATGGTGACGACTCCGCCCCAGGGGATATGCCCTTCCTGGTTGCGCTCCTAGATGTCTACGACTTTGAGGATGACGGCGCCTACTCGGCGCAGTTTTGTGGTGGTGCACTCACGACCACCACGACAGTCGTCACCGCGGCCCATTGTGTTGTCAAGGTTAAGTCCGGGGCCGTGTTCCGCCCTGATAAACTTGTCGTGGGTCTGACCCGCAATCTGGACTCACCTAATGTCCGAACGGTGGGTATCTCTGCAATCACCGTGCACCCAAATTATGATTCCGATACCTCCGCCTTCGACATCGCGGTGCTGACCCTTGCCGAGCCGGTAATGGATATCACCCCAATTTTGCCGATGCGACCAGTTGACCAACAATCACTTGTTGCTGTCGGGGCACCGGCGAAAGTAGCTGGCTGGGGCAATCTGTCGGCCGCTGATGAAAGTTATCCGACCGCCTTCAAGATTGGTCGGGTGACGATTTTCCCGAATGAGAGTTGCGGGAGTGGAGCCGACTTCAGTTTCGCCGGGGTGACCTTCGCTGGCTTCGGCAGCAGGGACGCGTCCGCCGACACTATGTTGTGCGCCGCGGGTGTTTCGAGTAGCGGGAAAATAATCGATTCTTGCCAAGGTGACTCAGGCGGGCCGCTGGTTGGAGGCTACGACTCCGCGATGCGATTGATCGGCATCGTGAGTTGGGGTGAAGAGTGCGCAATCACGTTGCCTGGCGTTTATACCAGGGTCGCCGCGATGTCAGACTTCCTCATTGCAACCAACGCGCTGGTGACTTTTGCGCCGACCATTCCGCCAACCATTGACCTAACCGTGGTGAACACCGCACTCCGGGTGAACTTCACTGCTACCGATGATGGCTCGGTGGTTTCCAGCTTCACCGCCAACGCCACCGATCCCACCACAGGCCAGGTATTTGGCTGCACCGCCCAGCCACGAATCGACCTGCAGTTGCCGTTCTGCACGATCGGCGGTTTAGCCAACGGCACCGCCTATGCGGTCAGTGGGGCTTCCGGAAACTCACTTGGCACTTCGCCGGCATCCGCAGCTGTTGTTGGCACCCCTCTGGGGGTACCTACCCCCGGCGGTATTCGAAAAGTGTGGAGTAGCGATAAGAGGATGATCGCGGTTGCCGTAAAACAATCCCGAGCTAATGACGCACCAATCAGCAGGGTCGCCCTTCGCTGTTTACCCATTGCTGGCGGGCCACCTAAGTTCGCCCCGGTGGGTCAAGATCGCTGGGCCTTCCTGCGTGGACTGCGGCCGACCTCCTATTCCTGCGCGATCATCGCAACCAATGCACTCGGCTCCGCTGTGTCAGCCCCAAAGGTAATTAGGGTGACCCGCTAGCGTGCTACCCATGTCACGCCGGACGCCCCCATTGATCCCACGACTGCGCCCCCATGCCGATTCCGTTTTCGCCGAAATGTCACAGTTGGCCCTCGAAGTTGGCGCAATAAACCTCGGACAGGGCTTTCCTGATACCGATGGCCCCACCGAGCTCAAGGAGATCGCCCGCGCGGCGATCAATGACGGGCGAGGTAACCAATACCCGCCAAGTATTGGAATCCCGGAGTTACGCCAAGCCATCGCCGCCCACCAGGAACGCTTTTACGGCATTAACCTTGATCCAGACACCGATGTCGTTGTCACCACAGGCGCCTCCGAGGCATTAGTGGCAACTTTGCTCGCCCTTGTCGATGCTGGTGATGAAGTCGTCATGTTCGAGCCTTGGTTTGACATTTACTCAGCTGCTGTTTCGATGGCGAGTGGCCAGCGCGTTGGCGTGCCGATGAGCGGGCCGAGGCTTCGACCCGATATCGAAGCACTGCGAGCCGCTCTCACCACAAAGACGCGCATACTCATTCTAAACTCGCCACATAACCCGACCGGGGTCGTCTTCACCCGCGAAGAATTGCAAGAGATCGCAACTATCGCGATTGAGAATGACATTTTAGTTTTGTCGGATGAGGCATATGAACACTTGTGGTTCGACGATAGCGAGCATATTCCTATTTGCACACTGCCCCAGATGTTCGAGCGCACCATCACCGTCGGCTCGGGCGGCAAATCATTTTCATTCACCGGCTGGAAAGTTGGTTGGGCGACTGGCCCACGGGATTTAATTGCGGCAGTTCGTGTCACGCGTCAACACCTGTCATTCACATCGGGCGGCCCATTTCAATACGCGATGGCCCACGGCCTTGGGCTACCCGACCAGTATTACCAAGAGCTCCGGAGCGATCTCGCACTTAAGCGCGATCTACTTTGCGGTGGCCTCGAGGAGCTCGGGTTTAGTGTCATCAGGCCTCAGGGCACCTACTTCGCGACTACCGACGTGCGCCCCCTGGGCTACGTAGATGGCCTGACTTTCTGTCGGGAACTACCACATAAAGCCGGGGTGGTGGCCATCCCGCATGGGGTGTTTTGTGATGATCCCGAAGTCGGGAAGCCCTATGTGCGATGGGCATTTTGCAAGCGCACCGAGGTGCTGAAAGCGGCGGTTGATCGACTGCGTGCGGGACTTAGCTAAGTACCAGCGGGCTGCGCGAGCGGCTATCCGCTAATGAACTTATCTGGGCAACAACTCTTAGGACGTCGTCAAAGTTAGTTCACCCGCACCCGAAGCGCCGATCACCACCTTTTCGCCGTCGCGGATTTCGCCAGCCAAGATCCCCTTGGCCAACTTGTCGCCAATTGCCGTTTGCACCAACCGGCGCAGTGGTCGGGCGCCATAGATCGGATCAAATCCCACTTCAACCAACCAATTCTTGGCCGCATCGGTTACCTCAAGGGTGATTCGACGGTCTTGTAAACGCCGCTGCAGCTGCTCGATTTGGATATCGGTCACCTTTAGGAGTTCAGCACGATCAAGTGGCTCGAACATCACCATCGCATCAAGGCGATTGAGAAACTCTGGCCTGAAATTCTGTTGCACCGCACCCATCACCAGCGCTTTGCGTTCCTCAAATGGCAACTCGGTATCGACCAAGAATTGCGAACCGATATTCGAGGTCAGGATTAAGATCACATTCCGGAAGTCGACGGTTCGACCTTGCCCATCGGTCAATCTTCCCTCATCGAGTACCTGCAGCAAGATATCGAATACTTCAGGGTGGGCTTTTTCAACCTCGTCCAAAAGGATCACCGAGTACGGACGCCGCCTAACCGCCTCAGTTAACTGACCTCCCTCTTCGTAACCGACATAGCCGGGAGGTGCACCGACCAGCCGTGATACCGAATGCTTCTCTGAGTACTCGCTCATGTCAATTCGCACCATCGCGCGCTCATCATCAAATAGGAACTCCGCGACGGCTTTTGCTAGCTCGGTCTTGCCAACACCCGTTGGTCCGAGAAACAGGAAGGATCCGGTGGGGCGGTTCGGGTCGGCGATACCTGCCCGGGCCCGCCGGACCGCATCAGCAACCTCCCGCACCGCTTCACTTTGACCGACTACTCGCTTACCCAACTCATCTTCCATGTGGAGGAGTTTTTGGGTCTCGCCTTCTAGTAGTCGACCTGCTGGGATACCCGTCCACGCGGACACCACTTCCGCGATGTCATCCGCGGTGACCTCTTCCTTGACCATGGCCGATTCGCGGGCATTCGTCTGAGCCGTAACCCGAGATAACTCCTCTTCGAGAGTGGGAATTTCGGCATAGAGAATCCGTGAGGCTTGCTCGAAGTTGCCTTCGCGCTGTGATTTCTCCGCCACCGCCCGCAGGTCATCAATCGAAACCTTGATTTCACCGATTCGGTCCAGACCCTGCTTCTCGGCATCCCAATTAACTCGCAGACCGCGTAGTTCCTCATCCTTATCGGCGATCTCAGCCCGAATTTTACGAAGTCGTTCCTGTGATGCGTCATCAGTTTCCTTGGCAACTGCCAACTCCTCCATGCGCAGTCGGTCAACCTGGCGCTGGAGCACATCGATCTCGACCGGTGAGGAGTCGATCTCCATTCGCAAGCGAGATGCCGACTCATCCATAAGATCAATTGCTTTATCCGGGAGAAACCGTGAAGTGATGTACCGATCTGAAAGGGCCGCAGCCGCTACTAGTGCACTGTCGGAGATAACTACTTTGTGGTGTGCTTCGTACTTCTCTTTGATGCCACGCAAGATCGCAATGGTGTCTTCGACAGATGGTTGACTCACGAACACCTGCTGGAATCGACGTTCGAGCGCTGCATCCTTCTCTACATACTTGCGGTATTCATCAAGGGTTGTCGCACCGATCATCCGCAACTCACCGCGCGCCAACATCGGCTTTAGCATGTTGCCGGCATCCATCGCACCCTCACCACCAGCTCCGGCGCCGACCACCGTATGCAGTTCGTCAATGAAAGTAATGATCTGGCCATCACTGCCCTTGATCTCATCGAGGACGGCCTTGAGCCGCTCTTCGAACTCGCCGCGGTATTTCGCTCCCGCCACCATGGCTCCAAGATCCAGTGCGATTAAAGTCTTACCCGCCAGCGAAGTCGGAACATCCCCCTCGACGATGCGCCGTGCCAGACCTTCAACTACCGCGGTCTTGCCGACACCGGGTTCACCGATCAAAACCGGATTGTTCTTGGTGCGCCGGGAGAGCACTTGAATTGTGCGCCTGACTTCCTCGTCGCGACCGATGACCGGATCGATCTTGCCCTCGCGCGCTAGCTCGGTGAGATCAACCCCGTACTTCTCTAGTGCCTGGAATGTTTGCTCCGGATCCTGCGTAGTCACGCGGGCCGACCCCCTAACTTGTTGAAGTGCATCCAATAAAGTGGCTGGCGCGGCACCGGCCGCGACCAACCGGTCGCTAACTCCCGGGCCGCCGTCCTTGGCAAGTCCTATCAAGAGGTGTTCGGTACTTACGTACTCATCACCACGTTCCTTTGCCAACTCCTGGGCGGCACTAAGTACCTTGAAACCGGAGCTGCTTAACTGCGGTGCCGAGACCGATGGGCCACTTGCTGAAGACAAGGACTCAACCGCCGTCCTGACTTCGCGGGTCATTGCGGCCGGGTTGACACCAACTTGTTCGAGGAGCGCACTTGCTATGCCCCCTCCTTGCTGCAGCAATGAATCGAGTAGGTGGATCGGCTCTACTTGCGCGTTACCGTTAGCGGCTGCGATGCGAACTGCCGCACCCAGTGCGTCTTGACCTTTGGTCGTGAACTGAATATCCATGGTTATTGCTTCCCCGCTGGTCGCCAAACTACTAAAGCTGTTGCCGACTTCACCCGATGAAACTCCTGCAGCCTGTCGCGTAAGCGCTCTACTTCAAGTTGCAGTTCGAGCACCCGGCGGATGCCCTCCAGCGTCAGGCCCTCGGTCGATAAATCGGCGATCTCGCGGAGCCGCGTGATGTCATTTGCTGAGTACAATCGATTTCGACCAGCGATTCGAGTTGGCGAAACCAAGCCCAACCGGTCGTACTGCCTTAGGGTCTGCGGATGCAGGCCGGTTATTCGCGCGGCAACGGAAATGATGTAGACGGGCGAGTCATCACTGACTTGGTAGCCGCGGCTGGGCTCACTCATGGCTTATCCCCCGTGCCGGTTATCTCGTAAAGCTCTTCGCGCGGATCATGATCGAGACTTTGTTCCGCGTAGATGCGAAGGGCGGCGGCGGCGTCCGCACTTAACTTCTGTGGCACCGCAACCTCAACCATGACGAGCACATCCCCGTGGGTACCATCCTTGCGCAAAATGCCTTTATCGCGAACACGGAAGGTCCGGCCGTTTGTGGTACCCGCGGGTATTCGCAGTTTCACCGAGCCACCACGCGGCACCGGTACGCAGATCTGCCCGCCCAGGGTGGCCTCGACAAATGTCACTGGCACGGTCAAGGTGATGTTGTCACCCTTGCGGATGAACACCGGATGCCCGCTCACATGCACAAGCACAAAGAGGTCACCATTTGGGCCGCCACGCTCACCGGGTGCACCTTTGCCCTTGAGTCGAATGCGCGCACCATCTTTGACACCTGCTGGGATGCGGGCCTGAACCGTGCGAGTATTCAAGCCGCGGCCAGAGCCCCGGCACACCGTGCACGGCTCATCAACGAAGATGCCGCGACCACGGCACACCGTGCACGGCTCAGCGAATGCAAAGCCGCCGGCGTTGCGAGCCGTTTGACCCGAACCCTCGCAGGCAGGACATACCCGAGGCGAAGTACCTGGCTTAGCGGCGGTGCCGTGGCAGGTCTTGCAACTAGCCTCAGTGCTCAAACGCAGTGGTACCGTCACCCCATCAAGCGCATCATCAAATGACAGTGTCAGTTTGCTCTCTAGATCACCGCCGCGACGTGGTTGCTGAGTGCGGCCGCCCCGGCCGCGGTTAAAGATCCCACCAAGGAAATCACCGAAACCACTGTTGGCGTCACCAAACAGATCTTCCATGTTGACGTTGTATTGCCCAGCCCCTTGACCACCGCCGGGGCCGCCACCGAACCCGCCCGCACGGTAGCCACCGTTGGAAAACAATGCCCGTGCTTCGTCGTACTCCTTGTGCTTAGCATCATCGGACAACACGTCATAAGCCTCGGAGACTTGCTTGAAGCGCTCCTCGGCTTTCGCGTCGCCTGGGTTCTTATCCGGGTGCAACTCGCGCGCGAGTTTGCGGTATTTCTTCTTTATTTCATCCGGTATTGCATCCTTGCTGACGCCGAGAATCGCGTAGAAGTCCTTCTCGAGCCAGTCTTTGTTCACAGTCAGTCAGTCCCCGCAACAGCTACTCGGGCCGGACGCAAAACGCGCCCCGCGTAGCGATAGCCCGGTTGGTATACGGCCGTCACTGTTGGCTCAGAAATCTCATCACGGGATTCAGTTGATAGTGCCTCATGCAGGTTCGGATCAAAGGGTTCATTGGCCTCGCCGAATTTCTCCAAGCCCAACTTCGCCAACGCACCCTCGAGCGCCTCGCCGACACTGCGGAAGGCGCCCTCTAGTTCCCCGTGTTCGCGTGCTCTGTCAATATCGTCGATTACCGGCAGTAGCGCCACGATCGCTGATCCGATCGCATTTTCCTTAATAAGTTCCCGATCGCGATCAACACGTCGCCGGTAGTTTGTGTACTCGGCTTGCACCCGCTGAAGGTCGTTGATTAGTTCAGCCAACTTATCTACTTCAGCGGTGGCGGGTGCGCCAGCATCATCTAGCTGGCGCACCTCCCCGGACTCCGGTTGCGCATCAACATCACGGAGGGCATAGGTGTCCGGGTCGAGCCGACGTTTGTCGGTTACCCGAACACCTTGCTCTTCATTCTCATTTTGGTATTCAGAACTCACTTGGATTCTTCCTCGTCAATGATTTCAGCGTCGACAACATCGTCCTCGGCCATCTCGGCCTCGGCATCAGCTGCGCCTTCGGAGCCACCGGCCTCCTGTGCCGTGGCATACATAGCGGCGCCCAAGGTCTGGCTCGCTTGAGCCACCTTGTCGGTTGCCGCGCGCATGCCTGGGATGTCGTTGGCGTCAATAGCCTTCTTGAGTTCATCAAGTGGGCCTTCGACATTTGCCTTGGCATCGGCCGGCACCTTGTCCGCGTTATCGGCGAGGAACTTCTCGGTTTGATAGACCAGCCCTTCGGCGGTGTTTCGCACCTCAACCTCATCGCGACGCTGCTTATCCTCGTCAGCGTGCTGCTCGGCCTCCCGCATCATGCGGTCGATTTCGTCCTTGCTCAGTGCCGAACCGCCCGAGATCGTCATGGACTGCTCTTTACCGGTGGCCATGTCCTTTGCGGACACGTGGACAATGCCGTTGGCATCGATATCGAAGGTGACCTCAACCTGCGGAATACCACGCGGTGCCGGCGGTAGCCCCGTCAGCTCGAAAGTGCCAAGTCGCTTATTGTAAGCAGCCATTTCGCGCTCACCCTGGTAGACCTGAATCAGCACCGATGGTTGGTTGTCGTCCGCCGTGGTGAATGTTTCAGAGCGTTTGGTCGGGATAGTGGTGTTGCGCTCAATCAGTCTGGTCATGACGCCACCCTTGGTCTCGATGCCCAGCGATAGCGGGGTCACATCGAGGAGTAGTACGTCCTTTACTTCACCCTTCAACACACCGGCTTGCAAGGCCGCGCCAACTGCGACAACCTCATCTGGATTAACACCCTTATTTGGCTCCTTACCGGCTTCTTTCTTGACCAGTTCGGCGACCGCTGGCATCCGTGTTGACCCGCCGACGAGCACTACCTGATCGATCTTGTCGAGTGCGATACCTGCATCTTTCAAGACCGCCTGAAACGGTGCCTTGGTGCGATCGAGCAGATCTTGAGTCAACGACTCAAACTGCGCACGGCTCAAAGTTTCGTCAAGGTGCAGCGGGCCATCAGCACTCGCCGTGATGTACGGCAGGTTTATTGAGGTCTGCATGGAACTTGAGAGTTCGATCTTCGCCTTCTCCGCGGCCTCACGCAGCCGCTGCATCGCCATTTTGTCCTTCGACAAGTCGACACCGTGTGCATTCTTGAACTCAGTTACCATCCAGTCAACAACCTTGTTGTCCCAGTCATCGCCGCCAAGGTGGTTATCACCACTTGTTGCCTTAACTTCGACAACGCCGTCACCGATTTCGAGGAGTGAGACGTCGAAGGTGCCACCGCCGAGGTCAAAGACCAAGATGGTTTGCTCGTGGTCACCCTTATCTAGGCCGTAGGCGAGTGCGGCTGCAGTCGGCTCGTTGATAATGCGCAGCACATTTAGGCCAGCGATCTCGCCGGCCTCTTTGGTGGCCTGGCGCTCGGCATCGGAGAAGTAAGCCGGCACGGTAATTACCGCGTCGGTGACGTTCTCGCCGAGATAGGCCTCCGCGTCACGCTTGAGTTTCATCAGGGTGCGAGCGCTGATCTCCTGGGGGGTGTAGTTCTTGCCGTCGATGTCGACGGTCCACTTGGTGCCCATATGGCGCTTTACCGAGCGCACGGTGCGATCAATATTGGTGACGGCCTGGCGCTTGGCGACCTCGCCGACCAGCACTTCACCGTTCTTTGCAAAGGCCACCACGGACGGGGTCGTCCGGGAGCCTTCGGCGTTTGCGATAACGACGGGTTCGCCGCCTTCGAGGACCGATACGACCGAGTTGGTCGTGCCAAGGTCAATACCTACTGCTCGGGCCATGATTTTCGTACTCCTTTGTCGATGTTGCGGTTTATCCGGGGCTACCGGTTTATCCGGGGTCTGATCCCAGTGTCCACCTATTTTGGTCAATATGCAAATTTTTAGTTAGATACTTTGAGTTGGGTCGACGCATAGTGGATAAATAGTGGGTAAACGGGGTTATTCCCGGAACGTTCGGCAGAGCCGGCGCGTCCAAACAATATGCGCCGTGCCAGTGCCAGTGCCGTAGCCGTGTTCATGCTGGCCGTCCTGCTGATCACTGTGGTGCTCGGCAACGGGCAGCAGGCCGCCGCCGCCACGACCTCAGCCCCGGCCAGCACCATTCGCGTCGCCGCCGAAGCCGCCCACCGGGCAGTGAGCGGCTTTCGAGTCCAGTCCCGCCAGGACCTAAGTGGGCTCCTCACCAAATACGGTGGCCGGCTGACCGCCGAGCAAAATGCGCAAGCCAAGGCTTTAGCCGCGAAGGCAGATCTGACCTTGGCTCAACTCCAGGCCAAGACCCGCACCACCCGATCACTGGCGCGAGCCGGGGCCAGCTCGGCCCAAATCCGGCGAGCCGCGGTCGCTGCCAACGCGGCCTACCAGGCGGCAGCTACCGCGACCGCAACCGCACTGGCCGAGATCCAGCCGCTACTGCAAGACAAACTCTCATTATTCGAAGGATTTCAGGCCAAGCTTGATTTAGATAGGGCGTTGCGTGATTTTGCGGACGTGGGCGCCGCGGTGAAGGCAGTTCGGCCCTAGGAGCAATTTGGCGTCACCAGCGACCAAGTCGGGCAAATCGATTGACGGGAACGGCCATTGCCCCAACAATCAGCCTAGGTGATTTCTTGATCCCAGAGATCTCGCGAGGCGATAAGGAGTACTTCCAATGGTTACCTATCAGTACAACTGTGAAACCGACGGCCCTACCGACGTGAGCCGGCCGATGGGTGAGGCCACGCAGACCATCGAATGCCCGGTCTGCAACCAACAAGCCCAAAGAGTTTTCTCGATGCCACTGGTTTCGGCGGTTGATCAAAAGCGGATGAAACTCATCGACTCCACCAAGGCGACCAGTGACCGCCCAGAAGTTGTAACGTCGATACCCAATGACGGTCGGCGTAAGAAACAGCCGATGGCTCCGAATAATCCGCTCCTGCAAAAACTGCCAAGGCCATAGGCAAAAAAGTGCGGGCCCCCGATTGGGGGCCCGCACTTTTTTTATTGTCGAGGGTTACCAAGGGTACGGAGCCCACTTGCCTTCGACGTGATCCTTCCAGTACGACTTCGGCACATCCATGCCACCGGAGGCCACACTGCCCTTGACCTGGGTCGGGCCACTTGCACTTGGCGCGACATCCATATCGAAAATTGCCCTCGGGATGTAGACCGTCGAGCAGGCGTTCGGGATGTCGACGACGCCCGATAGGCGACCTTCTACCGGCGCGGTGCCCAAGATCATGTAGGCCTGAATCGCCGTGTACCCGAACTTCATCAAATAGTCGATCGCGTGCAGGTTCGCACGCTGGTAAGCCAGGAAGGAATCCAAGTACTTCTGCTCACCACCCAAGGTCACCGAGGTGCCCGAGAAAGCCAGCCATTCGCTGTACTGAGGATCGGTATTACCTGGCATGAAGATGGCATTTTCGGAGACACCGTACTTCTCCATGCCGCCCTTGATCACGTCGACACCGAGGTCCATGAAACCACCCATCTCGAT
This sequence comes from Actinomycetota bacterium, assembly GCA_027729805.1. Taxonomy (GTDB): domain Bacteria; phylum Actinomycetota; class Actinomycetes; order S36-B12; family S36-B12. The sequence continues at coordinate 21,232 of JAQCEO010000031.1, forward strand.
GGCGCCGCAGAAGGTGATTTCACCGTCCCCCTGTGAGAAGTGGAGGTCACCGAAGGACAAATTCGCTCCATCAACAAACACCGGGTAGAAGACCCGGGTGCCCTTGGTGAAGTTCTTGATGTCTTGGTTTCCGCCGTTCTCCCGAGGTGGGGCGGTACGTGCAGCCTCACCAGCAACGCGGTCATAGTCCGCGCCCTTGAGCTTGCCCAAGATGGCGCTGTCCGGATTCGGTGGCAGTGCCAGCGGGGGTACCCGGGTCGGGTTTGTTGCGATCAGTGCCTTCTCCCGCTTGGTCCACTTGGCTAGCAGTTCAGCCGAGGGGGCCGTACCCATTAGACCGGGATGGAAGATACCGGTGTACGAGACACCAGGAACGTGGCGCGATGTTGCTACGCCGCCGCGGAAGTCCCAGATCGCCTTGTAGGCATCTGGAAACTGATCGACGAGGAATCCGCCACCATTTTCCATCGGGAACACACCCGTGTAGCCCCAGCCCTCACCGGATACACCATCCCGGTTGTCACCATCTGGGTCACCAGTCGCAATCCCACAGGGGCCACCGTCGAGGATGTCGACCACGAGCAGATCACCTGGCTTGGCGCCTTCAATCCGAAACGGACCGGACAGTACGTGCACACCAGCAAGTGGTGCATCACGCACATCGTCCGCCGAGTCATTGTTACGGATTGCCCCGTCGAACCACTCACGACAATCTGCGTGGAAACTGTCACCGGGCTTCACCGTCACGTTGTGTGGGATGTCCGGATGCCAGCGGTTGTGACCGACATGCTTTTGATTCGTGAACGACTTTTTGTTGTCAAGCGGGTATAGATTCTTTGGCATTAGCACTCCAATTCATTGATGGGGAAATATCACTTACTTAAATCACCGCAATACTTAAGCCGTCGCTGCCACACGCAGTTTTGGCCACAAAGCCGCAAAGACAACAACACCAACTACCGCCAAGATAATGGCCAGCGTGTTCGCATTGATGTCAGCTATGCGGCCACTCAGGATCAAAAAGGCCGGGAGGAAACCCGTCACGAAACCTTGAACTGCAGCAACCCCTCCGGTGTATCTACCTAAGCCGTCGCGCTTACGCGCTAGGAGTATGTAGAACAGCAACCACAGGAAGGACCAGTAAAGCCAGATAACGCCGAAAACTGGATCTCCCGTGTTGAATGAAAGAAACGAGTAGATGACCGCCGCTATTGCCACATAGAGGGAGAACATCCCTAAGCCAGTGCCATCAAGATTCCACATGAGGTTGCACGCGACATACAAATACGTGAAACCAAACAGGTATAGGCCCGAAGCACCCAGAATCTGTGTCATGTCACCGTCCGCATTAATAATCAAATACGTAGGCGTTATTACTTGCAGAATCCCGACGAAAATGTTTAACGGTGCTGCAGATTTACTGTCAATCCAGCCGAGCAACATCGTCCCATTTAGGAAGAGAACTGCACCGACATAGATCAATCCAACTGCGCCCATATGCGCCACCTCTCCTGTGCACGCTGCAACCCCCCTCTTAGCGGGCAGCGTGCGCGTCGATTCGCCTTAGGCACGACTGTCCTCGCTGAACGGCTACCCGTCAACCGATATTGGAAAATTGGTCCACCAATTCCTCCGTTCTCCCAGCACGAGTAGACTTAGGGCCCAGCCGCTCCGGGCGAAAGGAAGGCATCGATGGCGCACCTCGTAACACCGTGGGCGCTGGCGGCCGGCCAAGAGCTCCTGGAGCACCTACCAACCGACGAGCGACTGATTCTCCCCGCTTTGCAGGTTATGCAGCAGAGTTTTGGCTATGTGCCACCGGAGGCCGTTGCCCTCATCGCGAACTCACTTAACGTCTCCGTAGCTGATGTGCACGGGGTGCTCACGTACTACCACGAGTTGCGGACAACACCACCTGCGCCGATTACGGTCGCGGTTTGTGTCGCCGAGGCCTGTCAAGCGAGCGGATCACGAGAGTTAGTCGCCCACCTAGAGACGAATCTCGCTCCGCTCGGTGGACGATCGGCCGACGGCGAGGTTGATCTCGTCGAGGTCTTCTGCCTCGGCAATTGCGCACTCGGCCCGGCTGCCCTGATAAATAACCGGCTAGTCGGACGGGTTACCGGGGCGAGTATCAAGTCAGCGCTGGCTGATGCAAGGCTGGCGCCATGACCGTTACCGTGTATGTGCCGGCTGATAGTGCGGCAAAATCTGTTGGTGCAGGCGAGGTAGCTGCCGCCATTGCCGCCGAGGCCACCAAGCGCAGCCTCGATATCAGACTCGTGCGCAATGGCTCACGCGGACTCCTTTGGCTCGAACCACTGGTCGAAGTAGCAACACCAACGGGTCGCGTCGGCTACGGGCCGATTACCGAAGCCGACGTCACCGCACTATTTGATGCGGAGTTCATGACCGGAGCGGAAAACGGATTTTCTGTTGGTATTGTTGAGGATATCCCGTGGCTAGCCGATCAACAGCGCATCACTTTTGCGCGGGTGGGCGTGATTGATCCACTCGATATCAAAGACTACGAAGCCCACGGCGGCCTAGCGGGCCTGCGTGCGGCACTCGCACTTACTCCGCCGGAGGTTATTGAAGAAGTGCTCGCCTCCGGCTTACGTGGTCGGGGCGGGGCCGGGTTCCCTGCCGGTATTAAGTGGCGCGCCGTGATGGAAGCCGCGGGGGATCAAAAATATGTCTGCTGTAATGCCGATGAGGGCGATAGTGGCACCTTCGCCGATCGCATGCTGATGGAGGGTGATCCATTCACCCTGATTGAGGGCATGACCATTGCTGGTATCGCGAGCGGGGCAACCAAAGGCTTGATCTACATCAGGTCCGAGTATCCGGATGCAATTGCCACTATGAGATCAGCACTACTAATTGCCAGAGATTTTGGCCTGCTCGGTGCCGATGTACTTGGGAGCGGTAACGCTTTCGACATCTCAGTGCGGGTTGGCGCCGGCTCGTACGTCTGCGGTGAAGAAACCGCGATGCTCGAAAGCCTTGAGGGTAATCGCGGAATGGTGCGCGCCAAACCGCCGATCCCGGCCTTGCACGGGCTCTTCGGTGCGCCCACCATCGTCAACAATGTGTTGACCTTGGGCACCGTCCCGATGATCTTGGCCCAAGGCGCCGCCGCCTACCAAGCCCTTGGCGCTGACCGCTCTCGCGGGACCCAGGTATTTCAACTCGCCGGCAATATCGCACGCGGTGGAATCGTCGAACGTGCCTTCGGGATTAGCCTCAAGGAGTTGGTCGAGACTTACGGCGGTGGCACCCGCTCAGGCCGGCCGGTGTGGTCGGTGCAGGTTGGCGGTCCCCTTGGGGCCTACTTCCCGGCAAGTGCCCTTGATGTGGCCATGGATTACGAAGCGCTCCTCGCCGCCGGCGGCATGCTCGGGCACGGGGGACTCGTCGTCTTTGACGACAGCGTTGATATGGCCCAACAAGCACGATTTGCGATGGAGTTCTGCGCCAAAGAATCCTGCGGCAAGTGCACACCGTGTCGCGTCGGATCAGTGCGCGGAGCCGAAGTCATCGATAAGATCATTGACAATGTCGATCGGACCGAGAACCTCGAATTACTCAATGACTTGTGCGACCTGATGATTGATGGTTCACTATGTGCTATGGGCGGCTTGACCCCGATTCCGGTATTGAGTGCGCTCCGCCATTTCCCGGAGGATTTCCAGCGATGACAATCCTGCACGAGCACGATTACGGGACCCCGGCCAAA
>JAQCEO010000032.1 GCA_027729805.1 Actinomycetota bacterium
TCACCTTGATCATTCTTTAGGTACGGGAGCGGTTCGATCAAAGACATGAGCCCTAGATCGGCTAAGTCGGTGGTAATGCGGGCCACTAGTTCAAGGGTTGGGGGCAAGCCGCGGTCGGTGTCTTCGATGCGCAACAGGGTTTTACCACCGTCGAGCCCCATGGCTGCGATATGGGAGACGTCATAGGCGGTCAGCCGGTCATCAAGTTCCCACTTGGTGCCAATTACGCCACCGCGGTTCATGGTTCCGATCGCCAGCTTGCCTTCGAGGGCCCCGAGGAAGGCAAGTTCTTCAAGGATATCCGCGCTGGCGAGTACGCCGTCGACACCGGAAACCGCAAGGCCGCGTACGAGTCGATCAAGGAGGGTGAACCGATCGGCAACAGCAAGTTTGTCACCGCCGTCGGCGAGCATGCCCCGGGCCGTATGATCTGCGGCGAGCAGCATGAGACGACCGTCCGGCCCGGCAATCGGCCTTCTGGCACGCCCACTCAAAGCCCGTTGCAGTGCACGCGGCTCGCGGACTCGAGTCCGGACCAACTCCAGGTATGCCGACTTCCCTAGTTCACTCACGCGGGGGCTCCCTTTCGGTGCACGGAGATGAAGTCACCTAGTGCCTGAAGTTCGGGCATCGAGTCAGCGCACATCAAGCGTGATGCCACGTAGGCACCGGCCCCATTGGCAAGTTCACCGATGGCTGGCAGCGACAAATTAGCGTTTAGTCCATAGACCAAAGCACCGCCGAAGGCATCTCCCGCACCGAGCCCGCACACTAATTGGATCTGCAACGGCTTGACTCGCACCCGCTCTGACGCAGTTGCGAGCAGCACCCCATCACCGCCCATTTTGATGCAAGCCAACGTGACACCACGATCCAACAGTGCATCGGCGATGACCTCCGGCGCACGTTGCCCAATTGCCATATCGTATTCGGCAATATTGCCGACCACGATCGTTGACAGCTCAATTGCCCGCTGGGCCGCAGCACGTGCGACTGCCGAATCTGTCCAAAGACTCGGCCGGTAATCCAGATCAATGAAAGTGTGCGTCTTTCGACCGCGCAGCTCGAGCCAGTCAAAGCAAGTGGTGGCAGTGGTGCCCGTGGCTAGCGCGCCGGCGCTAATCCATAGCGCACCTGTCTCCTGAATGTCTTTCCGCGGAACAGCGGCGGCATCGATGGTGGTATCCGGCGCCGATGTGCCTCGGAAAAAAATGATTGACGGATCCCCCGGTGAATCCAAGGCGGCCAGAACTACTGGGGTCTGCCCCATGGGCTCCACTCCCACGAATGACGTATCGACGCCAAAACTACGGAGTTTTGCCAGCACATACGGTGCCAGTAGATCACCACCAACTTTAGTGACAACGCCGGCAGCTAAACCAAGTCGCGCCGCGGCAACCGCGACATTCGTCGGACTCCCCCCGATGGACTTACGAAACGTCTGTGGGTCAGTAAATGATTGATTGGATTCTTGGGCGTAAAGATCAGCACTTATCCGGCCAACGGTGATCAGATCCAGTGACATGTTCGGCTCACTTTCGATCCACTAGCGGAGCGACCACATCACGAAGGAGGTCCAAGGACTGCGACACTGACTGAATTGGACCAGCACCGGCATCTAGTAGCGCACACGTAATCCCGGTGTCTTGCTCGATGACATACCACCCGCTATACCCCGTAATGATCTTAATCTCGTGACTTAGGACCGGTGCAGCAATCGACATGTTTACGTCCTTAAGGTGCACGCGACCAACTCGATCAGCCGACTCGCTGGCGAACGTAACTTGATCAACTTCGCCGCTGGTAGATGCACACTGACTTTCTCACCCAACACCCGATCCGAGGGTAAATTCGCGCCCCATCCCGGGAACTCGCAGTCCCCCCAGGAGATCGGGCCGGACGCCATTCTCGACATTAGATCAGGCATTGATTTCCCCAAAATGTTACGGTTCGCGGCAGCGTGCCACACTATAGAGTCCTGCGCAAGCAGGAGGCCGGAGGCGCAGCATATGAACACCACAGGGCAACTTGGCATTGCGGTGGCCGGTGTCGGTCGAATTGGCCGGATGCATTCGCGAATTATCACGGAGCAGGTGCCAAATGCGTACCTAGCGGCTATTTACGACATCTCGGCCAGTACCGCCCATGACGTCGCAACCGAGTTTGGCGTTGCCGCCGCCACCAGCATCGACGAACTGCTCATTGCACCCGGTGTCGACGCGTTGGCGATCTGCACCCCAACACCTGCTCACCTTGAGTTGATACGTAAAGCCGCGGCGGCGGGCAAAGCCGTGTTCTGCGAGAAGCCAATCAGCATGTCACTAGCCGAAGTTGATTACGCATTGGCCGCCGTGGCTGAAACCAGTGTGCCCTTCATGGTTGGCTTCAATCGCAGATTCGATCCCGGTCACGCGGCGGTGCATCATGCTGCAAGCTCCGGCGAACTCGGTCAACTAACAATCGCCCGCATTACCAGCCGCGATCCCGCCCCACCGCCCATTGAGTACCTCAAGGCCAGTGGTGGTATCTGGGCTGACATGCTCATTCACGATTTTGATATGGCTGGCTTCATCATCGGCTCACCCGTGGTTCAAGTCTGGGCCCAAGGCGCAGCCCTATTCGATACCGAAATTCGCGAAGTGGGTGACTTCGATACCGCAGTTGCTGTGCTGACACACGCCAGTGGCGCCATCACCACCATCGATGGCAGCCGAAAGGCCACCTATGGATACGACCAGCGAGTCGAAGTACTTGGCACCGCCGGCATGGCGATTTCCGATAATCAGCGGATCAATAATTCGCAGATTTACCGGTCGGGGTCCTCCCATCTCTCCGCCTTGCCGAACTTCTTTCTGGAGCGATACGAGCAGTCATATTTGAATGAATGGTTGGCCTTCACTAATTACGTCCTAACGGGTGGGCCTTCCCCGGTTTCCGGGGACGACGGCCGGGCACCGGTAGCCATTGCCATGGCGGCCGCCATTTCGGCGAAGCAGGGCCGACCGGTCAACCTAGCTGAAATCAACTAAGAGTCGCCTTCTTAAGATCAATAAATGAGGATGTCGCCGCACAATCCGGGCCGACCGCCAGTTCACATCGGACTCGAACCCAGACTCGCCACTCGTAACACCACCCGCGTAGTTAGCGGCTGACCTGCAACACACTGGGGTGCACACATGTCTATGGCCGCCCTCACATTACTTATTTTTGCTATCGTCCTTGCGATTTTCGCCGCAGCTTTTATCCTGCTGGGGATGTCGAATGAGCGTGCCTACTGGTCGCAGCGCGACCCATCCGGTGATGCTAGGTGTGATGCCACTTCGCTTGCGGCAATCGCGAAACACACCTTGCACTACGCGGCCGGTGAATACCGGGCCCCACTTCGCGTCGTGGCTATCGGCGTGCTCATGTGGTGGATCGCGCTCGGCTGCTTGATCCTGAGTATCTTGGCACAACTCGCCTAATCAACAACATTCAAGACTTATTCCGCTGCACCTTGAGTCGGGCTGACAGGACTTGAACCTGCGACCTTCCGGCCCCCAGCCGGACGCGCTACCAAACTGCGCCACAGCCCGTGGCCACCGAACTCTACAGGCGCCCGCCCGGCATCTTCATCGACGGGATCGTTTCTCGCGCACCCGCATCACAATACGAATTGGAGTGCCAACGAAACCGAAGTCCGCACGGAGTCGGCGCTCAATGAAACGCCGATAACCGGCCTCCAAGAAGCCGGTGGTGAACAGCGCGAAGGTGGGCGGACCAACCGAAACTTGCGCCGCAAACAAGATTCGCGGCTGTTTTCCGCCGCGTAGCGGATGGGGGTGCGCCTGCGTCAACTCAGTGAAGAATTGATTTAGGCGACCGGTGGAGATCCTGGTCTCCCAGCCCTCGAGCGCTGCCTCCAGTGCTGGGGTCAATCGGTCAAGGTGGCGTTTCGTGCGCGCGGAAATGTTTACCCGTGGCGCCCAAGTGACCTGAGCCAGGTCGCGGTCGATCTCCCGCTCGAGGTAGATCCGGCGGTCTTCGTCACTTAAGTCCCACTTATTGAAAGCTAGGATGAGCGCCCGACCGGACTCATTGACCATCGAGATGATCCGGACGTCTTGTTCACTAAGAACTTCGGATGCATCAATCAAAACTATGGCAACCTCGGCACGATCCAAGGCGCCTTGGGTTCTAAGAGTTGCGTAGTACTCGTGGCCACTTGCATCCTTGGACCGGCGACGAATACCGGCGGTATCAACAAACCACCACAGGCGGTCGTCAAGGGTGACCAACTCATCAACCGGGTCAACAGTGGTGCCGGCAATATCGTCAACAACAACCCGCTCCGAACCAGCCAATGCGTTTAGGAGCGAGGACTTACCGACATTTGGCCGGCCAAGAAGGGCGACTCGTCTTGGGCCACCCGCACGTGAGGTGCCCTGCCCGACCTCGGGCAGTATTTTGACGATGTCGTCCATCAGGTCACCAGACCCGTGGCCATGCAGTGCTGACACCGGCAGCGGCTCACCGAGGCCAAGTGACCAAAGTTTAGTTGCCTCTATTTCGGTCGCCCGATCATCAACCTTGTTAGCGACGAGCAACACCGGCTTACCTGAACGACGTAGGACTTTCACGACAGCTTCATCAGTATCAGTAGCCCCAACCCGGGCGTCCACCACGAAGACCACCGCATCAGCATCAGTCACGGCGCGCTCGGCTTGCGCCGCAATCTGCGCCTGCAACCCCCGCACCTTCAAATCCCAACCGCCGGTATCTATCACCATGAAGCGCTTGCTATTCCACTCGGCCTCATAGGTCACGCGGTCGCGGGTAACACCGGGAACATCCTCAACCACGGCTTCGCGGCGACCAATTATGCGATTGACGAGGGTTGACTTTCCGACATTGGGACGACCAACGACTGCCAGCACCGGGAGTCCAGGTTCGCCGTCACCGGGCCTGGTGAGTTCAGCCAGCGTGCTGTCGAAGTCACCGAATTCACCGCGCGCCGCCGCAAGAGCTGCTTCCAGTGCTACCTCATCAGCGATGAAGTCAGCCTCAACCTCGCCGCCAACCGGCTCCAGGCCTGCTTCGTCATCCTCGTCTACAGCAACCCATCGGTCGCTCATAGATGCACCTTTCTTGTTGCCGGTCTTGTTACCGGCTGGCCATTTCGCTTGACACTTTCACTCAGTGCGTCAGCAGCCAGTTGACGCGCGCATTCATCTAAGTCTTGAACCACCCGCAATGAACACGGATCGACCGCATCGGTCTTAATAGCCCCGACCGCGATCTCGCGCGGTGCACTGAAGTACACCTCGATTTTGGACCGCAACCGCGGTGGATCATTCGCCACCTTTCCCGACCCTCCGATAACCACTACCGAAATGATTGAGGCCGGCCTAGCTGCCAACAAGAATCCAAGTGGAGGCACCTCCGTTGTCACCATGATCGCAGCACCGGCCGCCAGCAGTTCAAGTGCCCACCGGGCCGCGGTGATTCCTGGGGCAATAACCGGGATATCGCCGAGTGCCGGTAGTGCGCTCGGGGCCAATAGGTGAATTGGCCGGCTAGCAACCGAGGCCACAATGCCAGCCGATACCAAATTCAGGCCAGGGGCCACGATTACGACCGGCCCCTGTGCCGGCACATGGTGGCGACCGTGCACGCTGACCCGATAGGCGGCCCTCGCGAGTAAGGCCCCAATATTTCGCGTGTGGGCAGCGCGTCCGGCTAACTGCATGAAGTCTTGGCCAGTCACTGCCGAGCACCAACAGCAAGTGCGCACACTTGCTCAATAACCTCAGGCAAAGTTAAGTTGGTCGTGTCCACAACCCTCGCGTCGGCGGCTTTTACTAGTGGTGAGATCTCCCGGCCGGAGTCATAGGCATCTCGTTTTCGCAGGGCTTCATGGGTTGCTGCAATAAATGCCTGCTCTAGGTGCCCTTCCGCGCTATTTTCTAAGGCACGGCGTTCGGCTCGAATCACCGGATCGGCAACCAAGAACACTTTCAGGTCAGCATCCGGCAAGACCACAGTCCCGATATCTCGACCTTCAACAACTATGCCTACTCCAGCATCGCGGGCGGCCTGCACCTGCAAGCGCTGAATCTCCACGAGCCGGTACCGGACCCCGGGCACCGCACTAACCGCACTAACAGCGGCTGTTACCTCCGAACCGCGAATGGACTCAGAAACGTCAATGGCCCCTAGCCAGATTCCCGGGTCACTTGGGTCAGTTCCGCTAGTAATGACAGTTTGCTCAGCCACCGCCATTACCGCGGCTTCATCGCTTACATCGACGCCGGCGGCCAGCACCGACACGGTCATCGCGCGATACATCGCGCCGGTGTCCAGATAGCGCATACCTAGTTTGACTGCAACCCCTCGGCACACAGTTGACTTACCCGAACCCGCTGGGCCATCAACCGCAATTACTAGATCATCAGCTGCGGACATCAAAATTACGCTCTCGCAGTGCTGCAGCCAGGATTTCTGCGCCGTCTGGGCGCACCGAAATCTCTACCAGCCCACTTGGTCGGCCGAGTACATGCTCAATTCGAACATCTTCAAGGTTGACATCTGATTCACCCGCAGCAGTAAATAGGCGGGCCAATTCACCCGGCTTATCAGCGAGCATCACACCCACTAGCGAGATTTCAAGTTGCTCCGCACCATGCTTACCTGGAATCCGTGAGCGACCCACCGCACCCGTTTGTAAGGTGGTGTTGACCATTACAGATTGCGTAGCGTCACCGGTTGCGATCGCCTGCAAAGCGGCGACAGTAGCGTTTAGATCAAGCACCACATTCGACAACACCTCGGCAACTTGCTTCGCGTTGACACTGAGAATATCAGTCCAAAGCACACTGTCCGAGGCCGCGATTCGGGTCATATCCCTTAAGCCCTGACCGGCGATACGCACGTAATCTGCACTCGCGTCCTTGAGTTGCGCCGCCAACACGCTGGAGAGCAGTTGTGGGGCATGTGAGACCAATGCCACCGCGCGATCATGCTCATCCGGTGTCATTTCAACCGCGTAGGAACCGCATGTTGAAACCAATTGATAAAGCTGCCGAAGCTGCTCAACCTCGCAGTCGGCTGTCGGCGTCAAAACCCAGAGTCGGTCATCTAGTAGATCAACCCGAGCACTTGCCGCCCCGGAAACTTCGCTGCCGGCCATCGGGTGCCCGCCGATCAGTCGGCTTGGATCTGCACCCTCGGTAAGAGCATCGGCGAGCACTTGAGCCTTTACCGAAGTTACGTCGGTGATCGTGGCTTTCGAAAACCGCTTCGATGCCTGCGCCAAGACCGACCCAGCGTGCCGCGGTGGCACCGCCACCACAACGAGTTTTGGTGCCTGGCCAACGGGCAACGCCAACCCGGCGCCAAGTGCAACCGCCGTACTTAACTGGATTGGATCGGTGTCCTCTAGATACACCTCGACTCCTGCCCGGCGCAGTGCGAGTGCTATCGAGGTGCCGATCAACCCAGCGCCGATAACAAGTACCGGGCCCATGACCGCGGTACCTCCATGTGAGTTCACGGGTGCAGATCCGCCCGAAGCACTTCGGCCCCACGTAGGTAAACGTGTTCGATGCTGGTGCGGTCGCGGTCACTGTCGATATGCATGAGAACGCGCACCACCTTGGGCAGCGCCCCTTCCACATTGATTTCCTGAGCACACAGCAGCGGAACATCAATGAAGCCGAATTCCCGGGCGCCCGCAGCCGGAAACGCAGATACTAGATCGGCGGTCGCAGTTAAGATCAAACTGATCACGTCGTCAGCGGTGATCTGGTTACGTTCGAGCATGGCGCCGAGCAGCTCTGAGACCGCCTCGCGCATCTCGACCGGGTCATCCACCCGCAAACAGACGGCACCTCTAACTCCGCGCATCGGCACAGCCTACAGACCCGCTTGGGTGTACAAAGCGTGCAGTTCATTGCCCTTGAGCGCCCGCAGGGCGCCAGGGCGCAACTGACCTAGAGCTACCGGCCCCACCCGGGTACGGACCAATGCAAGAACCGGGTGCCCGATGGCATCGAACATCCGGCGAACGATTCGATTGCGGCCCTGGTGAATCACCAATTCGACCAAAGTTCGACCCGGTAGCGACTGCATGATCCGGGCGGAATCGCATGCAGCCATGCCATCATCGAGTTCCACACCCACCTGAAGGGCGCGCAGGCCTATGCGCTCGACTACACCAGATACGGTCGCTACATAGGTCTTGGCCACCTCATGTGCCGGGTGGCCTAGGTGCTGAGCCAATTGCCCGTCATTAGTGATTATTAGCAGGCCTTCGGTATCGGCATCAAGCCTTCCGACGTGAAATAGGCGCTCGGGCCTATCGGCTACATAGTTTCCGACACATTCTCGACCATGATCATCAGCCATTGTCGACACAACACCTTTGGGCTTATTGAAGACAAGCACCACCGTCTCAGGGGCGGTCGGGACCCGCTGCCCATCGACGCGAACGACCGCCGTTAGGGGATCCACACGCGTGCCCAGCGCAACGACGATTTGACCGTCAACCACAACACGCCCTGAGGCGATAAGTTCCTCGCAGGCGCGCCGACTACCAAGGCCGGCCTGTGCCAACACCTTCTGCAGTCGCACACCTTCGTCGGTAACGCTCACTAGTCGCCTGTGGCTACCGAATCAAGGACTTCGTCCAGGTCTGCCAGATCCGGTAGATGCTCGGCGAGGGGCGGCAGGTCATCAAGGGCGGCAATCCCTAGGCGCTCAAGGAAGTGCGAGGTGGTTACATAAAGAATTGATCCGGATTCACCATGATCGCCATCTTCAACAATTAGTCCACGGTTCATCAAAGTGCGGATGACGCCATCAACGTTGACCCCGCGAATGGCGCTGATGCGGCCTCGGGAAACCGGTTGCCGATAAGCAATGACTGCGAGAGTCTCCAATGATGCTTGGGTAAGCCGTGCCTGCTGGCCATCAAGTACCCAGCGTTCAACCAATGGGGCGCAGTCTGCCCGGGTGTAAAAGCGCCACCCACCGGCGACTTCGCGCAGATCAAATCCGCGCCCCTGTTCGGTGTACTGCTTAGCAAGTTCGCGGACCGTCGCCCTGACGTCATCGGCTGGGCACTTGATCGCCTCGGCCAATGCCAACACGCTCATTGGTTCATCGGTGAGTAACAGCAGTGCCTCAACCGCAGCAGCAATTGACGGCGCACCAAACCCATCTTGGTCCTCATCCATCTCAGTCATCGTCTCATTTTTCATCAACAGCGACCTCAATCTCTTGCACCTCAGGAATATCGTCAATTGCCCGCTCGACATCAAACTCATCGGTGACGGTGACCTGGCCATCATCGGTGCCTGTCCAGCGGACGGATAAGTCACCGAGTGGGGTAATTTGCTCAAATGCCACTACCATCTCGCGATACAACTCTAAGAGCGCCAAGAAACGTGCCACGATCAACAAGGTCGTATCGCAGTCTGAGATTAACGCGCGAAATGTCGAGACGCGGTGCCGACGTAGCCGTGCGACGATGATTTCGGCCTGTTCTCGCACACTTACCCGTTGTAGATGTAGATGGGAAACCGATACTGTTTCTACGAGCTTTGGGGCTATCGCCCGAGCCGCGAGTGCCGCGAATTGCTCCGGGCCAAGCCCAAGCAGTACCTCGGGCAACATGGCAGCAAATTTCGGTTCAAGGCCGACCGTGCGAGGCACCTGCCTGCTTGCCCAATCAAAGCGCTCGGTGAAGATCGCGGCGATCTGCTTGAATGCCCGGTACTGCAGAAGCCGTGCAAACAAAATGTCCCGGGCTTCGAGCAATGCTAGGTCTTCTTCGTCTTCCACCTCACCACTCGGCAGTAGTCGAGCCGCTTTTAGATCCAACAAGGTAGCGGCAACCACTAGGAAACTACTGGCTTCATTTAGCTCCCACTCCGAACCTTTTGCTCGGATATAGCCAATGAATTCATCGGTAACCTCATGTAGGGCAATTTCGGTCACTTCGAGTTTGTGCTTCGAAATGAGTGAGAGCAGCAAATCGAATGGGCCTTCGAAGTCGCCGACTCGAACTAAGAATCCGCCGGTCACCTCCAAGCCCCCATCGGCGGCGGGTTCAGCCATTGCAACGACCGTGTCAGTCGGTGCGGTCACCGGGCTAGAACCTCCCGCGCCAATTGCTCATAGGCTTTGGCGCCGGAGCTCCCCGGCGCAAATTGCGTGATCGGCTCCCCAGCTACGGTGGCATCAGCGAATTTAATGGTGCGGTTAACTACCGTCTGAAATACCAAGTCGCCAAATGCCTGCACCACCGTTTGGTACACCTCGCGGCTATGCAGGGTGCGCGGGTCGTACATAGTTGGTAAAACGCCAATGATCTTCAAAGCGGGATTCAAGCGGGCGGTGACTTTGTCGAGGGTGTCCTTAAGGAGTGCGACCCCGCGCAGGGCGAAGTACTCGCACTCCATCGGCACGATGACCCCGCTACTCGCAGTCAAGGCATTTAAGGTCAGCAGGCCAAGGGATGGCTGGCAATCGATGAGGATTACGTCATACTCCCCCATGATCGGCTGAAGGACCCGGCCGAGGGCATATTCGCGGCCTACTTCACTGACCAGCTGGAGTTCAGCGGCCGCTAGATCGATATTGCTCGGCAGTAGGTCTAGGTTCACCACATCGGTTGAGACGATGACATCGCCAACATGGCAGTCAACTTGCGTCAACAGGTTGTAGACCGTTAGTTCCATCTCATTTGGGTTCAATCCCAAGGCCACCGAAAGCGCCCCCTGCGGATCGAAATCCACGAGCAGCACCTTGCGGTCATAGCCGGCAAGGGCCGCGCCCAAACTAACCGTGGACGTGGTCTTACCCACCCCACCTTTTTGATTGACCATGGCTATTACGCGCGCTGGGCCGTGCCCGGTCAGCGGCGCCGGCTCTGGGATTTCCCGAGTTCCGCGCTGAAAGTTCGGGTCTTCGTTATCCATGCTGACCCTCTCCTTGACTCCGGGACATTTAGCCCCCGGACTTAGCGCGATCCTACCGGGCCAGCCACCTGGTCAACCGGAGCACGGCCGTGGCCGACCGATTTATCCGTGCGGCACTGACCCGCTGCGGCAGTTCGACGGTCAGTGCGATGGCAGCAAGATGGTCATCGACCCAGCCGGTCAAGGTGCCGTAACACGGCCCTGGGCAACCAACAACCCGCGCCGGTAGTTCCAGCCAGTTGGCGAGCACCCGGCCCGCCCTCCGACTCGCCGGGTGGGTGATATCGACAACCGCAAAGGGTTGGTGAAATGCGAGCACCGCCGTCGGTTTAACCCGATCCAAGAATTTGCTCATAGCCGCGGTCTCGGCTTCACTTCCCGCGCTGGGACCGGACCACGTTTCAGTAGCCCGGCCCTGCTGACGCCAGCCCTGGGGGAAATTCCGATTGAGGTCAACACCGGCAGCATTTACCCTCGTACCCGCCCGCGCGCCATCGGGGTTCATCGTGCTGACCAGCCAAATGGCCGTATCCGCCGGTAGTTGGATCCCGCTTGCCAGCCGGTTGGCAAGTGCGCGGACTACCCGCCGGCCGGCCGACTCATCACCGTGCATTTGCCCGATTACCAACACTTTGGTGGACGCATCCGCCGGGCCGTAGCGAGTAGCAGCTATCACCCCGCCCTGTTTCGTGTTCGCGAGCACCTCTGTTGCCGCAAGTCCCTCGCTGGTTTCCGGAGTCGCCGATACCGGCCCACAGATACTTATTAATGCCGCGAACGCAAGTACGGCAATGCACTTCACCCGCGCACAGGGAGTTAGTCCTTCGGTCATAGCGCCCTTGGGTGGCTGGTGAGATAAACCTGCTTGAGGGTATCTGCGGTAACCAGCGTGTATATCTGTGTAGTGGTAACCGACGCGTGCCCTAGTAGTTCTTGCACCACCCTTACATCAGCGCCGCCTTCAAGCAGATGCGTGGCGAAACTATGTCGCAGGGTGTGTGGACTAATCTTCGAGTCGAGCTCTGCGCGTTCTGCGCTCGCCTTCAATACCGCCCAGGCACTTTGCCTGCTGAGCGGGGCACCCCTAGTGTTCAAGAAGACTCGTGCCGTTCCGCGACCCTTAACGGCAAATAGTGTCCGGCCCCTTATCAAATATGCATCAACTGCGCGCGCCGCATAATCACCAAGTGGCAATTTTCGTTGCTTATCACCTTTGCCAATAACCGTAAGCGTGCGATTGGTCAAATCAATATCATCAATATCTAGGGTTATAGCCTCGGATATCCGTGCGCCGGTGCCGTATAGCAACTCCAGTAGGGCGCGATCGCGCAATCCGATCGCTGAATCCAAGTCACCTGCGCAACTGATCAGTTTCACCACATCGGAATAATCAAGTGCCTTCGGCAATCTGCGGGAAGTATTCGGTGGCTGCACATCACAGCTTGGGTCCAAAATGGTCAAACCCTCAAGCAGTGCAAACCGGTGAAATCCGCGCACCGAAACTACGGTGCGGGCAGCACTAGCGGCTGACAACGCACCACCGAATTGCGACCTCGTGCGAAGTGAGGCCGCGAAGTCCGCGACGTCATTCGCCGTGACCGCACCCACCTCGATCAACCCCCGAGCGGTACACCAATCCAAGTACCTACCTAGATCGCGTCGATAAGCAGAAACTGTATTGCCCGAGAGGCCGCGCTCGATCGTGATGTGATCGAGATAGCCAGTTATTGCCGATTCGAGCCCCGAACTCAGACCAGCACCTCATCAAGTGGGGCCCGAGCCAGCCCGAGCGCGTCAGCAACGGCGCCGTAGGTGATCTGCCCGGCGTGCACATTTAGGCCGAGTGCAAGTGCGTGATCATCACGTAACGCTTGCTGCCAACCCTTATTGGCCAACGCTACGACATAAGGCAAGGTGACGTTAGTGAGTGCATATGTTGAGGTATGGGGAACCGCCCCCGGCATATTCGCAACGCAATAAAAGACACTCTTGTGGACTAGGTAGGTGGGGTCTGAGTGGGTGGTCGGACGCGAATCCTCGAAGCAGCCCCCTTGGTCGATCGCGATATCAACCAGCACTGACCCTGGCTTCATGCGTGAGACCAATTCATTGCTTATAAGTTTTGGCGCCCTTGCGCCCGGCACCAGAACCGCTCCGATCACTAAGTCGGCGTCAATAACCGCCCGCTCGACCTCATATGAGTTTGACACGATAGTTTGCATGTGTCCTTGGTAGATGGCATCTACTTGCCGCAGGCGAGCGATGTTCTTGTCGAGCAAGAGAACCTCGGCTTGCATGCCGAGTGCAATTACTGCGGCATTTATGCCGGCCACCCCGGCGCCAAGCACAACGACCTTAGCGGCGTATACGCCCGAGACACCACCCATCAAAATCCCGCGGCCGCCATGTGCCCGCATCAGCGCATGCGCGCCAACCTGCGGCGCCAATCGGCCGGCGACTTCGGACATCGGTGCGAGCAGTGGCAGCGAGCCATCGGGTAATTCGACCGTCTCATATGCGATCGCGGTGCAACCGGAATTAACCAAGGCGTCGGTGCACTCGCGCGAGGCGGCCAAATGCAAATACGTGAATACGATTTGCCCCGACCTAATTCGGTGGTACTCGGCTTCGATCGGCTCCTTGACTTTCAAGATCAGGTCAGCTACCGCCCATACCTCATCGGCGGTAGCCAATATCTTGGCTCCAGCAGCGAGGTAGTCCTCGTCCATGATCAATGAACCTGAGCCCGCATTGTCCTCGATGAAGACTTCGTGCCCATGCCCAATTAACTCGTGCACTCCCGCCGGGGTGATCGCAACCCGATATTCATTTGCCTTGATCTCGCGTGGAACCCCGACCTTCATAGTGCCTCCAATTTAAGCCCCGGAAACCGTCCCCCACGTATCTAGCAGCGGCGCCATGGTGCCGCCTTGACTGATCGTATGGCCCGGCTAGGGCAGATGCACCCGCCCCTGCGCTAGCAGCAAGTCGCGCACCGGCCAAGGTGTGGTGGCCGGCCGTAACTGCGTCCAGCCTGACTCCTTGGCCGCCCACGCTGCCAAAATTCCGCACACCGCCGACGGACTGGCGATCGCACCGCTCAGCACCAGATCCTTGGCCGCCGGCAGCGGCACCCAGACCCTCGGCAAATAGGCCTCCTCAGCCTCACCGGTAGGTGGGCGGCCGCCCGCCAAGGGTGTTAACCCCCGGGCCAGGTACACCCGGATAGCCTCACTTGATCCCCCGGGGCTGTTCAAGAAATCCACTAGCACGTGCCAGCTGGCGGCTTGGTAACCAGCTTCCTCTGCCAATTCCCGCGCGGCCGTCACCTCCGGCGGCTCACCTCGAATATCAAGTAGGCCGGCCGGGGGTTCGAATAAGGACATCGCAACGGGATGTCGATACTGGCGGATAAGTAGCACCCGATCTTTGTCATCGATTGCGATGACCGCAACAGCGCCAAGATGCAACAAGATGTCACGGTCAACAAGTTGCCCATCGAAATTCACAGTGTCAGTCCGAACGGACCAAATGTGACCGGTAAACTTGCCTTCCGAAGCTACAACCGATCTAGGTTCACCCACATCGGCGACACTGCCAGCCCATTCTTCATCTCGGGACTCGGTCATCTCACGAAATGAGCCGCACGATTTTCCGCACGTACAAGTGCAGCACTTACTAAGCCGACAAAGAGCGGATGTGCCCTAGTGGGGCGCGACCTAAACTCCGGATGCGCCTGCGTGCCAACGTAGTAAGGATGCACATCGGCCGGGAGTTCAACGAACTCTACAAGTCGTCCATCTGGTGACGTTCCGGAGACAACCAGACCGGCTTCTTCTAGGGCCGAGCGATAGGCATTGGAAACTTCATACCGGTGCCGGTGCCTCTCATCAATATAGGGCAGCCCGTATGTCTTTGCGACTTGCGAGCCCTCAAGTAATTTCGCGGGGTACAGGCCTAGGCGCATGGTGCCACCCATATCGCGCTCACCGGAAACCACATCGCGCTGATCGGCCATGGTCGAAACCACCGGGTGCGCCGTCGCCTCGTCAAACTCCAGTGAGTTCGCGTCATCTAGACCGGCAACAGTGCGCGCATACTCAATCACCATACATTGCAGGCCAAGACAAATACCTAGGGTTGGTATGCCAGATTCGCGCGCATATTTAAGTGCGCCCAACTTGCCTTCAATTCCGCGTACCCCAAAACCACCGGGCACCAAGATCGCATCCAAGCCTTCGAGTTGCTCCCGCGCACCTTCCATCGTTACGCAGTCATCACTTGTCACCCACCGGATCTCAACCCGGCAATCATTGTGGAACCCGCCGGCACGCATCGCCTCGGTAACCGATAGATAGGCATCTGGAAGGTCCACATACTTACCAACCAATCCGATCGTCACTTGTTTGGCTGGGTGATGCACCCGCCGCAACAGGTCATCCCATCGAGTCCAGTCAACATCTCGGAACGGCAAATCAAGCCGACGCACAACGTAGGCATCAAGGCCTTCGCTGTGCAGCACCTTCGGGATGTCGTAAATACTCGGGGCATCGACTGCAGCGACCACAGCTTCTTCATCGACATCACACATCAACGAGATCTTGCGCTTGATTGCGGTCGGCACCGGTCGATCGGCGCGCAACACGATCGCATCCGGCTGGATACCGATATTGCGCAATGAGGCAACCGAGTGCTGAGTTGGCTTGGTCTTTAACTCACCTGATGGTCCGATATATGGCAAGAGTGAAACATGTAAGAAGAAGACATTGTCGCGGCCAACTTCATGACGCACCTGCCTTACAGCCTCTAAGAATGGCAAAGACTCAATGTCGCCAACCGTGCCGCCTACTTCGGTGATCACCACGTCGACATCAGGTCCGGCCATCCGCCTAATCCGCGACTTAATTTCGTTGGTGATGTGCGGGATAACCTGCACGGTGTCGCCCAAGTACTCCCCGCGCCGCTCTTTGGCGATCACCGTCGAATAAACCTGACCGGTCGTGACATTCGCCGAGCCATGTAGTTCAGTGTCTAGGAAACGTTCATAGTGCCCGATATCAAGATCGGTTTCGGCGCCATCATCGGTGACGAATACCTCACCATGCTGGAATGGATTCATCGTTCCTGGATCAACGTTTAGATACGGATCCAACTTCTGCATCGTCACACGTAAGCCGCGTGCCGAAAGCAAACTGCCTAAACTGGATGCGGTGAGCCCCTTGCCGAGGGAGGAAGCAACGCCGCCGGTGACGAAGACATGCTTAGTTTGCTTCACTGAACTCACGGGACATCAGACTATCAGTGTCTTGGCTCGCGGCGAACAGGTGGCGCGCGGGTGGCTAATTGGCGGCCCGTTCCTTAGCCGCCAGGTCTAGTAGTTCTTCTGCGTGGGCGGCGCCAGCCTGCGACTTAGTCAAGCCAGAGAGCATGCGCACCAACTCGGTGACTCGATCCCCGCCGGTGACCGGCGTCACGCTAGATGAGGTCACCTGCCCATCAGCGCTCTTGGCGATCACCACGTGCTGGTCCGCGAAGGCGGCCACCTGGGGCAGGTGGGTGACCACGATGACCTGGGCGGTGCGCGCCAGTCGGGCCAACCGGCGACCCACCTCAACCGCGGCGCGCCCACCGATACCGGCGTCAACCTCATCGAATACGAATGTGGGCACCGGATCGACCCCGGCCAAGACCACTTCGATGGCCAACATGACCCTTGAGAGTTCACCACCGGAGGCACCCTTACCGATTGGGAGTGGGCTGGTACCGGCATGCGGTTGGAGTAAGAACTCGATCTCATCCGCGCCCCAAGGTCCATAGTCTGCAATATCCTCGGTGGTATCAACGGTCACCGCGAGCACTGAGTCGAGCATCGCCAGGGCCTGCAACTCACCTGTCACCGCGGCGGCAAATCGCTTACCAGCCTTACTGCGCGCCGCCGTCAAACTCTGCGCCAGCCCAATAGCCGCCGATCTATGGGCCACTTCCTGCTCCCCCAGCAACGCCAGTCGATCCTCATCGCCAAAGACCTCGGCCACCGTCTCCTTGGCCCACGCCAACCACGCCAGCACTTCGTCCACACTCGAGCCATAGCGGCGCCTAAGGGCACCGAGGGCACTACGGCGCTCCTCTACCCAGGCCTGCCGCGCCGGATCCGCATCGATTTGCGTGGCATAGGAGGACAAGGTCACGGCTGCGTCGGCAGCAATACTGCTGATTTCGTGAAACCGGTCGCGAACTGGCGAAAGGTGGGGGTCAACCTCAACCGCCCGATCCAAGGCTTTGGTCGCAGCGGCCAGCACCGACAGCACGTTCGCATCGCTGTTACCGAAGTTACCGCTTTCCGTGTCGTCAGCACCGACCAGGGCGCAATGGGCGGTGGCAACATCTACCAGCAAGGTACCCGAATGTGCCAACAGCTCGGCCTGCCGATCTAGGTCTACGTCCTCACCCGGTAGTGGCGCCACCGCCTCGATTTCCGCGATTCCGATGGCAAGAGTATCGCCCTGCTGCACTCGGGCCGCCCGTTGTTCGGTCAACTCATGCACGTCGGCGCGCACCTGACGCCACGCACTGTATGCGGACTGGTACTCACCGAGTAATTTAGTGACAGCGCTACCGGCGTAACGATCCAAGAGCTCACGTTGCTTACCGGATTGCCGCAAGCGCATTTGCTCGGCTTGGCCGTGCACGGCGACCAACTCGCCTGCTAGCTCTTGCAATACTGCCACCGGAACGGTGCGACCGCCGGCAAAAGCCCGACTTCGTCCCTCCCCCGCTACCGCCCGGGCAAGTAGCACTTGCGCCGCACCCTGCTCAATGTCAATCTCGGCGCCCGCATCACCTAATCGGGCCAGGACCCGCGCCGAATTGGCCTCAGCAAGTGACCACTCGCCGTCTACCTCCGCGCGATCACTGCCATGTCGGACCATCTGGGCATCGGCCTTACCGCCAGCGAGCAAGCTCAAGCCGGTAAGCACCATGGTTTTCCCGGCACCGGTCTCACCGGTTATCGCGGTCAGGCCCGGGCTGAATTTGATCACCGCATCGTCAATTACACCCAGCCCACGGATCCGCAAACTCTCGATCACGCAGGACCTCTGGTGCCGCCTCGCCAGCCCTGCACCGGCAAATCGAATTTTGCAACCAGCCGGTCGGTGAAGGGTGCCGTGGCGAGTCGGGCAAGTAGCACTGGTTGACGGTGTTTACGCACTTCGATTCGGGCACCTTCTGCCACATCGAACATGCGGCGGCCGTCAGCGGATAACACCGCCAGGTTATGTGACTGAATCTCAAAAGCAATGACACTGCGCGGCGAGACCACCAAGGGGCGTGCGAAAAGTGCATGGGCACTCAAGGGCACCACCAGCAACGCCGCTACCTCGGGCCAAACGACCGGACCGCCAGCAGAGAAGGCGTAGGCGGTAGAACCGGTTGGGGTAGCAGCGACAACTCCATCACAGCCCCAATGGGAAAGTGGTCGACCGTCGACTTCGACGACTAGGTCGATTATCCGTTCGCGGACGAGTTTCTCGATGCTGATTTCATTAAGGGCCCAAGTTTGAGCAACAAGTTCGCCGGCAACGAGGATTCGAACATCAATTGCCAGTCGTTCTTCGACGTGCCACCGATGATTAATTACCGCATCGACAACCGCGTTGACATCCTCGGATTCCGCCTCAGCAAGGAACCCAACGTGGCCGAGGTTGACCCCGAGTATCGGCGCACCGGCCGCCCGGGCTCGCTCAGCTCCCCGCAAGATGGTGCCGTCGCCACCAAGTACGACCACAACATCGCACCCGTCGGCGCTATGTTCATCAGCAGCTACTACCTCCACTTCCGGGATGGCAACACCGGCCCCACCAACCGCCCCCCACTGATCGAGGTCATCTGCCGCCATCGAGACTTTGACGCCTTCGGCGAGCAGTGCCTTAGCCACCTGCACCGCTACCGCACGCGCCTGCAAGCGGCGCGGGTTGATGACCAACAGCACCCGCGTTGCAGAACCAGTCATACCGGCCCCTCCTCGACAGCGGTGCGGATCGCGGCAGCAAGGGCGGCCGCGCTTAGGTCATTATCTCGATTATCTCGCTGATCGGGATCACCATGTTGCAGCCATAGGAAATACTCGACATTTCCAGCCGGACCAGGTAGCGGGCTCGCGGTCACTCCCCGAACGTGCAATCCCAATGCAGCCGCGGCCACGGTAACCGAGGAAACCGCGTCGACCCGCAATTGTGGGTCCCGAACGACTCCCTCACCTACCGCTGCACGTCCAACTTCGAATTGCGGCTTGACCATCAGCAGGTAGTCAGCGGTTGGCGTGGAGCAGGAAACCAAAGCAGGAAGTACCACTTTCAAGGAGATAAACGACAGATCGGCGACAACTACCGAGGCCAACCATGGCAGGGCATCAGCACTTAGGGTGCGGACGTTGGTGCGCTCCATCAGGTGCACCCGCGGGTCACCGCGAAGTGGCCAGGCCAACTGCCCGTAACCAACGTCAACCGCCAGCACGCGCGCAATCCCACGCTCGAGGAGTACCTGGGTGAAGCCACCGGTTGAAGCACCCGCGTCAAGCCCATCACGACCAGAAATGTCAAAGTCGGTAAATACTTCGAGGGCGCCTAGGAGTTTATGTGCGCCGCGGGAGACGTAGTGAGCACCATCATCCTCGTCATTAACAACGATCGAGACATCACCATCGACTTGGGTTGCCGGTTTAAGTGCAACCGTGCCACGGACCTGCACAAAACCCGAAGTGATCAGATCACGTGCTTGATCTCGGGAACGAGCTAAGCCCCGCCTTGTTAGCTCCGCGTCGAGCCGGCGCAGGACCATAACTGGTCACGGACCGGTGCTGAGATCGGCCAATCGCTGGTGTAATTGGCGATGCACACTTTCGTAAACCGTGATGCGTTCACCCGGGGGTAGATCCTCAAGTCTCGTGAGTTCGTCTAACGCTGCGTCAATGCCAGGGTCACCGGTCGGCTCCCAAACAGCGAGTGCAAATTCGGTATTGACTTCTTCGAGCACCAACACGTCGTCAATTTCTAGATCTTCGTCAGACACCCTTTCCTCCCTCATTGACGACAACTACCTTCTTTTTTTTCTTTATCTTCTTCACGGGAATGTCAGTAGGTGCACCAGGCTCTGTTACGGACGCAGGGGCTGCTGGCTCCGAGACACTCAAGCCAGACTTGAGATCAAAGAGTTGTTGCTCCAAACGCTGCACATGGAGACGGAGTGCCGCGATTTCGTCTTCGCGCACAAAACCCATTCGACCTACTGCGCGGTCGACCTCTGCCCGAATCAAGCCGAGCAGCATTTCGCGGTTTTCTTTGCCGGTGCTAACGAGGTCATCAGCAAGTTCTTGTACCTGCCCGACCACATCGGGTGCCTTGGCGGACAAATTCATGCCCTGGCTCACCAATCCCATTGCGATTTCTTTGGCCTTCGAAGCGGTGACCTCGGTAAGCCCGCTCGCAAGCTGCAAATAGCCCCGCAGGTCTTCAAACATTTAATCCTCCAAGTACTGATGCCACACCGGCGCTCAAACTTAAGTCCACGTTACCGCTTCACCCATTTTAGGCTGTCCCATGAGGTCCCGGCGCGCAGGCAGGACAGATCAGGGGCCACATAGGTGGGGACTTCAACTCCAACGGCTGCGTTCAATTCACTCGCGCTGGTGACACCGGTCATGACCAACAAGGTGGGCAGGCCCAGCCGGTTACCGGCGGCGATATCGGTGTCGAGGCGGTCACCAATCATCAGCGGTCGCTCCGCACCGGATCGGAAAATCGCTTCATTAAGTAGCGCGGGCTCAGGCTTGCCGCCGACGCCGATAGGCCGCCGCCCAGTGGCGTGCGCGACCGCCTCGACCATGGAGCCGTTTCCTGGGGCCGGACCGCGCGGGGTGGGCAAAGTCGCGTCCAAATTGGTGGCGATCCACGGTAGTCCTGCGGCAACCGCAAAAGTTGCCTCCACTAAGGCCGGCCAACTCAGATCCATCCCGATCCCCTGCAAAACTCCAGCCGGCTCATCATCGGCCGACACCACCGGCACATATCCGCGCTCGCGTAGGGCTGCGAAAACCCCCGGACCACCAATAGCCAAGATTCGACTACCCGCGGGCACGTGCGCACCCAGCAGGGTCGCCCCGGCCTGCGCCGAGGTGACGACTTCATCTGCTGCCGCATCGATCCCCAACTCGCGCAGGTGCTCGACCACCTCCGCTGGGGGCCGCGCCGCGTTGTTGGTGATATAGCAACACCGCACCCCTTGCTCGTGGGCGGCCCGAATGCCCTCGATAGCGCCCGGAACCGCGTGGGGTCCGATGTATACGACACCGTCGAGGTCAAATAGCAATAGATCGAATAATTCAGCCAACTCCTGGCTCACAATTCATCAACCCCAAAGGTGCTAATACTTGATACGCCGGTGATTGGCCCCGCTAACGGTAGTTGATCAGCAACCCGGGCCCGCAAGGTCGCCTTAACCTGGCTCAGCGCCTTGCCGTATTCAGCGCGATCAGGACGCATCACAAACGCCATCGAAAGATGATCGCGCGCCAAGGTGAACTCCTGCTTTCGCCATAGCGACATACCCATCCCAAAATGCGCGTAGTCATCATCGGGCGCCACATCTAATAAGGCGCCAAATGCAGCCACCGCATCCTCATAGCGGCGGGCATTAAATACCGCTCGAGCATAGGCCTCAAGAACCGATCTGGAGCCGGGCTCTGCTTCGAGTAGGTGACCGAGCAATTGCGCTGCTGCGGCACTATCGCCCGCGGCCAGGAGCTCCTGGGCCCACTGATACCACTCATACGGGCTGCCGGCTGGCGCACCGGATTTGGGTTCAACCGACACCCACCTATGGTGCCACGTCAGCCCCATTTGCACCCTACGGCCCAGCTTTGAGCCGCATCAGTTGTCGCACCTCAACTTCCATCGAACTTGCCAACCCGGTGCCAGCACGCCAAAACCGGCGTCGCAGCACTCCCTGCACCCTTACCCATTGGCCCGGGTCCAAAAGCGCTAATCGCGCGATAATCACCGGCCGCATTGCCTGACAGGCGATGGTGTCGACTTTCGTACGACCCCGATGCTCGCGAACGGGCCGGTCAACTACCACTGAAAAAACCGCAATGACATCGCCGCTGGGCAGTTTTCGTTGCTCGGTCTTATTCCCCATCCGTCCGATTAGCTGGACTTCATTATGGGATCTGGGTACAGCACCTAGAACGATGGGCTTATCGGCCATGGGTCCTCCAAAGTCAGTTACCGAATTAGGCGCCAGCTTCTATGACGTCAAGTGGCGACATTGCCCCAAAGTCCGCCCAAGCGCATCTGGCAACGGGCTTGCTGTGGACCGCCCAACACTTCACAATGGACCTGTGGGAAATCCAATAACCACCGCCCTTGGCGATGAGGTATTTGAGGTCGACACCCAAATGGGCGGTCACGCGGGAATCACTGCTAGTTACCTGATCCGAGCTAGCAAACCCTGCCTAGTCGAAACCGGTACGGCACGATCTGCGCCAATGGTGATCGAATCACTTAGTGAACTAGGCATTGAGGCGGCTGACTTAGCCACGATCGTGGTAACCCACATTCATCTCGATCACGCCGGCGGCGTTGGTGATCTGGCCACCGCTTTTCCCAATGCCAACATCGTGGTGCACGAGAAAGGGGCTCGCCACCTTGCTGACCCAACGAAGCTGGTGGCCAGTGCGCACCGGGTCTTCGGGCCGGACATGGATCGGCTCTTTGGCGACCTACTGGCCACCCCGGTCGAAAGGATCGTTTCGCTCGGTGACTCCGGAAGCATTGATCTTGGCGACGGTCGATTCTTAAAGACTTTCCACAATCCCGGACACGCATCGCATCACGTTGGTCTACTTGATTCGCAATCTGGCGACCTCTATACCGGTGATGCGGCCGGAGTCTATGTTCAGCAGACCGCGCAGGTCCGCCCCGCTACCCCGCCACCGGATTTTGACCTAGATCTTGCACTTTCTTCTTTGGCTCGCATGCGCGATGCAGGTGCGCAGCGCCTACTTTTTTCGCATTACGGTCCGGTCACCGCAGTGCACGAGGTTCTAGAGGAGTCCGAGGTTGAACTCCACTACTGGGTTGAGGCAGTACGTGAGGCCCGCTCCCAGTCCCCAGATATTGACCATGCGGTAGCTCTAGTTAAGGAACGTGATCGAGCCCGACATCCTGACTTCTACGCCGACCCAGATCGGGTGCGGACCTATGAAGACCTATCGAGTGTGCAGGCCAACGTGATAGGCATCAGTCGTTGGCTTGATCAGGCCCAATCTCCTCAGTAAATGCAATCCCTGCGAATTCCTCGCACCGCTCCGCCGCGTCGGTCGCCCCCTCAATATCGGACGCCGCGGCCCGCTCCATCCACTCCCAAGCCTCGGTAGTTCTACCTACCTGAGCCAAGAAATCCGAGTAGGCATACTGCAAACGCGCCCGCGCCGTACCGGGACGCAACTTCGTGAGTTCGGGCACCTGCAAGGTAACTATCGCAGCGCTTAACTGGCCGAGATCCGCACGTGCACCAGCTCCAACAATCAGCAACTCAGATCGAGTCTCATCGTCGAGAGTCTTGGTACTGGTGGCCCGAATCAGATCCAAGGCTTTTTGTGGGCGCCCTAGACCGCGCTCGCAATCAGCGATCATTGGGATGAATGAATTTGACCCGGTCATGCGTCGAGCCGTGCGTAATTCTGAAATTGCCTCCGAAAACTTGCCCGCCTTGTAAGCAGCCACGCCTGCAGCCTCACGCACCGCGGCAACCCGACCGGCACGTCGCCTCGCCGCCTCAATATGCGCCATCGCCAACTCAACATCAT
This sequence comes from Actinomycetota bacterium, assembly GCA_027729805.1. Lineage (GTDB taxonomy): Bacteria > Actinomycetota > Actinomycetes > S36-B12 > S36-B12. Next base: position 23,827 of record JAQCEO010000032.1, read on the forward strand.
CATCGGCCATCGCTAGGTCGGCTGCGACCAGATGGCGGGCCACTATCTCAGCGAGCCCATCTGGCAAAGTTCGAAGCTCTAAGAGCACCGAGCGGTCTAATTGCTCCGCGGTAATCTCATCTGGGATATGGGGATCGCGCGGACGATCTGACAGTGGACGGTCCGGGATTCGCCGGTCAGTTCGCGGCCGATCACTGGGCGGCCGATCACTGGGCGGTCGATCCGAACGCGGCCGATCCGAACGCGGCCGATCACTGGGCGGCCGCCCCGACGCAGGCTTACCACTTGCCGCACTACCGCCCCGGGGTTTACCACCGGCCGGCTTACCACCAGCGGGCTTACCACCAGGGGGCTTGCCGGAACCTGGTGGCCGCTTTGGACGTGAACTGCCACCGGACCCGCCTGCTCGAGGGGTTCGCCTGTCAGCCACGTCGTTCTCCTTTTTTCAGTTTGCTCGTTAAATACTAAGGGCCACTCGTTGGAGTGGCCCTTAGCGAAAAATTGTCCGGCGGCGTCCTACTCTCCCACGCAGTCACCCGCGCAGTACCATCGGCGCTGAGAAGCTTAGCTTCCGGGTTCGGAATGGAACCGGGCGTTTCCCTCTCGCTATGGCCGCCGAAACTCTATTGAGATTTCAATGTTGCCAACCAAGACAGTGGTGCCTTGGTACCAAGGGATTTCTCCCTTGGATTTTTGGCTCCCGATCGAATCTCGGGAACCACACAGTGGACGCGAATTTTAGGAAATGAGGCAAGTCCTCGGCCTATTAGTACCGGTCAGCTCCACACATTACTGTGCTTCCACGTCCGGCCTATCAACCCAGTGTTCTAGCTGGGGGCCTTACCAGGTAAACCTGTGGGAATCCTTATCTTGGAGTGGGCTTCCCGCTTAGATGCTTTCAGCGGTTATCCCTCCCGAACGTAGCTAATCAGCGGTGCCCTTGGCAGGACAACTGACACACCAGAGGTTCGTCCATCCCGGTCCTCTCGTACTAGGGGCAGGTCTCCTCAAGATTCCTTCGCGCGCGGCGGATAGGGACCGAACTGTCTCACGACGTTCTAAACCCAGCTCGCGTACCGCTTTAATGGGCGAACAG
>JAQCEO010000080.1 GCA_027729805.1 Actinomycetota bacterium
AATCAGCCGCGCAGAAGCCGCTGAGCTCATCGCCTCCCTTGGCTGGCGCGGCATTAGCGGATTCCCGCTCTCGCACCCACCCGAGGGCTAAGCCACCGCGCCTTGACACGATGGGCACATAACATAACTATCAGCAGCACAGTTAAAGCAATCGCACACTTGACGGGAGGACTGACCGTGGAGGTCAAGATCGGTGTCCAAGACAACGCACGCGAAATATCACTCGACAGTGCACAGGAGCAAGCAGAGATCATTAAGGCGGTCGAAGCTGCCATCGCAAAAGGTGGCCTGCTCGCGCTAACCGATGAGCGCGGCCGCACCGTCTTAGTGCCCGCCGACAAGATCGCTTATGTCGAAGTCGGCGCAGAAGCCACGCGACGCGTCGGGTTTGGTAGCACCTCCTAGCCCGAAACCTGCATGGGCCCAGTGGCTTAGTTATGCAGCGAGTCCCAGTGCGGCCATGCGCTTGGTGTGATTGTCAGTGAGCCGAGCCAGCATGCGCCCGATCTCCGCTAGATCCGCACCTGGGCGATCAACCCCACCAACTAACAAACTCGATAGCGCATCGCGCTCAGCAGCAACTCGTTGAGCTTGTGATAACGCCTCGCCCACTAGGCGCCGGCCCCAAAGCGCCAAGCGGCCACCGATTCGCGGATCAGCGGCTATCGCGGCACGCACCCGGTCGACGGCGAATTCCGACTGCCCCATTTCAGCACAAACACTAAGAACCAGTGCCTTTGTTTCCGGGTCAAGGTACTTGGCTATCTCAACATAAAAGTCAAGGGCGATACCGTCACCAACATAAGCCTTGATCAAACCTTCGAGCCAGTCCTTGGGCGCAGTGTGTGCGTGGAATTCTTCAAGTGGCTGCCTAAATGGTGCGATCGCGGTCTCGGGAGACACCCCGAGTTCCACTAGGCGATCGCGAAGGGTTTCAAAGTGTCGGAACTCCGAGGCGGCCATGCCGGCGAGGGCGGCCTTGTCCTCAATAGTCGGTGCCATCGCCGCATCAGCAGCGATACGCTCGAAAGCAATGAGCTCGCCATAGGCCAAGACCGCGAGCAGGTCGATGACCGCGGCCCGGTACTCCGGGTCGGTGTCTAAAGTCTGAATAGAGGGCTCCTTCATGGTGGTCGAAGGCTAGCGAAGGGCCAATGGGTAGACTTAAGGGAGTGACTACTTCCTTGGTTGACCCAACCTCTGCTCCCACCTTCGGAGAACTCGGCACCGATCCGCTGATCGCCGACGCCCTAGCCGCTGACGGCATCAATCAGGCCTTCCCGATCCAGCAAATGTGCATCCCCTTGGCCCTTGAAGGCAAGGACCTGATCGGGCAGGCCAAGACCGGCACCGGCAAGACCCTCGGTTTCGGTATCCCCCTGCTACAGCGCATCGACCTTGAAGGTGACCGCAGTGTGCCGCAGGCCCTGGTCGTCTGCCCAACCCGAGAACTCGGGCTCCAAGTTGCCACCGACCTTGAGCGTGCCGGCCGGCTCAAAGGCATAAAGGTGCTGGCCATTTACGGCGGGCGGGCCTACGAGCCACAAATTGAGGCGCTCCACCGAGGTGTCGATGTGGTGGTCGGCACGCCCGGGCGACTCATTGACTTGGTCAACCGTCGCGATCTCATGCTCACCGGGATTCGCACTTTGGTTCTTGATGAAGCCGATGAAATGCTCGACATGGGCTTCTTACCCGATGTCGAACGCATAGTGTCCGAAATCCCAACAGCGCGGCAGACGATGCTCTTCTCCGCAACCATGCCCGGGCAAATCGTTAACCTGGCTCGCCGCTATATGACCCAGCCCATCCACCTGCGCGCAAGTGAGCCAGGCGACGAAAGCGCCCTAGTCGACACCATCGAGCAACATGTCTGGCGCGCGCACCCGATGGACAAAATCGAGATCCTCGCCCGAATATTGCAGGCGAATGGCCGCGGCCTCGTCATGATATTCACCAGAACCAAGCGCAAGGCCCAACGGATTTGCGATGACCTCACCGAGCGCGGCTTCGCCGTTGGCACCGTGCATGGTGACCTAGGCCAAGGTGCACGCGAACAGGCCCTACGCGCATTCCGTAATGGCAAAGTCGATGTACTCGTGGCAACCGATGTGGCAGCTCGTGGTATCGACGTGGACGGCGTGACCCACGTCATCAACTATGAATGCCCAGATGACGAGAAAACTTATCTGCACCGCATCGGCCGCACCGGCCGTGCTGGGGCCTCCGGTGTCGCTGTCACCTTGGTCGACTGGGAAGACATTGCACGCTGGCAGATGATTGACCGGGCCCTGAAACTGCCATTTAAGGACCCAATCGAAACGTACTCCTCAAGTGAGCACATCTACACCGGCCTTGGTATCCCGCCGGGCACCGCCGGCCAACTGCCCAAGGCCGGACGTACCCGAGCGGGCCTCGCCGCCGAAGGTGTCGAAGACATCGGTGAGACCGGGAAAAAGAAGCCGAAACTCGATGACCGCAAGCCGGCCCACGGTAAGGGCAAACATGGGGATAAGCCCCGCACCGACAAGCCCCGCACAGATAAGCCCCGCACAGATAAGCCCCGCACCGACAAGCCCAAGCGCCCGAGGCAGCGCACCCGCGGCCGAAGTCCCGCCGTTTAGGTTTAGTTCGCGGTTATAACGGGTATGCCATGACGGTGACACACAGTTGGACGCTCCCAGCGGATACCTCCGCTGCCGCTCGCGCCCGGCACCTGGTGCAGTCCTGCCTCGCCACCTGGGGTGATGCCGCCGATGCCGTCTCCATTGTCTCGGAGCTCTGCACCAATGCGATTTTGCACGGCAGCCCACCCCAAACCCTCAAGTTGATGATTGCTGACGACAACTTGCACTTAGAGGTGGGAAACGCCAGGGGTGCAGGTGGCACTATCCCGAAGGTGCCAGAGCACGGGCCGGCGATTGCGGCGAGCAGTGGACGCGGCCTGCAGATAGTTGCTGCCCTAGCAAGTGCTTGGGGCACCGACTGCGGCCCAGAACGAATCACCGTCTGGGCTGATATCAGCCGCCACCGCCTGCTGACTATTTGATCAGGCCCCATTCGGTCAGGGTTTCGATTAGCCCGTCGCTGGTATCAAGTTCGGCTAACCGCTCGATCGCGAAGAAGCTTGCGTCGGTTGCATCATCACCGCCAACCGGGGCCTTGACCTCGGCCAGTTCGCCAAGGAAGTCGCGGATGACGTAGGTGCCGCCACCTAGTGCGTCTCGGCGCACCGTGCCGACCTCGCGCACAACCGTGATGTTGAGCCCGGTTTCCTCAAATACCTCGCGGATTACCGCCGCCTGGTGACTTTCACCCGGCTCGACCCGGCCACCAGGCACCGACCAGCGGCCACGGGCAGGCTCTTGGCCCCGCCTAATCAACAGCAAGCGGCCAACATCGTCGAACACCACCGCACCAACACAGGGGATCTGGGTGCTCACGTGCGGAGTTTGTATTCCTCGAGTAGACGACGAGCAATGACGATGCGCTGAATATCGGCGGTGCCTTCACCGATTAGCAGCATCGGCGCCTCGCGGTACAAACGCTCGATCTCATATTCCTTTGAGTAGCCGTAGCCACCATGTATTCGGAAGGAGTCCTCTACCACCTCCTTGCAGTACTCGCTCGCGAGGTACTTTGCCATGCCGGACTCAAGGTCATTGCGCTCGCCGGAATCCTTCTTGCGCGCGGACATGACCATCATCTGGTGCGCCGCCTCAACTTTGGTCGCCATGTCGGCAAGTCGAAATGCGACCGCCTGATGCTCCACAATGGGCTTGCCAAAAGAGACCCGCTGCTGCGCATATTCGATCCCGAGTTCAAATGCGCGCAGGGCTACCCCGCAGCCGCGAGCCGCAACATTTACTCGACCTACTTCGACACCGTCCATCATTTGATAGAAGCCGCGTCCGGGCACCCCGCCGAGCAGGTTGTCTGGGGACAGGCGTAAGCCATCCATGATCATTTCGGTGGTGTCAACGCCCTTGTAGCCCATCTTCTCGATCCTGCCCGGGATAGTCAGGCCAGGAATTACCTCACCAAACCCAGATGGCTTCTCAATCAGGAAGGTCGACATTTTCTTGTGGACACTGGCATCGGCTTCGGCATCAGCATCGGTGCGCACGAGCACCGCAACTAGGTTTGCCGATCCGCCGTTTGTTAGCCACATC
>JAQCEO010000033.1 GCA_027729805.1 Actinomycetota bacterium
TTCCTGCATTTGGTTTTCGGGCCGGCCCAAGGCCAGACGTATCACTATTTTCTCACAGACGTAGCGCAACACCATGCTTCAACTTGGTTCATGAATGCTGCTTTATGAGGGAATCGCTTTACGCACTGGAGCACCTTGGAAGGCAGAGACGCTACTGCCACCGACTGAAAATCGGAAGGTCGACGGTTCGATCCCGTCCCTGGCCACACCTGAGTTCGCTAGTCGCAACTAGCGCCACTCCCTCCCTAACATGCGCCATAAGCCGCTCGGCTGCGCGACAGCGGACACCTCGCCGATGGCACCGGCAAAGTCACCGGTCCCATCAATAATCGGCCGCCAAACTCTCCTACCGTCACCGCCATCAGTCAGTGTGATGCCGCTGACGATCGCTGTTGCGCCCGTGATGTCACGTCCGACCACAGCCGGAATTCCCGCCGCCGTTACGTTCCGTGTGTTTCCCGAACACAGTAGAAAAAGCGTTGTGGCTCTCAGTGCTCGCCACTGATTTACTGTCATCATGTCGGCATTGGGCGCGCACTTGGATCGACGCGGATTCCTCGCAACGATCGGCATGACCACCGTTGGTGCGATTGCCGTTATCTCTTCCCCAGGCGCACAGGCGCTGGTGGGATCGGCTGCGTCCCGCAACCACCCGCTCTATCGCGTGGGCATGTTTCGTCGGCGCACAACGTGGACGATGTCTGGCGCCACGTTGGAGGTGCTGCGCCGTAAGGCCATCCGCGCTCACGACGGCGGGATGATCTTCGACCGCAATGCCTTCGAGGTGGTCTTCCGCCAAGCGCGCGGCAAGGAGATCGGCAGCGGCACCGTGACTATAACGAACAAGTCCGGCACTGAAATCGAGCTCTTCCTTAGCCAGATCGCTCCCCGCCGATACAGCGCGATCATCAACCGTCAGGCCATCCCGAGGAGCACGTCATGAGCGACCGCTATGACGGCGATGTGTACTGGTTCACTTCGAACTGGGACGGCACCGGAATGCAGAACGCCGTGGTGCTCGACGGCCAGACGCTGCCCATTGATTCCACCAACGACCATCTCTATTCCCTGCTCAGGTATCTGGAGCAGATTCCCACTGAAGAAAACGCCACAACCTTCACACTTCCCGACCTGACAGGTGACGCGCCGATCAACTTCACGCCCTACATGGTCAGCACCGGCACGTGGCCACCGAGCAACGACCTCGGCTTCTTCCGAGTGACGAACAGTCCCTATACCGGCGAGGTGGACAACTGGTCAGGGGACTACCCACCCTCCGGCTGGGCCGCCTGCGACGGTTCGTTACTGCCCACTAATCAGAACCAAGCGCTCTTCTCCATCCTGAGGAATACGTACGGAGGGGACGGACAGAAGACTTTCGCCCTGCTCAACATCCCCGGATCCGTGATCTGCCTCTCCGGGTACTTCCCTTCACGCGGCTGAGCCCCGCATCGACCGTCAGTTCGCAATGACTCTCCTACCCACCGTTGGCGACGACGGGCATGGTCGGGCAATTGCGGCGTCGAGTGTGGCGGTGTGATGATCGGTCGCCTTGGAGGAGTGGGCGTTGTGGGCCTGGCTTTGGCCGCCGGCCTCGCAGCATGCAGTGGGTCGCCTGACTCCGGAACCAGCCTCACGCCGCCCATCATCTTCGCGCCCGGGCTGGGAATGAGCGCACTAGCCATCGAAGTTGATGGCAACGCATCCTTCACTTTCCTTGTCCCGACAATGACTTCTCCTGAACTGCTGCCACCCCCGGCGACTAGTGCGCTCGACTACTCCCAACGCAGTGGACTCCGTACGGAAGACATTGACCGCGTCCACGAGTGGCTCGCCCTAGACATCAGCAGTGAAGGCCGGGCGTCCAACGCCTCTGGCGTCTTCGTGGCCCCGGTTTCGGTAGGAGAGAACTTTCTCGCCGAGTGCCCCCAGTACCTTCCGATGGCGAACCTGCTCAGCGAACAGGGTTGGACGACCGACATCTCGCTGAAGTGCCTTCCCTACGACTACAGATATCCGCCGGGGAAGAACTCCTTCGCAACGGACCTGCGAGAAGTCGTCGAAGCGTCCGTCGCTGCGGCAGGAGGTACCAAGGCTGTCATCGCGTGCCACAGTCAAGGCTGTTTGATGGCCGACCATGCTTTGCGCACTCTGGATCCCGTGTGGGTCGCCGACAATGTTGCCGCTCTGTTCGGTTTTGCCGGCCAGTACTCGGGGTGCAGTGACTGCATGAAGTGGGCCTTTAGTCAGGGGTGGTCGTGGGATCCCGATGCTCCTGATGCTTCCCCCGTCGACCCCACATGGGTTGGACAGATGGCCCTGGGTCTGCAGTCCTCCGTTTACGGCGACAACGTGCTCTACATGATCGGGGATCGAAAGATTCGAGCCGTCGATGACGTAGCCCTTCTCAGGGAGGGTGGTGCGATCGCTATGGCGCGCGCAACCGAGCGGTACGCGCTCCAGCACCAGAAGTGGTTCATGCTCGGTGATGAGAGCGGAGTGCCGTTGCCCGTTCCAGCGAGGTTCGTGTACGGGACGACGATTCCCACCACAGTCGGATATGCCTTTGAGGCCGTGCCAGACATCGGGGACCAACCTGACGCACCGGCCATCGAGACAGACGGCGATGGAGGAGACAGCGCATGGATGAACGAGGCCCCAGCGCGTTGGACCGATGATCCGAAGTGCGACATGCAGGGTCTCCCGGGCGTCACGCACATGGCGATCGTTACCGATGCCGATGCTGTGGGTCTGCTCGCCACAGTGGCACGGGCCGGTGCCGCAGGAGATGTTCCCTGCCTCAATCCATGAGCGACATCGAGTGAGTGAGTCATGCTCGGTTAGCGCTTCATGAGGTCCGACAACATGTCCATCTTGTCAGCGTGCACGGTTGTCCAATCGTCTTTGAGTACACCACCGGTGTCTCCGGAATTGGGGTTCCAGGCCCAGAACGTCCAGCTGATACCGCGAGAGCGGAGGTATTCGGTGAACTGACGGATCCATTGACCCTCGATGGTGTCAAGACCCACGTTTTTGGCGCCGAACTCACCGACCAGGAGAGGAGCGATCCCCTTTTTCTGAATGTAGCCGAAACCGGTATCCCATCGATTCTGCAAGATGGATGCCATGTTTGGATCACTGAACCACGGCTGGGCGAAGACGCCAGGGCCGTACTCGTGGGGTGAGTACACGAGCTTGTTCGACTTGGAGAGTTTCACGGGCGCGGTCCGCACTCCCTCGAGATTGCCACCCCACCAGTGGCGGTCCAGTTGTCCGCCGGCAACTGGTGCCTCAATCCCCTCTACGAGAATGAGGAGATCGGGGTTCTCGGCCAGGACAGCATTGCCGGCGCGCTGAGCAGCTCGGCGCCAGTCCGTCGGTCCTCCGGTGCCCCACGTCGCAGATCCATGCGGCTCGTTCTTCAAATCAGCGGCGATAACTTGCGGTGTGTCTTCGTAGCGCTGCGCAAGTTTTTTCCAGGCCTTTATCCAGTCCTTTTCGGTGTAGCCGTCCTGACCGTACCAAAGAGGATACATGAATCCGTCGTCTGACTGGGAGTGGTTGTCCAGAATCACCATCAGACCCCGGGCACCGGCCTCGTCGATGATGATGTCCATCACCTGCTGCGGAGTCTTTCCCTCCAGTTCGGCATTGCGCCCTCCGCCGTAGTCAATGCCGCTCGTCGTCGATGATTCGAGGGCTTCGAGGGAGAACGGCATGCGCACCGTGTTAAATCCCAATTGCTTGATCTGCCGAAGCATGTCTTTGTAGTCGCGGCTCCATAGTCCGTGCGGGGCATGGTTCGCTGTTTCGAATCCGAACCAGTTCACTCCCTGAAGGACAATGGTTTCGCCACGCGCATCAACGATGTCGCCTCCGTCGGTCGAGAGCGGTAGCGATGGCAGTCGCGGGGCGGCCAGTGTGGCGGGAGCCAGAGTAAGAGCCAGAAGCAGACTAAAAATCAGAGTGAGTAGTCCGGCTAATGGCGCGAAGGCATTGCCCGAGTGGACTGCGACCGCACCGTAACGGCGCACGGACGGGAGAACGGGGAGGGAGGAGTCAACAGTGAATCGTTTCATAATGGGAGTCAAACACGCGTTGCCGAGTTAGCGGGTTGGCGCTTTTGATCCATGTTCGGTTTTCGCGCAGATTTTGCGAGGGTTTGGTCGCATGGAGCCAGTAACTGCGAACTTGGGTCTAGGCTGGAGTGTGACTAATTTTCCGCGCGGACGAGTCGTCACCGTTGAAGACGAAACCTTTACGCGCAATCTGGTTGCAAGCGCTCTGGAAAGCGAGGGCTGGGAGGTTCGCGCCTGCGCGACCATCGCCGAGACCATTGCCGCGATCGAAGATGATGAACCGCATGTAGTGATGTGCGACCTCGACTTGGGCCCTGGTCCATCCGGTGTCGACCTGTGTCGTCGACTGGTCGAGGAGTGGCCGTGGATTGGCATCGTCGTGTTGTCGACACATACCTCGCCCGACCTCGCTGTTGAGTCCATGGGAAAACTGCCCAGGGATGTCGTTTATTTGGTCAAGAGCACTGTCTTGTCCCCGCAGACACTTTCTGAGGCTGTCGAAGCAGCCATCAGCGGGCGGTTCGGCAAGGAGCAGTCGCCAACTGGCGAGGGCGACATGATCGTGATCACCCAGGAACAGGGAGAAGTTCTTCGACTTATCGCGCAGGCCTACTCCAACGCAGCGATCGCCCAGCAGCGCGGCACTTCGCTTCGAGCCGCCGAGGCGATGGTGCAACGGCTATTCCAAGCACTGGGCATCGATACTGGCCCGGAGGTGAATGCTCGCGTTCGATCCGCCATGATGTGGAATTCGGGCAGGATCCGAATCCGTTGATGGCGTCCTTGATCGGGTTCCTCCCCGAGGGAACCTCTCGCAGGCGGCTGGTTGAGGAAACAGCGTATTTCGCACTCAGGCCACGCACCTTCATCGTCTTTGGTGCCATCATCTTGATTGCCACGCTTTTGCGCACTGTGCGTTGGGATCTGGGTTCGACAGTCGATGGCGTGATATTCCTGTCGGTGTCGCTACTCATTTACCTTATTGGTGGAGTGGTTGGTAATGTGTTGCTGCGGCGAATTTCCCGGCGGGTGTTGCCGCTCGCGGCGGGACTTTTGTGGACTGCGATCGCCGCCACTCGGCGTATCGCTGAACTTTTGGTTGTGGGCACTGTTGACGCGGCGGGGGTCGAAGTGTCCCCGTTTCCGATCATCCTCGCGATTGCTTCCACCCTAGTGTGGATAATCCTTATCGCTGGTCTACAAGCGGTCAACGTTCTTCGGTGGCAGACATTAAATGAAGTAGAGGCAAACATCCGGCGGTTGCGTGAACTAAGTGATGAACGCTGGGTGCTATTAGGGGAAGAGCGCATCACCATGGCGCGATGGATTCGGCGGACCGTAACTCCGACACTGGACCAGCTATCAGCGATGATTGCTTCCACTCGCATCCAGTGGCAGGAACCTGGATTCGCCAAGCAAGTGGGGGAGATCGCCGAATCATCACGCGAGTTAGTGCGCCAAGCCAGCCATTCCATGACTCGGCTGGAGGGTCGAGCGGATGCCCTCAGTGTCAAGGCTCAAGTAGTACTCGATGAGTCTCCACGGAAAAGACCAACACTCGTCGTCCAAGAAGTTCGTATTGCTCCGGTGTCTTCAGCCCTCGTCGGTCTCGCGGTGCTCGGCCTTTCCGCCCCGGCACTTCGACCGGTTTCCATCTTGGCTCTCGCGGTGGGTCTGCCCGTCGCATTCGCAGTCTTGTTGCTTCTCCATTTAGTGGCCGAGCCAATTCATCAACGAATGCGAATACCACGGATAGTGGGCGTATTGGTGGCAAACTTCATCGCTGTTCTCGTGGCACTCATTGCCGCGGATACTGCAGCCCGATGGTTCAAGGCTCAATGGTTCCCCGATGAGACTGCTACTCCTTTTATTCTCCCTTTCGTCGAGCCCGGATTCGTCGTTGTTCCTATGGTCGCCGCCTTGATCGTCACGACGGGGGCTGCGCTGGTCGTGGCTGATGCCCAGGTGTGGGCGCAGGCGGAGGAGCGCCTGAAAGTTACGCGGACGGATCTTGACCTGTTGGATCGGGACATGACTCGACAGTACGAGCAGATGTGCGCCCAGTCGACGGCCATGCTGCATGGCCCGATCCAGGGTCGATTGGCCACCATCGCGATGACCTTGCGCTTCGAAGGGAATACGGTTTCTCGGGAAACCATCGAGTCGTGCCGTGCCATGCTCGACGCCTGCAAAGCGGATCTTGTTCGCGTAGCCGAGGACCCTTTCCGTGAGCACCGCTGTGTTGATGAGGTACTCGAAGGCCTTCGGGCCCAGTGGTCTGGGCTCCTTGTGATCAGCTGGGAACTGGATCCGACCACAAAAATGCGACTGGACGGCAACGCAAGTTTCTTGCGCACTTTCGAGACTCTGATAGCGGATCTGGCCAGCAATTCCTCGCGCCATGGATCGGCTCATCGGTTGCAGTTGGCGCTCACGCCGGAAGCGGACGGGATTCGAATTGTCGCCCGTGACGACGGCAAGGGGCCGGAGTTACCGGTCACGTTGGGCATGGGTCTGACCGATGCTCAAGAGCGTACGTCGCAAATCGAGATGGACGCTGATGGATGGTGCAAAGTCACCGCCCACCTATCGCTGTCCTAGGGGCGACCGGAATGTCACTCGCATGGGATCTCGGAGCCCATTCATTATTGATACGGAGTGTCGCGGGCTGGGAGCCGTGAACCGAACTCCCGGCGTTGGGTTATTGCCCGGGCCACCATCGTTGTAGAGCGGCGAGTAGCCGTCGCCCTGAGCTGGGGGTCAAGGGGTCGCAGGTCCAAATCCTCTCAGCCGGACAGTGGTGAAGTCGTGGGATTTCCTTCTTGGGCGGCTTTGGATTTCACTCAGGTCTGAGGTAGGTGGCAGTGGCGAGCCTCTGCAGAGCAACCACTGCCGGGAGGAACTGCCCTCCACTAAGCCCAGGGCGATCCACCTGTCGTTGAGTTGTGTTGCGTCAAGATTCGGGGGGAACTCCGCTGTGGGTGTCCCGTCGGATCCTTGCACCTCCACGATCTAGTTCACGATTGCCTCCCGGTCGCGCAAACATGAATAACCCCAATGTGGCGAACCCCAGCACGCCGCCCAGAAGGGCATCAGTGCGCAAACCAACGATGAGAGACTCCTTATGCAATTCCTCGAGTTCCTTTTCACCGGGAATGTTGTAGGAGTAGATGCGCAACTGCTCGGCATGGCTGGTACTGGATTGAATGTCGTCTCGGAGTGATTCGGCTGACGCGCTCGACGCTCCGCCGGCCAGGAGCTTCGTCTCCATCGCTGTGCCGATGGCGACAAGGACGAGTGGGCCGATCAATACTGCGCTCAGCGTTCCTGACACAGCCCCGGACGCCTTCTGATAAGCCGATACATTGCCGGCGAAGCGAGGGGGCTGCGAACTCATCATCGCGTTGTTCAGCACCACCGTTACCGCGGTGAAGCTGCCAGCCCAGAGTGAGGTGATGACGGCCGTGATCCAGATTGACGAGGCATCTTGGACGGCTAGGAGTCCAAAGGTGAAAACAATGTACAGACAGATAAGACCAACTCCGCCACGTGACAAACCCCACCGCTGTACCACCGGACCCGCAACGAATTTGGCGCCGATCACGCAGGTGAGTTGAAGCGGAATCATGATCAGAGCGGTTTGGAGCGCATTGAGCCCAAAGAGGTATTGCCAGCCCACCGTGATGAAGAAGAAGGTATTTGCCAGCGGAAACACGAGAAAGGCAACGATGAGTGGCCACGTGGAGCGCGACGTCAAAGGTACGAGCGATAGCGAGGGATGTGAGAGTCGGCGACGCGTCCAGGCAAAGACCGCCAGCGCCAGTGCGGCCCCCACGAGAGGGATCCACACACGCGGGTTGGAGATGCCGCCCAGGGACCAATGATTAAAGACCTGTAGCACCCCAGCCATGAATATCCCAGCAAGCAGCGGCGTCACGAGTTCAATGGGCTTCCCGGTGGCGGGGGTGGGCCGCAGAAGAAGCCATGTGGACAGCACAATCAAGACGGAAAGGCAGGCCCAAATAACTGGAATCCAGCGCCAAGAACTGATCTGCGTGATGATCCCGGCCAGCACCGGGACGATGATGAATACCATCGGGGCAACTATCCCGAGGGTGGCGAACGCCGTCGCACGGTCGCGTGTGTCGCCAATTCTGGCACTCAGCATCCCCAACGCGACGACGCTCAGCGTGACACCGCTCGTGCTCACCATGAGGAGTCCGAAAGTAACGAGGGGGAGATTCGGCGCGGTGGACATGACCACGCAGCCGAAGAAGTACGCCAGCGCTGCGAAGAGAAGAGATCGACGGTCACCGAACCGTTGAGCCATGACACCGGCAATGAAGACGACCAAGAGGGCACCGATGCTGGGAATCGCGAGGGCGCCGCTGGCCTGGTCGAGCGTGAGCTGGAGATCGTCCACCATGGGCAGGATCAGGTAACTCATCCCTGCGGCCACCACCGTGGTCGAACTGGAGGCTAAGCACACCGTGGTCACGAGTCGAAGCCTGGTTCTGGAGTCCATGCGGTCCTTTCCTTCGCCAATCACCGCGAGGGTGTGCCCTATAGTACAGCGATCGACTGGACGCTGTCGTGGTGTCCTTGCCCCCGCACACCACGATCGTCGAGAGAGGGATGTCCCGGTTGGGCTGATGAACCTCACCAGTACAAGGCGAACTGACCTAGGTTCGCGGCACGAGTGGGACTTCGGCAGGTGACGTCGTATCCACATCTACTGCCTGAGTGAAAACCGAATTCTCTAGTGGAAGCAGGTTTGGTTCCACGTTGCTAGGTGGCTACCTTCGACTCACGAACAACTGACTTGTGCGATCGCGGCGATGGACGAGGACACGCAGCGCGCGCACCAGATTGCACACGCGGCCGTCTGACACAGAACTGACACAGTCCACGCGGACCTGACGGAAACAACAGGGAAAGAGTCCCTTATGGGTGACACAACGGGGAAGCAACGTGCACGAGGGGAAACAAGAGGTCCCATCGCTGGGGGTCAAGGGGTCGCAGGTTCAAATCCTGTCAGCCCGACGGGGTTTCCCCTGACAAACTCTCGCCAGTTCACTTCCGTCAGTGGCTGAAAAACCAGTGGGTGCCCGATGAGCGCAACTACGGGTTCTAATCCGGGTGAGCCAGCATGGTTTTATTTGATGCACCATGAGTCTTGGTGCATGCTGCAATTAGGAATCACCGATCAGCCAGATCAACGCCTAGCCGTTCACTCCCGCCGGCGCTGGTCTGTTTTAGATGTCCGTGGTCCGCTTGATGGAGTTGAGGCGCAGGCATGGGAGCGTTCATGTCTTCTCCTTCTGAAGATGTTGGCCGTTCCAACGGCACTGTCCAATTGGGACATGGCGCCATCTCGCCAGTTAGCGATTGGTGGCCGTAAAGCGGGTGAGGCTTGGTGGGTCGAGGACCTTGCAGTTAGCAGCCTGCGAGAACTAATGGATGCCGTTGAAAAGGCCGAGGAGGAGAGCCTTCTCTAGGCGAACTGACCTCAACCTGATTGCAACGACGTTACGAGTCCGCCATGCTAACCGCCAAATAGAGGCCTAAACCGGCCGAAGTGAGCGAGTAGAACAACTTACAAGGCAATGACTGCCATACATAACCGACAAGGACCGTAACAATTTCATAACTGGGATCTCCAGGGTCTTGATTCGTTCGGCTGCCTTTTCACTTCCGGAGAGAATGATGTCTATGTGGTTTTCGCTGTCTTCCCGATAACACTGGTCGTAGGTGTCTTGCTTCAATCCAAGATCGGCTAGTCCTTCGATGCGAATCGGGTAGCCGTCAATGCGATAAGTCTTTCCTTGTTCAGTCAGTGGTACCCGGGTTCCATCGTTTTCAATACCCACGAGGCGGGAGTGTTTGCGGTAGTCACCCGGGTGTAAGCCAAAAATACCGTCGGGTGAAAAGGCTCCGCCAGCTGTCAACATCCTCATTCGGAATTTGGCCTTGTTCTTGCCGAACATAGAGACCCCATCGTTAGGCAGCAATCCTTGTTTGAGCGGAACGGGCCCGCTTTCACCACGTGTGGACATGCGAGTCATCTTGGCGGCGATGGATCTTGGGCCAGTCCACTCTGTCGGATTACTGGACTGGTTGTCGTAGGGCGTCACGTCGTTGGAGATGGACATACCAACGGCGCTGACGATTTTGCCCCCGGGGCCAACAAGTTGTAGCGGAGTTGCGTCACTAACGATCTCGACCTTCACTGGATAGCGTACGTCGGGATCATTCTTGGGAAGACGGTTACCGAATTCACCGTTCAGAATGAGAACTGAGCGTTCGTTGTATTCGAAATTTGGGATAACCGTTGCCGACACTGCTTTTGCGATAGATCCATTATTCAACGTAACCTTGAAATCGGTGCCGTCAAGTGTGCTTGGACGCACCGGCCATGAAGTCTGTACTTGAACCACGTCCAAGAACTCCCCACGAACACCGCTACCGGCGTAGTACTGCTCTGGAGATAACGCAGTGGTGTGCGAGATGGTGGTGGGTGGTGAACTGCACTGCGTGATCGTATTCCATGCACCACCAGCTGCGACGACGGCGGCACGGGCAATCTCAAAATCGGTGTCATCTGAATTCGGAATGCCGATGATTCCATCGAAATTCAAGGTCAAGGACATGAGCCGAGGAGTGGTGTCCCACATGTCGGCGCCAATCACGATGTCCCGTTTCAAGATGGGTGCGATGGTCGGCCCATTTTCTCCGGCACTGGCTGAACGGGGAATTTCGAATCGCGGCAGGTCCGGAAAGTACTCCTGGTAATCGCTGAAAAGGACTTGACCAGTTTCACTACTCACTAGGGCGTCGGCAACGGGGGTTGGAATAGGCGACCAGTACGCGGGGAAATTAGCAGCCAGTTCGGGGCTGGCGGCATACACCAAAAGAAAATTGATGAGCCACAACGGAGGTGCCATGGAAATTCCGACAAGGGTCGGCGTTCCATCCTTGGCGTTGGGTGCGAGTTCATCTGGCTCTGAGGCTGACTGAGCCACTGGACCAAAGGGAATAAATGAGGTGAATGCGGACACATATAGGGCGCGCAAAGAATCTGCGGCACCGTTTTTCAGCATGAATTGGTTCACATAGCCGCACTGAATGCCAGGTGGAATGGTGCTCTTGATATCCGGCTGATCACACACACTCTGCGGCAGGATGAGGTAATTGAACGCGCGCGCAGGAGCACCCTCGTGCCCAGGGCTCTCCAACACTCCGCCCGGGGTGACGATGAGGCCATAACTCGCTAGGCGGATTGCGGTCAGTTCGCCGTCGATCAGCCGCGGATATTCAGAGCCGAGAGTGTTTGTCAGGTCGCGAATACTGTCGACGATGATCTTCGCGGAGCGGCGGGCCTCAGGGGTTCCGCCTCCGATTCCACGACCGGTGAGCATCAGCCGGAGTTGTCGCGGGGTGAGAGCCATTCGTTTAGGGAAGCCCAGTTTCCGCGCCAGAGCATCTGCTCGACGTTGACCCAACGGCACGTTTATCTGTGCATCGAAGTTGGCCTTCGGGGCGGATAGGTGCGCGTACTGAGGCGGGCCTTGGTAGGGCTGCTCGAAACCTGTGTCGCGCGGCCCTGCGGAGGCTGGTGTCGTCATGGAACCCGCGCTGGACACGATCAGGGCCAACGCAATGACGCCAACCACACCGCGCCTTTTCCTCGTTGAGCAGTCAGACGCCGATGCCTCCGAGGGGCAGTGAAAGCCTCGGCTGACGGGCAGGCTCAAGGCGCTTTTCTCGCCGCTGTGCGATGAGCAGGCCGGCCAGAACCGTAGCGGTCGCCGCGTGAGCAGGCTTGCCCGCGAGATTGTTGAGCTCCGTTGGATCCTGGCTGACGTTGTAGATCTCAATTTGATCTTCGACGGGTGACTTCTTGACGGTGATCTCGGCGCGATGCGTTCCTGCATCTGTCATCTTGCCGTCGATGTGCGCGGTGACATCCTGCTTGCCCGGGGAGCTCCAGAAGTCCGGGTTGTCGAAGTAGCGGCTGTACTTCCACTGCTCCAGCGCTCCACCAGCACCCGTGGGCAACCTCGCGATGACCGTTTCTACGTGGTTGGGCTGAGCCACGGCGTAGAACATCTCCCCGTTGAAAGCGACCTGGTCGCTGCCTCTCGTCGGCTCGTCGTCGGTCATGAAGTACTGCGGTGTGTTGTAGCGAGATGCCTCCACTTCACCGAGCAGGAACGGCGTGAGATCTCGGCCAGTGAAGTCGCGGACCTCGGTGTGTGTCTTCCTCAGGCGGCGTTGCACAGCACGTAGATCGACACCTGCCATGCCGAGCATGGTGGGGAGCAGATCTGCATGGGAGGTAAGTGCATCGGTCGTGCGAGCTCCAGGGAATAGTGCAGGGTTCTTTATGACGAACGGTACGCGCAGTACTTCGTCGTAGGCCTGATGCCACTTCTGGAACAACCCACCGTGGGAACCGAGCAGTTCACCATGATCGGAGAGGAATATGACTACAGTGTCGCGTCGGGTCCTTGGGTCGCTGCTCTCAAGAGCATCCATGACTTTGCCGACATGTTTGTCGACGTTCGCTTGGAGTTGGTAGTAGAAGCGTCGGTACGCTTCATTGTTTTGGCTGCGCTGGAAGGCCTGTTGATAAACCTCCCGGTAACTGGACTGAGCCGAAGGCTTTGTGCTCAGGTCTTCGGTACTTGAGACGCGGTACCGATCATCGAAGAGCCGCTCGGGCACAGTCGAACCCTCGAGTTGCTTTGCTAGGTAGTAGGCCGGTGATGCCAGCGTGAGATCGCCCCACAAGGTGATGTCATGAGGGTCCACAAAGGAAGTGACCAACAGCCAGGGTCTGTTTGCCGTCCGCAACCGCGCCAGCTGGTCGGCGCCTTGACGTGCATAAACTTCATCACGCCCTGTACCATTCGGGCCTGCAGATGAAGCTGAGTTCAGCGGATTCTTACCGTGGGGCTCGGGACCCACCCAGCCATCGAAACCGTAGGGGGCAAGCCGGTTGGCCTCGAGGTAGATGTCCTCCATGTCGGGCAGTGGTGTGCCGTTGCTGTCGTAGGTCGCCACAGCGTCGTAGGAGCCGGGCTCATAGAGGTCGGCGTCACTCACATGCCACTTGCCCTTGTAGTACGTCTCGTAGCCGGCGGCGCGGAAGTAGTGGCCCATAGTGGGCACGCCCGTCGGGTCAAGCCAGAACAGGTCCTCTTCGATAGCGCTCTTGGCTGCGCCTGAGGTCTGGCTCACACCGTGGAGCGAGGGATATTGACCAGTGAAGATGGAGGCCCGGCTCGGCGCACAGGCAGCAGCCATGATGTGGTGGTTTTCGAAACTCATTCCGTTCTCGCTGATCGAGTTGATATTGCGCAGGTTCGTGCGCCGCCACGCTTTGAGTTCCGCCGACTCGTAGATCGGGGCATACCGCATCTCGTCAACGACGATGACCAGAAAATTGGGTCGCCGTGTGATGCGACCTCGTGGTGTGAAGGGGAGCAGGGAGTCCACCGCCGAGGCCTGGCTGGCACCTGCCGTGGACAGTGCAGCCGCCCCCGCGGTTGCCCCGAGGAGTTGGAGCATTCGGCGACGGGAGAGACCTACATCAGGTACGCCATTGTTGTCATTGTTCATCGAAGGCCCTTTCCAATCGGTGCATAGGGGCGTGGATCTACGGTGTTGTGGAAGCCCCGATTGACGATGCGCCCACGAAAGTCATCCACGATGAGGTTGTCGCGCGTCATCACACCTAGATCAACCGCTGCGCGAACGGAACGGAAAGCCCGAACATCGTTGTTATAGGCGATGTTGTCGTGGCCCTTGTTGATCAGTGTCATGTCGGTGTTGCGCAGATAGGTGAAGTTCAACAAAGCGATACCGAGATGGGCAATGCCAAGGAAGCGATTACCGCGAATCGTGGTGTTCTGCATATAAGACGGATTGAAGAAGTTGGGAGTCCCCGCCCAGCCACCGAGTATTGCGGCGAACTGTCGGTTCATGATGCAGGTGTTGCCCTCGATCAGCGTCAAGCTTTCCTCGTTGCTGTTACCCGTCATGACACAGACGGCGCTCGGTGGTGCATCGCTCATGTCGACGGTGTTGTTGCGAACCACGACAAGAGTGGCCTCGGAGTCCAAAGGTTTAATTGCCGCTGGGTGCCCTCCATGTCGCACCTCGCCGGGCGTGTTGGTCAGTTGAGCCATGTTGGAGGAGGTAGGTGTCTGTGTGATTCGATTGTTGGCGATCAGATAAACCGCCCCTGGACCTCGGCAGCCCTCGATTTCAACAGCCTCTCCTGCTCGGATGAAGTTGTTGGTGATCTGGATTCGTGACAGGTGACACTGAGCGAAGGCGAATCCGTTGTCGTCTCCGACTGACATGGGAATCTCGTGGTCGATGATGTTCCCGTCGAAGACCACCCCGCCGGTGAGTTTGGGTCCGTCGGATGTTCCCAGTCGGGTGAATGCTGCGGTTATGGCGGCTGAGTTGGCTTCGGGGACAGGGCCATATGCGGCGCCTGCAACCGCGAAGCGGAACTGCTGGCCAGGAACAACTCCAGAAACACGGTTATTGAGAAAGTTGAAGCTTCCGCGGACCTGAAGCAACATCACGGCCATGGTCTGGGCCCCGTTGAACCAGATTCGCTCCATAGTGATGTTTCCCCATGGGCCACCCGTGTCGAGGATCGCGAACGGGGCAGACCCGGTTGCCTTTACGACCGTGGTCGGCGTCATGGACGGATCGGTGACCGAGGGATTACCGGTACCACTTATGGTCATCGGGCCGGGGACGATAACGCACAGTGAGCAGGCGCCGAAGTCAAAGGTCCCGATCAGTTGAACAGTGCCCCCGACAGCGAGGAAGGCTTGGTTGACCGCCGCTTGCACATTGGTGGGATCGGTCGCCGGGTTGTTCTCCCCGACAACGGTGAAGACCGCACCCTCATTCGGGGTCTGCTCGATGCCGCTTGCCTGCATGAGGCGATCAACCAAGGCGGTGATGGCGGATCCTCGGTCCACGTCCGCAGCCGTAGCGCTGTTGCTCGCAAGGAGCAGGAAGAGGGCGGAGAGGCTCAGTGCGATGAGCGCTCGCAAACCTACGGACCGGCGACTTAACATGTACTAGGACTCCTGCCGATGATGTTCGGGTGTACCCAAACATGGTGGGAGTTAGACAATAAGTTCCGGTGAAGGGAAAGTCACACCTGAGGACGGTGCGATATTCGGGTTTCACTCACGGGCTGAAGTTCGTTCACCGTGTGCAGACAGATTGCGAGTCGGTCGTCCTACTTGACGACAGACCAGTACTGCTTGCGGCTAAATGGGGCATAGTTGGGAGGCACTCCAGCGCTGGTGGCCACCACGGAACACTTGCCTGGAGGAGTTCCCTTTACTTTGAGCAACCAGCCCTTGCTACTGCTCTTCTTCACTGAGCAATACTTGCTTCCCGTGTTAATCGCAATGGTCACGGTCTGGCCCTGCGTAGTCTTCAAAGGATTAGCAGCCAGCACATAAGTTTTGCCAGTCTTCACGGTCGTCTTCGACATCACACTGCCGAACGTCACTCCCTGGCCGCCCTGGCGCGCTAGAAGGGTGTAAGTGACCGTAGCTGCGTCGAGCCCGTTACCGGCTGGGGACGTCATGGTCAGATTGCAGTCCAATGCTCCGCTTGTACCAGTTACCGTTGCCTGCGAAGAGGGAACCGGAGTCTGTCCAACGTATTCCACCGAGCAGCCACCGGAGACCGAGAATCCGATCGTTTGCCCAGTGGTTGATCTGGCGTACACCGTCAACTTCTGGTTGTAGGTAAGTGAAGGGCCCCCCGTGGGCGGAGCTGCCCAAAGCTGTCCGTTTGAGTAGTACGGGGTGATGGTGCCCGCAACTGCCTGCGCCGCAGGAGCGATGGCAAAGGTCGCGCCGACAAACCCGATCGCGATAGCAGTCGCGCTTGCGATAATTCGAGTTTGCATCGTGGCTCCTCAGAAGGTGTGATTATGTATCCGCCGCAGTTTGCTGCCAGCTGGCTGATTGAGTCAAACGAGTTGACTCTGCGTGTGAGTAAATACCGAATGACCATCTCGCGATCAGTTCGACGTCGCTGAGGCGCGGGCGGCACAAAGGACAGCATTACTTCGAGTTCCGGAGCGCTGTCGAGCATTGAGGTCATGATCCCGCGCGGCGCAGAGGCAAGACCGAGGCCGACTGAAAATCGGAAGGTCGGCGGTTCGATCCTGTCCCTGGTGCTTCTGGTAATAAATTGTTGAACGTCCTGTCTAACATTTTGTCTAACAATCCACCCTGAAATGTGCTGAAATAGGGTGAGTCACCATGCACATATGCTCACGAAACCCATGAGGCGTTGTGATGCAAAGTGACCCACCTTGCAACCGTTGACAGACACTCGTAATGCGTGGGTCTGGGGCGGGGAGGAGCAACTGGACCTGCAAGTGCTAATACAACTTTTTTCTAACAGTTTTCTAACACGCAACGATACGACTCTTAGTGACTCAACCTGAATCACCAGGATCTCCACTTTCCAGGCTGGGTGGAGCGGGCAGGAAACACAATGAGCCGCTCAGAATCGCTATGAAACGCTCGCCCGCAACTCATAATCCGGTCGTCGTCGGTTCGAGCCCGACCCGCCCCACCGCCATTTCCCTTGTCGAAATGCTCCACTTGCGAGTTCTGAACCAAGCAACAACCAGGCTTGCTAGCACTTTGGCTAACAACTTTGAGTTATCGACAGCCTCAAGGTGCCCTTTTCGGCGTGCGCCAATGCTCTCCAGCATCGCGCGCGTCCGAACGAAAAGTAAAGTACGCTCCTCCCATGTTCATTCGGGTTGTCCTAGCGGGCCTTAGCGCGTTGGTGCTGGCCGTGATGTTGGCGGCGCCAGCGCATGCCCACCAGCCCGTGATCTTGGATGAGAAGGATTCAAGCCCTGCCAAGGGGCCCCTTTTGGTGGACGGCACCGTCTCATTCGCGGTGTACGCGACAGTGGCGCGAGGGCAGGAGCGGGGGTTTCGTTTCCAGCTCGGCTCTGGGGAACGTCTCGCGTTGCAGTACCTGATCTTGGATGAGCCTCCCGCAAACGCACTGCCGCAAAGAGGTCTGCCACGGGTCACGCTGATCGACCCCAAAGGTCGCAGGAGTGTGCTGGCCGTGACCGAGCGAACGAAGTTCTACGAGCCCTACTCGAAGAGGACCTACCTATACTTGTCTCGTGTCGAGCAGAATGGTCTGAAGGGGACTTATAAGGTGATCGTGCGCGGACGCTCGACTGCGCCGGTTCTGGCAACCATGGCGGTCGGATACCGCGAAGTTCCCGGGACCGTGGTCGAGTAGTTCACTTCAGCTAGACCAGACAGGTAAAGGGCATACTGGCCTAGAGCCCGAGCACCAGGTGTCGGCGGCAACGATCCGGGGGCGCGCACACCACATGCGCTGGAGCGCAGGGCCTAGGGCGGCTGCGCACTGTCGGACCGGCGCCGGATGGATCGCTGTGGTTGGTCACTTCCTTCACCGACGGGCGCGGTTATCTGGATCCCCGCGGCGACTGGATCATCCGGCTTACCGTCGGCTAGATGGGTTTGAAATGGCCAATAAAGTTCACAATAAGTGCACTAGACCTCTGAGATGCGTAAGGTCAGACCCCGGTTACGCCCATTTTCTCGACTGGAAGGAAGTTCTACTCATGAGCATACTTGTAACGTTTTCTCCTCCTTCGCTTACCGCCGACCAATATGACGAGATCGTTGCGCGTCAATACGAGCTGGGCATATTTCCGGACAAAGGCCTAGATACTCAGGTGTGTTACGGCGCGGGAGGCCAGATGAAGGTGGCTATCGTCCTTGACTCGATGGAAGCCTTCCAGCGTCTTGCCACCGGCCTCATGCCAATTGTCGCTGAGATGGGCCTGGCCACTGGCGCACCCGGGATTTTCGAGGTGCACGACATCATCCGTCGAGGCGAGTAAAAGATCATCGAAAGGCCTTGAAGGCGGTATCCATCTTCACGTTCTCCCTGAACCTTGGTTGCTCCATCACCGCACAAATTGTGGGTGCGGTCGAGGTACGCGTACGACGCGATCCCCGAAGATGCGCTGGGCCGGCGGGGCGATCGCCGCAGAGGCAGCTAGATACTTCTTCGGAGTCTCGCAGCTCCGCCGCCTTGGTCCTCGCAAGCATCTTGCCCATTTATGTGGCGCAAAAGCTGTCGAGTGACAGCGAGCGCGGTGGCGGCATTATGTAATTCGATCAGCACCAAGCAGTGCCGAGCAGGCAAGCGCGTCAGCCCAGCAAGGTGATTGTTGAGTAGATCAGCGAGACAAGTGCGGCGACGGTGCCGATAAGTAGGCAGCCGAGGTGCGGGCTCTGTGGGTCCTTGAATCTGCTCTTTCAGTTATCCCTGGGATGTTACTTAACTTAATGAGCAGATTTAAGTAGGTAGCGGCTGTGGCACGGCCACGAGTGTGCACACTTAGTTGCGGTGGTTGGTCTTTGCGAGTTTCTTGCCTTTGGTCGCTTTGGCTGCGCTGACGCATGATGCGCACTGGCCGAAGATATCGAGGGTGTGGGTGATTTCTTCGAATCCTTGTTCGTGTGCAATTTCTTGGGTCCAGCGCTCCACGGCCGGGCCCTCGATTTCGACCGTGAATCCGCACTCGCGGCACACCAAATGATGGTGGTGACCCGATCGCTGTCCGCAGCGCCGGTACAAAGATTCACCATCGGAATTAACTAGCACATCAATGTCACCTTTGGCGGCCATCGCTTGCAGGGAGCGGTATACCGTCGTGAGGCCGACATTTTCACCCTCGGACTTCAGTTTTTCGTAAATCTCTTGAGCCGATCGGAAATCATCGATACTAAGGAGGGCGGTCGCGACGGCGGCGCGTTGCCGCGTCGAGCGCTGACCAATTTGCGAAGTGCCATGGGGGCCAGACGGTGTAGTGGTTGTCCGTACTGCTTGTTTCGCCATGGTTCCTGGCCTCCTTTGGGGTCCTTCCACTTGAGTCTAGTTGGATAAGCAAACCAGTGACTTAATCCCTTAATGCCCGTCTGGCCCATGGTGGTGCTCGGTTGGGAAGAGCGCTGCCGCCTCGTCGCGCACATGTAGCGCACCTAAGCCGTAGGCGTTGGTTAGGTTTACCGCGGTAAGTACCTGTTCGGGAGTTCCGCATGCCACCACGCGCCCTGCGGTCAGGATCACGTAGTCCGCCGCCTTAGCTTCTTCAAGATCATGAGTTGTTAGCACGACCGAGCAGCCGCGGTTGGGTTCGTCATGGATTATCGCGTCGATGGTCTTTGCGGAATTGAGGTCGAGGCCGGTGAGTGGCTCGTCGAGTAGGAGCAGGGCGTGGTCTTGGGCGATCCCTTGGGCCACGTAGACGCGCTGGCGTTGGCCGCCGGAGAGTTCGGCCAGGTGGCGCTTGGCTAGGTCAGTGATATCTAGGTGCGCCATAGCAGCCGCCACCTTCTCGCGATCAGCGCGCGTTGGCCGCCTGAAGGCACCTAGTGTTGAGTACCTGCCCATCTGCACCGCCTCGGCAACGGTCAGTGGGGTGCCGGCCGGTACCGCTGCATACTGCAGCACATAAGCGATGCTCTTCTGGCTTTTGTCCGGGTCCGAGCCAAGGACGCTGATGGTGCCAGAGTCAATGGGGATCAGGCCGGCGATGGCGTGCAAGATCGTCGACTTACCGCTGCCGTTTGGTCCGATGATGGCCGTGATTTTGCCGCGGGGGATCTGGAAACTCGAAGTGTCGAGGGCGATGCGTTGCCCGCGCGCGATCACGACATCACTTGCGATGACTGCGTCAGGCATCGACAAGCACCGGCTCTTTGGTCCGTGGCTTCAACTGCTTAATTGCAAGAACGAGGAAGAAGATCACGATCGGGGTCAAGGCCATGGTGGCCGATCCTGCGGTCCCTAGGTGGTAACTAAGCGTCAAGCCGATCCAAACGGAAAACAGGGCGATCACCGCGGAGGTGACCATCATGCGTGGAACCGTTCGGGAGATCAGGGCCGCGGCCGCGGGTGGTCCAACCAAGAGGCCGAAGACCAGCAGCGTCCCAACTGATTGGAAACTGCCGATCACTGCTGCGGCGATCAGTACGAGTAGTGCGGCGTGGGCGCGATTGGGGGACAGGCCCCAAATCTGTGCTTTCTCCTTGTTGAAGGACAGGGCGAGGAGTGGCCGGTAGAACAAAGTAGTGGCGGCGATGATGATTATCGCCAAGATGGCTTGGGTAATCAGGTCGACGGTGGTGATGCCGAGTGCGTCACCGAAGAGAATTGTGGTCAGGCTCCCTGAGTACGAGTCGAGCCGCGAGATGATCATGACGCCAAGGGCCAACATCCCGACGAAGAGCAAGCCGATTGAAGTGTCCTCGCTCAGAGTGGTATTTCGGTGTACGACTTCGATGGCGATAACCATGAACAGCGCAGCGAGGGCAGCGCCGATTACGGGGTTGATGTCAAGGACAACCGCTGCGGCAATGCCCGGCACGACTCCGTGCACGAAGGCATCACCGAAGAAGCTCATACCGCGCAAGACCAGCCAGGTTCCGACCACCGATGCCATTAGGCCAGCGAGTGCACCACCCGCTAGGGCACGCTGCTGGAAGCCCAGTGCAAAAGGCTCCAGGAACCACTCCATGCGGATCAGCCTTTCAGACCGCTCGCAATTAGGTCGGCATTGGTCTGCATCATCTGCAGGTAGGTGGCGGCAGGGGAGTCGGGGGCACCGAGGCTCTCGACATAAAGCGGGATGATTTTGATCGGTGTGCCGGTCTCTGCTGCGACGGCCTCAGCCAAACTGGTGGTCTGGGCCACGTTCGCGAAGATTGCAGTTACCCCCTCGGCCTTGATGGTCTCCACGAGTGCGGCCAGATCCTCTGAGCTGGGCTCGGCGAGGGTGCTGCCCGATGGAATTACGGTGCCGGCAATCTCGTAGCCATAGTTGTCGGCTAGGTAACCGAGGGCTTCATGGTCGGTCACCAAGATCCGCTGGTCGGCGGGTACCGACTCTAAGGCGGACCGCACCCCGGCTTCGGCCGTGCGGATATTTGCCGCCGTGGTGGCCGCGCAGGTCTCATAGGCGCCGTTTCCGGTCGAATTTGCCAGTTCGGCGCCGATGAGCTCTGCGGCCAATGCCATGCGGTTCATATCGAACCAAAAGTGTGGGTCCAAGGAGCCGTGCTCTTCGTGGCCTTCTTCTTCGTGGCCTTCTTCTTCGTGTGCACCAGCACCGAACTCGATCGGGTCGACGAGCGGCCCGACCTCCAAGACCTTCGCCCCATCGGCTGCGGCATTTTCAAATGTGTCTGTGAGCCCGGCCTCCAACCCGAGGCCGTTAGCGACCACGAGGTTCGCGGTGACCATAGCCGCGACCTGGTCGGATGAGGCGGAGAAGTCATGCGGGTCGGTGCCCGAGGGCATAAGTACGGTGACCGTGCCGCCCGCACAAGTAAGAATCTGGCCGACCACATCGCCGAGCATGGTGGTCGTGGCCACGACATTAACGTCACTTGCAGTCGGTAACTCAGCGGGTGTTTCAGCTGGTGTTGCCGCGGCTGAGGCAGCTGCGCTCATTGGCGCTGGCGGCTGCGGGGCACTTGAGTCGGCGGAGCCGCAGGCCGAAATTACTAGGGTGGCTGCGGCAGTTACTACAAGAGGGGCTTTTCGCATGCGCTCGAAGGTATAGCAAACGGAAATGAAAGTCAACTTCATTAAGACGAATAGCTAAATCCTGATTTCAGGGGCCCGACCGCGACCCGGTGGGAGATGTAATGGACTCCCTCGAAGTTGAGATCACCGGCAACAATGTCGACACCATCTTCACTTTGTTGCGTTTGGGCCCCGGCGATGAGGGATTTCGTGACGGTTTACTCCAGGCGGCGGGCCCGGACCTCATCAGCTACGGGATGGTCCGCCTGAACACCGATGTCGAAGCCACCGGGGATGACAGAACGAGCGCCGCGCCGGTAGGGCGCATTCTGGCGGACCAGCGGCGTCAATACCCGGGGCTGGGCGGTGGCATGGTGTCGGTTCAGGTCGAAGTTGGCATAACTGGCTTGGGGACTCGGCGCTGCTGGGTCAGCTTTCGTCGATCAGTGGCAAAGGCTGGTAGTTTGCGCGAATGAGAATTTTGCGCACGGTCGCCATCATCGCCACATCAGTAATTGCCATCTCTGGCATGGCCCTTTTCACCGCGCTTCCGGCGGGGGCTGCCCCCGCCGATAAGGCAACCATCGTCAAGGTCTACCACCAGGCGGTGAGCCCAATTGCCGTGATCGGTTCGGGTATTGGAACCGTGCGGACTTTCTTCATCCCGATCGCCGTCGACGGCTTGGCGGCCGATGGTCAGTACCTAACCGGCACCTTAACCACCCTGAGCAACCCCATGCCCAGCGGCGAAGAAATTCGTTCGTCAAACCTGACCTATGTATTTGGCAGCGAAATCAATCAGCTGGTGGTGGGTGGTATCTCGCTGTATCCGCCGGCTGGAGCCACCTTGGCCACCGGGCAATCCACCACTCGGCCGGTTATTGGGGGCTCAGGGATTTATGTCGGTGCACGAGGTCAAGTGGTGTCGACCAATCTCGGGGCCAACGGCTGGACCCACGTATTTAAGATTTGGACGCACTATCCAAGTTGAGCACTGGTCCCCGCGACGAAGGGGAGGAGCCTGCCGCCGCGGGGCCACCGCAGCAATTACTTGGCGAGTAGAGCCGCCGCATCGACGTCCGGTGGGAGGATTACCGCATCGATTGCGTGGATGACTCCGTTATCGGTGACCACGTCTACCGTGACAACCTTCGCGCCATTGACCGTGACTCCGTCCATCGTTGAGATCTTGATGGACTGACCTTCAACCGTTGCAACATCGCCATCGGTTACATCCGCGGCCAGTACTTTCCCTGAGACAACGTGGTAGGTCAAGATCTTTGCGAGCAGCTCCTTGTTCTCCGGCTTGAGTAGTGCATCTAGTAGGCCGGCAGGCAGAGCGGCAAATGCCGCATCAGTCGGGGCAAAGACCGTGAACGGGCCAGCGCCGTTAAGCGTGTCGACCAAGCCCGCGGCCTGAACGGCGGCGACCAAGGTGCCAAAGCCTTCACTTGTTGAAGCGATATCGACAATGGTGCCACCGGCGGGTGTAGCTGCCGCTTCACTTGCTGCGGTTGATGGCGCACTGGTTGCTTCTCCTGTTGAACTGCTGCAAGCTGCAAGAGTGAGTGTTACTGCAGCGGCAGCCGCAACGAGGGCAGTGCGTCGAATTACCTTCATATGTTCTCCTTGATGTGATTTATTTTGTGGATGAACCTTGATTAAAACACGGCGGTTCCTCGAGCGCATTGTGAGAAAGCGCCCAAACTCCGCCGCTTACCAACTGTTCACCTAAATGCAAATGTGATTCATGCCACTTAGTTAACTAGCGAATAGGTTGGGCCCCCCTGCAACTTGCCAGGGGGGCCTCAATCCTTGGGTGGTTCTACTTTTTGAGTTCAAACCGATCCGCGTTCATCACCTTGGTCCAGGCCGCGATGAAGTCGCGCACGAACTTTTCCTTCGCATCACTTGCCGCGTAGACCTCAGCCACCGCGCGCAATTGGGAGTTGGATCCGAACGCCAGATCGACGCGGCTTGCTGTCCACTTCACCGCACCGGTGGCCCGGTCCTTGCCCTCGAACAAGTTCTCGGTGTCATCTGCCGGGGTCCACGCGGTGCTCATGTCGACTAGGTTCACAAAGAAGTCGTTCGTGAGTTGACCAGGTGAGCTGGTGAGCACGCCGACGGTCGACCCCTTGTAGTTGGCGCCAAGGACCCGCATGCCAGCTACGAGCACTGCCAACTGCGGAGCATTTAAGCCCAAGAGGTTCGCCTTGTCCACGAGGAGTTGCTCGGCCGGGCGCACCTGACCCTTCACTAGGTAGTTGCGGAAACCATCAGCGGTGGGCTCGAGCACCGCAAAGGATTCAGCGTCGGTCATCTCCTGCGTCGCGTCGGTGCGACCGGGAGTGAAAGGCACGCTGACCGAGTAGCCGGCGTCCTTAGCTGCTTTCTCGACAGCGGCGCCACCACCGAGCACGATCAGATCGGCCATCGATATCTGCTGCGCACCGGAGTT
>JAQCEO010000034.1 GCA_027729805.1 Actinomycetota bacterium
GACGGCCCGGAGGCCGGTTTCGTGAGTGAAATGGTGGTGGGGCGGGTCGGGCTCGAACCGACGACGACCGGATTATGAGTCCGGGGCTCTAACCAGCTGAGCTACCGCCCCCACGGCTCTAAGAATACCCGAAGAAATACGCCAAACCTTTTGGGCAGGCTGAACCCCCTGTGGATAACTCCAGCAGGGGGCAAATAAAGGCGTTTACATGATTCTATGAATTGTTTTTACCCCTCTCGATACTTTCCACCACTTAGGCACCGAACCATTTGTGTCACCGTTTAATAATTTTCTCGAATGTAAACGTAGGCACGATCGAACAACTCTCCTGCAGGTGGAAGGCCACTGTTCTTAAGAATCATACGTAGCTCTTGCCGGACCATTTGATCACCAGAATGCGAAGTTTGCCAGCCCGTGCGACGTCCCCACATGTTTCGCACTCTCGTCATAGCCACAACTTCCCTCTAACTTTCTTTTGGCTCTGGAGTGTCAAGCTCTCGCACTGCAGCTGCATTTACCTCTAGCGCGCTGGAACATTCTGACGGCACCGTCACGATAAAAAATAGGAAGTATGAAAAAGAAGAATTGAACCCACGCAAATCAGTAAGCCAAGGTGTTGCACTCTTACCAGGGGATCGAGCTGGAGCAAGCGGCGTGCTGCTAGCAACTTTGACTGACAACGTTGGTATTCCAGTTTTGGGCAACTACTTTAGTGGGGGCTTACTTCGCCGAAATAAGGGAAACATTGCAGACGTTGATCGCTTTCGGCATGCCTTGTTAAATATGGACCAGAATTTGCTAGATGTTAACGGGGTACGCATTGTCGACATTGAACTACAGCCTGACAAAACTCGTTAGCTGAGTTTTTGCTAACTCGATAATTGGGCGCATAATTTGCAGCGCCCAAGAATTTAAGTCAGCAAACTTCAAATCAGATTTCAAGTTTGCCGACATTTGCTGGCGTTCATTTTCAGGCAAGTTTATTGCCAAGTCAATTGCTTGAATTAAACAATCTGGTCGTGGCGAGTTGGCTATGATGCAAGATGATCCAAGTTCAGTCATGGCACCAACCTTGGGAGTGGCGACTATCACGCCATTTCTTTCGTTTAGTGCTGCTGCTTCTTTGATAACCAAGTTCATACCGTCAGCCCATGAGGGTGCAAGGAGAATATCAAAGCGCCGCAGGGCTCCAAGAGCGCCAGCATAGTCATTATCAATGTGTAGTCTCATCGGATCTTGGTAGTCCGAGATAAATCCAGAGTTGAAATCTGCAACTTGGGTTTGAATTTCAGTCAGCAGCTTTTGATACGCTAAAAATATCTGCCGGGAAGGAACAATGTAGAGATCAAGAAATATCCGCCTGGAATTTAGGCTTCGATTTTTTAGCAAGTGTGAAAAGGCAGCGATTACGCCAAGGGTATTTTTCGCTGGGTCACTCCTCGCGATATGAACAAAAAGTAGATCCTCTTCCTGCAGATAACTCGGTGACTTATGAGGAAGCTGAGCTAGGGCGGTTGCGTCAACAGAAGCTGGATTAACTAGTAATTGAGCGGAATAACTTTCTGAAGAAATCAAAGTCACTTCACCACTAGTTATCCGCACTTGAAAGTTCTCTACGACAAATGCCACAAATGACTTCAGGTCTGCTGGTGTTTGGAAGTTGATGAGGTCAGCGCAAAGCATGCCGGTAGCAAAATAGCGCAATGTCTCATTAGCTGCCGAATCTTGCTGTTGATTTTTTGGCCAAGGAGTATGAAGACAAAATGAAATTGGAACAGAAAAATCACATTCACGTAGCAATTTAACAGATGGCGCGAGGTGAAAATCGTTGATGAAGTAAGCATCATTCGTTTTGACAAATGCAGTTTCAAGTATTTTCTGGTTTTCGTGGGTTAAATCATTTAAATACTTGGGCAGTTGCGCAGACTCAATGCACGGCAAAGCTAGATCATGCATTAGTTGCCACAAATAATTTGCACAAAACCAATCGCTTGTCGAACTTGAATCAATTTGGGCTTGTGAGATCACCAATTCATAGAGTTGCTTGGACTCAGAAAAGTCTCGGTAGTTAAAAATTTGACCTGCAACGCCAGATTCATGCCGATTAAGGGCGACCCAACTAACTTCACAATGATTTGCTAACTCAGGCAGGATTCTGGTTAGCCCACCGATGTGAGCTAAGTGTGGAATATTTTGCGAATCAATTGCTATTGGACCACGACGAGACAAAACCCCAAGTTTAAAAGGTCTCGTCCCAGATTCATCAATCAAGGCTTGGTGGCTCGTACTTCCAAGCGAACGTAATACAGAGTGTTGTCCGTCATGGCTCTTGCCAGAGTTTCAATTTGGGTTAATTGCCAATCCCTAAATACCAGAGTTTGCAAGTAAGTAGCCAACGTTTTATCGCTTGCCAAGACTGTTGGGTGTGGCCGCAACTCAACTTCGCAATTAGTAAATCCAGCTTCAATTAATAATGACGTCGTGTTTTCCATGTTGGCGTAATACCAACTTGGAGAGCTTGTTTCCGAGAATAACTCCAAAGCTAAATTTAGAATTCGCTCCAGGTTTCCAAAACCTCCAGCATCATTTGCCCGCTTGCCACCTGGCTTTAGGGGAGTGAAGAAATTCCGCCAGACATTTTTATGATCAGCTAGCCAGTGCAGTGCTGCAACGGACATGATGGTGTCGACACTATTTGGCGTCACTGAAAGGGGACTATCTAGGTTGCCTTGGGCAATAGTTACCCGAGGATCTGATCCGATAGCCGCGCGACATTGATCTAGCATGGTGCGGCTTTCAGCTACACAAATTAACGGACCAGAAGTTAAAGTTTCGAGGGCAACTTGGGCGTCTCTGCCAGTTCCACAACCTGCGACAAGCAAAGTTTCAGTTGGCGGCAAATTTAATGCGGCAATAGTTCGCTTACCCCACTCTTGGTGGGGCGGAGGTAGGGCGTCGTAAGCTGGGCCGTCCCATTCAATCATCAGTAGAGCCAAATGCGCCAGAGGCTTTTAGTACAGCAATCTGTTCTTCGGTTAAATCAAGCAAATCCTTCAGTACCGAGACCGTATGCTCACCGCGCTTGGGAGCTCGCGAATATTCTGTTCGCTTTGGCCCAACATTTACCGGCGATGCTGGCGTACGTAACTTTCCAAAATACTCATGATCACTATGTGCGATCATCTCGCGGGCAACGGTGTGTTCCTCTTGGAATGCCTGCTCAATGGTATTTACTGGGGAGCAAGGCACACCTGCAGCCATTAGATCAATTAGCCACTCCTTAGTAGTTCGAGTCTTGAAGATGTCATCGAGCTGAATTACTAACGCATCTCGGTTTTCGTACCGCTTAGCAAAGTTGATGTAGTCCGGGTTAGCTAACAGGTCAGGTCGGCCAATTACTTGGCAGAGACGCTCGTAAAACTTTTCCTTGGCGCAGCCGACAACAATCCAGTAGTCCGTTGTTTGAAATACTTGAAATGGAACTAATGATGGATGTGCTGAGTGCGAGTGCCTGATCGGCTCATGGCCGCCGGATAAATGCCAAGATCCGATGTAGCTAGTCATCGAAAGTGCAGTGTCATAAAGTGAAACATCACAGTCCATACCCACACCATCTCGGCGAGAAGCGTGGATACCACTAATTAATGCCAGCGCGGCAACAAATCCACCAGAGAAATCAACTAGTGAAAGCCCACTCTTGGTTGGTGGACCATCGGGTTCGCCAGTGAGTGACATCCAACCTGCAAGTCCTTGCAACATGTAGTCATACCCAGGTTCCTTAGACCTTGGACCTGTCATGCCAAAGCCACTGAGGGAGCAACAGACTAT
This sequence comes from Actinomycetota bacterium, assembly GCA_027729805.1. Taxonomy (GTDB): domain Bacteria; phylum Actinomycetota; class Actinomycetes; order S36-B12; family S36-B12. The sequence continues at coordinate 3,829 of JAQCEO010000034.1, forward strand.
GGCTAGATTCAAGTGCTTAAGATCGTCGTAAGTAATTTTCAGTTTGGCAGGTACATCGCCGCGTAAATTCGAATAAACCGCATCACTTTGTTTTACCAAGTCTTCAAAAATGGCACGACCAGTTGGACTGGATAAATCAAGAGAGATTGATTCCTTATTTCGGTTAAATGTTTCGAAAAAAAGTGAATCCTCGTCATGTGCATATGGCGGCACATAGCGCCCGACATCGCCACCAGATTTTGGGTCTTCAATCTTTATTACGCGCGCACCGAGGTCAGCAAGATGAACTGTGCCAAAGGGTCCAGCACCAAATTGCTCGAGTGAGAGGATGGTGATTCCTGATAGTGGCAGTGGCATTATTTATCTTTCTTGTTTGACGACTAGCTATTACAAAATTCATTTATTGCTAAGTGCACAACGCCGGAACCAGTCATAATTTTACCCACTGTGAAGAATCCTTGGCTTTCGAGTTCTCTTTGTAAGTTAGGGGGGATGCTTGCAAGTAGTCCACCATTTGTTTGTGGGTCAAATAAGGCCGCTTCCGAGAAATGTCCATAGAGTCCGGTGGTAAACAAATCACTCGAAGTGCGATTGCGCACGTCTGCGGAGGTTCGGATTCCCGCTTCAAACTGGTCCATTGCTTCTTGCAGCACGGCAGATTTAGACAAAGCTAGGTGAACATCCAAATCTTGCTTGCCCAGCATTTCGGATATGTGACCGATTAGACCGAAGCCAGTTATGTCAGTAACTGCGTGAACTTTGTCGCCATAAGCCGCGAGTGCGTCGCGCGCTGCCTTATTTGAGATTCGCATTTGCGCCAGGGCTTTTTGCTCATCAATTGTGTCTCTCGTTGCCAGCAAAACCCCAGTACCCAGCGGTTTTGAAAGCATAAGGACGTCCCCAGGTTGCATCCCAGATTTGCGCCAGATCGCTTTGGGATGAACGTAGCCAGTTGCTGCTAGTCCAAAAACGGCTTCACTTACCCGTACCGTGTGACCCCCAACAATTTCGACCTCTGATTCCAAGCACGCTTCCTTAGCTCCAGCAACACAAGCAATCATGTCCGTTTCAGACATATCGCTAGGAAAGCCACAAATAAGCAATGCAGTTCTTGGGATACCACCCATTGCATAAATATCGGACAGCGCATTGAGTGCACTTACGTAGCCGTAATCAAAAGCATCGCCGACAACTGGTGGGAAAAAGTCAACGGTTGTAATAAGCGAGGTGGTTTCATTGATCTCTACAACAGCTGCGTCATCTGGCTCGGCTAAGCCAATGATGGTGTCGGAATGTTCGCAGCCAACTGCAGCAACGCGCAATGACTTCAGAAGTGCGCTATCGGCTTTAGCCGTGCAGCCACCGCAAGAAGTTAAGGCACGCAAGTTACCCGCTGTCAGATTAATCGTCATTGCAGTCGAAGTTCCTCGACAAAGTCTCGAGAGTTTTTCGTACTTGGTAGTGACATTACTGCGTTAAAAACTCGGTCTGACACATTGTTGTCAGCAACAAGTTCCATGTTGTCTCGGAACTTAGCTTCGACTTCGCTGGCCGAAAGTGGCCGTTCATCGGCGCCGCGATTAACATCCTCACGCTTGGCAAAAGTGCGACCATCTCTAGTCTTAATGACCACTTCACCATGGAAGTATTTCGGAAATGTTGGGTTCGGGTCATTCTGGTAAGAAACTTTAGCTGCGAGCTCAAGTAGTTCTGGATCTACTAAACATTCATCAGCTAAGTCGGCCAAGGTGAAGCGCCGTTTTGCAATAGCGGTTGCAACTATGAATGGCAGAGAGAATTTTGCATCGTAGTCGCTGCGCGGGGTTAGTTTGGACTTTGCTGGTTCCGAAACCACTGGCACAACTTGGGCTGGAATAATCGTCAAAACTGATTCGATGTCAGCGGCATGTAAATTATTCTCAGTTACTAACTCGATGGCGATATCAATGCAAGCGTGTGTGAAGTGACAGGCAGCATAAGGCTTGATTGCAGTTTTTAACAATTCCCATACCGCGCCTAGATCTGCAGCTACCGCAGAAATATCGGTGTTGTGTCCAGCAGGAGTGTGAGAATTAAATAATCCAAATCTTCCTTCATAAATTGCCAGTGGTGCTTCGAATTTGGCTTTTGCAAGTTCTGCAGAAGTAATTCCGCACACTGCGGCCCAACCTGGATGCAGGCGCTTAGTCCACGCTCCTGTTTCTAGGAATTCCATCGAGCCTGAGGCAAGTGAACCTACAATTCCTTGGGCACTTGCTATCCCGTGCGAATCAAGTCCGATCATTTTTGCAGCTGCGGTAGCAGCTCCAAAAGCGCCAGCAAGTCCAGTCGGATGGAAACCTTGGGCATGAAAACCACCGTTAGCAGCAGTGCCAACGCGCGCACCAATTTCTAGCGCAACCAGGAAGCCCAGAACTAAATCAGTACCACTCAGCTCCCGATCATCTGCAATCGCAATTGCAGTTGGCACTGCGCTGGCGGTGGCATGGATAACTCCGGGCACATGCGTGTCATCAAAATCAAGCCCATGTATCAAGATGCCGTTTAGCATGGCTTGATCTCGAACGCTGAACCGCTCGGTGCAGGCTATTGCCCCACGCGGGCCGCTTCCAAGGGCCACAGATGCGGCAATGCTCTTGGCCGCAAAATCGTAGTTCGTTGAGGCAAATGCAATTCCGACCGCGTCCAGAATATTTAGCAGTGCCTGCTCTTGCACATGTGAAGGAACATCTGCGATTTTTACCTCAGAGGCCCAATCACCGATTACTTGCGCCAAAGTCTGCGCACTACTCATTACCACTCCTAGTTGAATCGTAAGCCGAGGGTTTCGGCGATAGTTGTGCGCTGCACTTCGTCGGTGCCACCAGGAATCCGAAGATTTCGGGCGATTTGGAACAACTTGTTAATGTCAGTATCTCTAAGAACTCCGAGTCCACCATGAATTTGAAGTGCCCGGTCAGCCACTCGGTAGAACGACTCGTCGTTACTTAACTTTAGAGAACAAATTCGTCGCACCTCATCACTTGGTCGAGGCAAGTTCCACCATGGTCCAGGGGTGTCAATGGCGCGAGCGACATCAAGTGAAAGTGACCGGGTTTGCTGCCAATCCAAGTACATGTCAGCAATCATCCATTGGATACCCTGTTTAGCGCCAAGTGGTTTACCGCCAACTACGCGAGTCTTTACCCGCTCCAAAGTTTTTTCGATTAAGTACTTTGACCAACCAGAACACATCCCGGCGCGGCGCATTCTGGTGTAATTAAACGACATGACTGCGATGTCAAATCCGCCGTTGACTTCGCCTAAGACTGCGCTTTCTGGCAAAACCATATCTTCAAAGTGAATTTCACCGGTGTAGCCATCGCCAAACATAGTCTGGTAAAGCTGTCCGATTTCGTAGCCCTTCCCAAAATATTCTTCAGTGTCAAACATAAAGTAAGTAAATGCTTGCCTGCCACCACCAGGATTTGTGATGGCAAGCACTTGGGCAACATCTGCGTCAAAGTAATTTGTAATGTAGGCCTTTGTTCCATTTAGTACCCAGTCGGAACCTTTGCGAACGGCATTTGTTTTCATGTCGTAAAGATTCGAGCCTGCTCCAGTTTCAGTAACGCCATGCAGACTTGTCTTTAATCCCTTGACTAGGGGATCGGTGAACTGTTCTTTTTGATGTGGGTGAGCCTTGAGCAATCGAGGAGTAGCACCCTCAGACCAGGACAGAAGCGCAGGATTAAGGTCAACACCATATCCATAAACATGCTCTTCCACATAAATCATGTCTTCGCGCCCAAGGCCGCGTCCACCAAGTGACTCAGGTAAATGTGCACTATAAATATTTTTTGCGCCCGAGGCCGCCATGATTTCGCGCCGCGCAGAAATGATCTCAGGGTGCAAGCGACCCTGCTCATCTAAAAACTTGGATTGATCCTTTAAGCGATGCTTGAGCGCGGCTTCCCGCGGCGCAACTTCGGTTTCATAAAGCGAAGTCACCTCGGCTATCACTGAATCTAGGTGTGCTGGTATGTGTAACTCAACATCTAGTGGTGAGTTAGTTACCTTGGTCATTTGGTTCCTATTCTAGTTTTTAGTTTGATTTTTCACTATTTCTTTAGTTCGATTGTTAAAAATCTAGGGTTGCTGGGTTATCTGGTAACGCCACTGTACTACGCGCTCCAATGTTGTGTCCGATGAATGTTGCTCGGTGCGAGTAATGAGCCAACAACGGAAGAATGTCGGATGCTTGCACAATTCCCAACTCTCCAGTTGCGTGAATTTGCTCACTACAAACACTTGTTTCATCTGGACTCACGTGTGGACCTGCCAAAATTAGAGATGTGGGATGGGCGGAATGCATCATTCCGCCACTTGTTGGAGTTGCGTGATCGCCCGTGATTGCAATCGTCACTGATTTAGAAAGTTCAAGTAGGGATTCACATGCGCGATCCAACGCCTCGATAACATCGCGTTTTAGCTCGGGATTTTTAGTGTGTCCAGCTTCATCTGTGGCTTTAGTGTGCACATGGACAAAGGAATACTGCGCAGTGAGTTCAATTCCAGCAGTTAGTCTAGATTCAAAATCACCTTGGGTATCAGCTAAATCACTTGGGATGTGGATCTTGGGCATGCCTAAAACATCTGCCAGCCCTCGGTACAACGCAGAACTGGTGACAGCAGCGCCGCGCAGTCCAGTGACTGTCTCAAAGGTTTCCATACTTTGGCTAAGGCTGGCCCACTTAGTCACCGGTGCAAGTAATGCCAGCTTTCCAGCAGCAACGCGAGAAATGTTCACCGGATGCGAGTTAAGGAGTGCAACGGCAGATCGCACCCAACTAGCCAACAATGCTGCGCAGTTTTGGGCCGCTGGTAAATCTCTTGCATCTGAAAGTGCCACGGGCAGCAGTACTGGGTGAAGATGACCAAAAAGTGGATCGCTATCACTTATTTCATGGGTTGATAGTTTGGGCGCCTCCAAAATACATTCGCCAGGTCGTAGCGCATGTAAAATTGGCGCAAGCTCATGATCCATAGCCTGCAAGTCAGCAAACAAAAGTGCACAATCTTCACCATCTGCTTCAGACACTCGACCAAGTGTGTGCAATTGGGAGCCACGAAATTCCGCCGGCCGCAGCGATAAGTGAAAGTGGGGGGACCCTTCGGAAATAAAGATTTCAGACCCGAGTGCCTCCAAGTAAGCGCGCCCAGGAAATGGCGCAGTTTGCCCAAACATTGCCCAATGACTTCGTTCACTTGAGGTGGCTCGACCTAATCCAAATGGTTGATGAATTCCACTGACTCCGATTTTGGTTAGTTCATCAAGTACTGGAGTGCGCGCTGCGGCAAGCGGTGTTTGATTAGCAAGCTGCGCGCTTGGTCGATCACCTAAGCCATCCAACGTGATGAGCATGATGGGAGTCCTATCATCCCACATCGGAGCTGGTTTCATAATTTGTGACCAACACCTTGCGCAGCAGAACGATTCCAGGCATAACCAATTTCATCAATTGCACTGGGACAAACTTGTTTCTGCCAAGCAGTATCTCCAGCCATTAGTTGATCGCGAATCGAACTTGCAGATAATTTCCGCGCAGGCGGGTCTAAAAGCTCAGTGCGGTAGCCATTTGACTCAAATAGTTTCTGCTTACTCAATTCCCAAGAACTGAAAATTCGAATAGCAAAAGTAGTCTCAGCTGGAACTTGCCAAGACTTTGGAGTTTCCAAATCAAATGGGATTACCTCAATTTCTGGCAAATCCCGTAAGGACGCTCGGACAATTTCTCGACGGACTTCAAAGTTAAAGGGATTTGAAGCATCAGTATGTCGATGTGGACTTTCGGCATGTTGGTTTAAGTTGGATAAATCAGGATTAGTAATGCCAATTATTATGTGCGCATAATCTTTACTAATAAGTTCAACTACCTCAAAATGTTGCCTGTGAAATGGTTGAAATCTTCCAGTAAAGCAAACAGCGCCTGAACTCATTTCTTATGAAATAGCGGTGATGCTAGCTATTTTGCTGATTGCATCGTCGGTCTGAATTACATCTGCGTATCGTCGACCAACGTCTTGCATATTTGCATCGTGTGGTCCGCTATCTTGATCGCCACATGCGTCATCAATTGCAATCGTGCGAAAACCATATGAGAACGAATCTACTATTGTGGCGCGCACGCAACCTGAAGTAGTTACTCCAGTCACCAAGACTGTGTCGATGCTATTAGTTGTAAGAATCGAACTTAAATCAGTACCAAAGAAAGCGGATGGAAAACGCTTGAGAATGTAAACGTCATCGTCATCCCAAAGATCTGGGTGAATTTTTGCTTCGTAGGAGCCAGGTTGGATATCACGAAGTGCTGGGACTTTCCATCTGGCAAACTCAGTGTCATGCGACCAGGCAACTGCCGTGTGCATGATTGGAATTCCAGCGGCGCGGGCTGCCGGGAAAAGTCGAGCTGCATTAGCGATGGCGCGCTGGGCATGTGCGCTGCGACCTAGCGCATACTTTGGGTCACAAAATGCCATTTGGAAATCAACTGCAACAATCGCTGGGCGAGTGCCCCAGCCAACTTCGCCTTGACCATATCCTGCATTGCTAAATGCTTGCGTCATTTGCCCTCCAAGTTACGAAAATCCTCATTCTTCTCTACATCTATTCTCAAATTCTTGCTGGTTTTTGAACCAATTAAGGGTTCCGATGGCAAATCACTCCTAAAAGTAACAAACTTGTTCGCGATCCGCCATTTCAGGAGCCACCTTGACTCCATTCGACTTCTTCCAGACGAGCGAAGAGCACGAGGAGTTGCGCTCGGTAGTTAGATCGCTGGCAGAAAACAAGACGCACCGTTTGCTGCGCAAGTAGACGAAGACGCGCGCTTCCCGCAAGAGGCTTACGACGCACTCCGGGCTGCAGAACTGCAATCAATTCACGTGCCCGAAGCTCACGGCGGCGCCCAGGGTGCTGCTTTATCTTATGCAATTGTTGTGGAGGAAGTCGCGCGTGCTTGCGCCTCGAGCTCTTTGATTCCCGGGGAAACAAACTTGCCTCTTTGCCAGTGATCATGAGTGGCAGTGAGGAACTAAAGAAAGAGTTTTTGCCAGGTTTGGCATCTGGTGAAACTTTTTGGAGCGAGAGGATTCAGGAACCCAGAAGACATTAACTTCCTTGTAGTAATTGCGGTCATCAAGGGCTGCCTGGAGTCTCTTTGCATCGGGCTTGTAGCGGTCACTTTTTGGGTCAGAAAATGCGGCGTTTAATTCATCGCGACATTCTGCGAAGGAGTCGGAGACATACTTGAGAAAAACAAGGCCAAGGACGATGTGTTTGTACTCTGCGGCATCGAGGCTCTTGCGCAAGACATTGGCGGTGTCCCAATACTTCTTGAGTTGCTCGGTCATTAGCGCCATAGTGCTCCTGGATCGAGAATTGAGCCCGCTGTGAAGCTGAAAGAACCAAAGCCCCAAGGCTACCAACGACTCTTACGAGAACCTATGCTCTATCTCACCGCCCCCACGTGGGCACCAGCACTCTAGTCGGTGGCTTTCCCTCGAACCGCCTCGGCAAAGTCAGCCAGGGAGGTGAACTCCCAGTCGGGGCGCACGGGCGCACCAGGGTCCGGGGTGGCACCCCACCCGGGCTTGCCATGGCGCCTGTTGATCCAGACCGTCGGCAGCCCAATCTGCTTGGCTGGAACGTGATCGTGAAACAGGCTTTGAGCCACATGCAACAACTTGCCGGGAGGAACCTTAAGTTCTGCACTGCGCTCCATCAGCGCCTTGAAGTTGCGCGGGTCTGGTTTGTATGAGCCCAGATCCTCGGCGGTGATGACGGCGTCAAAAGTCACGCCCAGTAAATTATTGCTAGCGGCGAAACTTACGCGGTCAATATTCGACAAGGCGATGAGCCGGAAGTACTTCGCGAGTTCAGTAAGAGCTGCAGACGAGTCCTCGAAGGCTGGCCAATTCGGCACACTGCGCCCGAACGCTGCGGCGTCTTCATCGTCGACCGCAATACCTAATTGCGCACCGGACCGGCGCATCGCACCGGCTAAGACCCGCGGGTAGAGCCAGTCGCCATGCTCTGCTTCGACCGCGGCCTCATGGCTTGAGTAGACGAGCAAGAGTTGCTCCGAGGATAACTCGCAGCCGGCTTGCGCGGCCCATGGATCGAGAACTGCGCTAATTCCGGCTTCCCAGTCGATCAAGGTGCCATAGCAGTCAAAACTAAGTGCATCGAAATCAACAAAGCGCATTTACGCAATCTACTGGAGCGCGTGAACTACTTCTGCGGAAAGGCACTGCACCTTGGTATTGATGTGCGTCGAAGCTCCTGCGGCGGGCCGGCCATTTCCCCCCGTTTTCTAAGCTCCCCCATCTGGACTCGAACCAGAAACCCTTCGATTAACAGTCGAATGCTCTGCCAATTGAGCTATGGGGGAATACGTCTTTGCTGGCAATGCTGCCCGTGAAGGATAGCAAGTAGCGCTGCCCACCGAGCAAATGGCCAAGCACACCCGGCATTAGATGCCCAAGGCGTCCCGCAATTGGGCTAACTCCGTACCGGCTCGGGCCATGAGTTTCGGGTCACTGGGGTCCAAGCCCGCTTCCAACACCACCGACCACCAGATTTGGTCGCTATCACTATTACGCCGAGCCACCAACATCGCTGCCGCGCCGTCACCAAGATCGACTCGCTCGCTGACGATGACACTGCCCATTACCCGGTCGCGAATCGCCGCCGGCAGATCGGTTACGCGACCAAGCTCGATAACCCGCCCACCGGTCACCTGACCGTCATCGTCAACCAACGTCAAGTTCATCATCGGCTCATCCCAAACCGCTTTTGCAACATTGTCCCAACGGATTCTCTCGCCGGTTGCTTGCAGATAAAGGGCCCGATTGGTCGCGACCGCGACCATCTGCGTTGACCGACTTTCCGTGGCGGTGGCCAGTACTTTCTCCGACTTGGGGATACCGAGTGCAGAAAGCGCCCCCTTTGCTGACCGGGCCTGGGCGAACAACCTCATCTGGCACCGGTAATCGCTTCGCCACCCATGGTGCCTCGCCTGAGCGAACGCCGGTACTCCTCGAGGGCGAGTAACTCCGCGAAAATCCGCTGATGCTCCCCAGCTTGCTCGACCGGATCAGTGCGCTGCAGGTTGCCCTTGACCTCTTCGACGCGGCGCGAGGCATCAAGTTCAAGTAGCCGAGCGATGACACTTGCCGCGTAATGCGCGTCATAACCTGACTGCGCGGGCAAGGGTTCAACCGAAAGTTCCCGAACGATGCGGCGGTATTCGTCATCAGCACACACCTCGAGCACCGCATCGATCCAAGCCAACCCGGCAAGTTCGGTGGTCGGACCACCCGCTCGCATGATCGCTGCGTGCACCCCTTGGGCACTTGCATGGGTGAAGGCCGATGGTTCGACGCTCTCATACCAATCAACCACGGCAGCTGGCTGCTGCAAGACGCACTTAAGCGCCTCCCGCTCAACTACCAGACCGGGATCACGCTGACCTGTTGGTGGTCCTGGGCGCGCCGCCGGTGCGCTTCGACCACTTTGCCCGACCGCCTTGGTGACAGTTTCGACATCTAGCCCCAGCCAACCGGCCAGCAGGCGGCTGTATTCGGGACGAAGTGCGGTATCGCGAATCTTCGCGACAACCGGCGCTGCCTCCTTAAGGGCAGCGATGCGTCCTTCAGCATTGTTCAAGTCGTAGCCTGCGATGATCGACTTGATGGCGAACTGGAAAAGCGGCACGCGCGATTCGACCAGCGCCTTGATGGCCCCATCCCCATGCGCCAACCGCAGGTCGCATGGGTCTAGACCGGTACCTTCAATGGCCACAAAAGTCTGGGTGACAAATCGCTGGTCCTCCTCGAAGGCCCGCAGCGCCGCCTTTTGCCCGGCCGCGTCACCATCGAAGGTGAAAACAACTTCACCGCGCATTTGATCGTCATCCATCAACAGGCGTCGCAGGATCTTGATGTGCTCTGCCCCGAATGCGGTGCCGCAGGTTGCCACCGCGGTCGTGACCCCGGCAAGGTGGCAGGCCATCACATCGGTATAACCCTCAACGATTACTGCCTGCTGGCTCTTGGAGATGTCCTTGCGGGCCAGATCAATGCCATAAAGCACCTGACTCTTCTTATATAAAGGTGACTCCGGGGTATTGAGATACTTGGGGCCCTCGTCATCGTCAAAGAGTTTCCTGGCACCGAACCCGATTACCTCACCGCCGAGATCGCGAATCGGCCAAACAAGGCGCCCGCGAAACCGGTCGTAGACTCCCCGATTACCTTGACTAACCAGCCCACCGGCCATTAACTCTTGATCGGTGAAACCTTTACCCCGCAGGTGACCGGTCAGCGCATCCCAGGACTTAGGCGCGAACCCAACCCCAAAATGCTTCGCCGCCTGGGCATCAAAGCCACGCTCGGTTAAAAACGTTCTACCGATTTGGGCATCTGGAGTGAGTAGTTGCTCAACATAGAAAGCCGCTGCGATCTTGTGGGCCTCGATCAGTCTGGTGCGCTGGCCCTGTTGCTTGTTGATAGCAGCGCCACCTTCGACGTACCGCAGTTCCACCCCGGTCTTGACCGCGAGTTTTTCCACCACCTCGGCAAAGCTCAGGTGGTCTATTTTCTGGACGAAGGCCAGCACATCCCCGCCCTCCCCGCAGCCGAAGCAGTACCACATGCCGCGGCTCGGGGTGACATGAAAACTGGGGCTGCGCTCGTCGTGGAACGGGCATAGGCCCTTGAGCGAACCCCCGCCCGCAGCCTTCAAAGTGACGTATTCGCGGACGATATCGTCGATTTTGGCGCGTTCGCGCACCAGCGCCACATCGTCGTCGCGAATCCTTCCGGCCATATCCTGAGTCTAAGTGCGGTTGGATAGCCCCATGACCGCGACTAGGGATGTAACCGGACTCGATATCGAGTTGCTGCGCCACGAGACGCCCGGGTGCCTGCGGGTCAACCACCTCAATAACGCCGGGTGCGCTCTGCCACCTGGCAAAGTCACCGACACCGTGGTCGACCATCTCCACCTTGAGGCCATGATCGGGGGCTATGAGGCCCACGCCGATGTCCTTGACCGCCTCGAACGCGTCTACGAATCGGTCGCCCAACTCCTAAGCGCCCGCCCCGACCAGATCGCCCTGCTCGAATCAGCAACCGCCGCCTGGGATAGGGGTTTCACCGCCATCCACCACACCCGCCCATTTACTGCCGGTGATCGGATCTTGGTGTCATCATCGGAATACGCATCGAATGTGCTGCCGATAATGCAATTGGTCAAGGGCTGCGGCGCGCGCCTTGAGTTCATCCCTGACGACGAGCACGGGTGCGTGGACGTTGTGGCTTTCGCAAACCTGCTTGATACCGACGTCGCTGCAGTAGCCATCAATCAGTGCCCATCCCAAAATGGGTTGATAAATGATGTCGCAGCGATCGGCGCCACTCTTCGCGCTAACAACTCCGGTGCCTGGTATTTGGTTGACGCCTGCCAATCAATTGGGCAACTGCCAGTATCCGCCGGAGATATCGGAGCCGATTTCATCAGTGCCACCGGTCGTAAGTTCCTGCGTGGGCCGCGTGGCACTGGTTTCCTATTCGCCAGCGATCGCGCACTTTCCGAACTTGAGCCATTTCCACTTGATCTGCACTCTGCCACCTGGCAATCAGCGGGCTACGAGGTTGCAACGGGCGCGCGCAAATTCGAGTTCTGGGAAAAAGCATATGCGGGCATTTTGGGTCTCGGTGCGGCGGTTGACTACGCGCTGACCTGCGGGATTGAGGCGATTTCGGATCGGATTACCCTGCTGGCGCAGCATGCACGAACTGGACTAAGTGCCGTACCCGGAGTAACCGTGCACGATCGCGGACTCCAGCTGAGCGGCATAGTGACATTCACCCACGATCGAATTGACGCGCGACAGTTGGTTGCGCAGATCCGACAGGCAGGTATCAACGTCAGCCTCTCCACCCCAGAATATGCACGGGTTGACTTTGACTCCCACCACCTTGAGGCGCTGGTTCGGGTCAGCCCGCACGCGTACAACACCACCGCTGAAATCGATAAGCTGCTCGAGGTGGTAGCGGAGGCTTCAGCGCACTAAGCGCGCATGCCAGTGCAACAAGCTGACATCGGTAAGGCTAGCCACTTGATCAATGATGACGCGAAACCGTTCGGCATCAGTTTTTGCAGCATCGAAGGTGGGCCTTAGCCAACTTTCGAGGGAGCGCCCCTCCTCAAGGGTGAGTGCGTGCACAACATCGGCAATGATCGCCCGTTGCCTCACATACTCCAAATCCGCCCCATCCCGATTCAGCACGAACTTAACTGTTATCGCCTTCATTACCGCCACTTCGTCACGCACCTCGTCGGGCACGATCAAATCAGCCGCGTATCGGGTCAACGGCTGGGTGCCGTATTTGATCTGCGTAGCGATTTGCGCACTAACGCAAAAGCGGCCAATTAAGTAACTGGTGAACCGCTTCAGTTCACGTAGTGCCGCCATTGACCCGTCGAAGGCGCTGGGCCAGTACTCGAGGCCGGTCAGCCGCCGCAAGGCCTCCAGCAGCGCTTGCGGATCACGGTCGGGGCAAAAGTGCTGCCGGGCCACCGCCACCAGTTCCTGCTGAATCTCCGAACTGGCGAGTTGGTCCAAATGGACAAGCCCAGAATGCACAGCATCCTCGGCATCGTGCACCGAATAGGCAACGTCATCCGCCCAATCCATGGCCTGTTCCTCCAAGCAGGTGCTCGTACCGGGGGCCCCGGCTCGAAACCAATCGAAAATCGGCCTGTCATCTTCGTAGAACCCGAACTTCTGGTCACCTGATCGCCGGCCCCACGGATATTTGCAGGAGGCATCCAAGCTCGCGCGGGTCAGATTCAAGCCAACACTGCCCCCTTGTGCACCTTCGATCTTGGCCTCGAGTCGGGAGAGCACGCGCAGGGTCTGCGCATTGCCTTCGAACCCCCCGATGTGTGATGACAGGCGATCAAGTTCACTTTCACCATTGTGACCAAAGGGTGGATGCCCTAGATCATGGGTCAACCCGGCGACTTCAACCAAATCAGGGTCACACCCCAACGCGTCGCCGAGTTCGCGGGCGATCTGCGCCACCTCCAAGGTATGAGTTAGGCGTGATCGTGGAAAGTCTGAAACCCCGGACACCATGACCTGGGTCTTCGCCGCCAACCGGCGCAACCCCACCGAATGCAAAACCCGGGCCCGGTCGCGCGCAAACCCGGTGCGGACGGTCTCCTTGACCGGCTCGGCGACAATGCGCTCGAGGTCTGCACCTGTGTAACCGTTGGGTTGGCCCATAGCCCCGACACTAGCGCCATGACTGCGCCGAATCATTCGCGCAAGCGCAATCACGTGGGTACCGGGTGAAGTGTGATCTTACGAACGGGTGGTCGGCTCGATGATCTGTGGTTGCTCCCATCGGGTTAATACGTAGTACCGCAGCAGCGCGACGGTCTCGCGTCCGACGTACTCAGAAGTTAGTGCGGTGCCGGGCCCAGACTCGGTCGGCGACAGGTGCGCATCGATACCGAAGCCGGCGGCGGTGGCCTGCGCCCGTGCTGCATGCGGCGGGTCGGTAACCAGGGTTGCTGATTCCCAGCGCAAATCCCGCATGATCGTTGCTACGACCTGCAATGCGCCCACAGTGTCGGAGCCGGTGGTGAAGGCCACCACATCGGCTGCTGGCACGCCGCTAGCAATGAGTTGCTCGCGGGCGGCTTTCGCGGAGCGGGCCGGGCCGGTGACCACGATGACAGGTGCGGTGCCAGCGGCATAAAGCTCTGCGGCATGCTCAAGCCGGGCCGACAGCACCGGAGCTGGGTCGCCCCAATACTGCGCCGGGTCGAGCACCACGATCGCCGAGGTCGCGCTCCGGTCATCGAGTTGGCTGGTCAAAACAATCTGGCAAACCGCACCGATTGGTAGCAACAGGGCCAAGCACACCAGCACGGTAATGGCCGCCGCCAACAATCCTTGAGGGGTGCGCGGCACCGCAGCGACGAGGGTAAGTGCTGCCGCCCCCGGGCGTGCTGGAACCGAGGGAGCACTCACGCCCCAATATTCACACGGGTCTCACAAGTTACACAGCCGCCACACCGGGCGTGACCACTTCGTCACCCACCGCTCACCCCTAGCTCAGCCTCGAGCAGGTTTTCGGCAGCGGCCTGGTCCAGGAACGGTGAATCCAGCCAGCCATCGGGCAATGTTGGTCGGCGGCTACCTGCGGTGCGACCGCGTGGGCCGGCCCCCACCACCTGATTGAACTCCTGATCACCATCGATCTGCCCGATTAGGTCATCCAACTCGGCGAGGCTGGATACGGTTCCTAGGCTCTGGCGGATCTGCTGCTTGACGCTGAAGCCCTTCAAATACCAAGCCATATGTTTGCGCATATCGCGGCAGCCGCGCGCCTCGCCGTAATCAGCGCAGAGTAGCTGCGCATGCCGGCGTAGGGAGCGCAGCACCTCAGTAAAATGCGGATCCGCGGGGATCTTCGCGCCGTTGAAGGCAGCGGCCAGCTGACCAAATAACCACGGCCGCCCAAGGCAACCGCGCCCGACGACCACACCATCGGCGCCGGTTTGGCGAACCATGGCAAGGGCATCGGCGGCGGTCCAGATATCGCCGTTCCCGAGCACCGGGGTGCCATAGCCCGCGAGGTGCTCTTTCAGTCGGGTGATCGCTGACCAATCAGCAATATCGCCGTACATCTGGGCCGCGGTGCGACCGTGCAAGGCCACCCAAGCCACCCCTTCTTCGGCGGCGGCAGCTCCAGCTGCCAGATAAGTAAGGTGCTCGTCATCGATGCCTTTGCGCATCTTGACCGAGACCGGCACCCGCCCAGCGGCTCCCACCGCGGCCCGCACAATGGCGCGAAAAAGATCCTGCTTCCAGGGCAGGGCGCTGCCGCCGCCTTTGCGGGTGACTTTCGGGACGGGACAGCCGAAGTTCAGATCAATATGGTCAGCGCGGTCCTCGTCCACGATGATCCGCACGGCCTGCGCCATGACTTGAGGGTCGACCCCATACAGCTGCACCGAGCGCGGGTTTTCATCGGCGGCAAAAGTTACCATGTCGAGGGTTTCGGTATTTCGCTCGATCAGGGCCCTGGAGGTGACCATTTCCGAGACGTAGAGGCCGGCGCCCGCCTCCCGGCACAGGCGGCGAAAGGCCCGGTTGGTGATCCCGGCCATCGGGGCCAAGACCACCGGCGGGTCAATAACCAGGCCACCGGCGCACAAGCCGCTGGCGAACGCCGTCGTAGTCACTCAAGAATTGTGCCATTGACCGCTAGCATCAGCACCACCGCATTCGGGCCCTTTGTCGATATGTGGGCCACCTAGCAGCGATCGGGGAGCCCGTGACCGTACCAGCCGCGCCGGCGGGGCAGGTGCTGACCGGCAAGAGGCGGTGGCTCGCCCTCGCCTTCTTGGCCCTGGGCGTGGCCATGATCATCTTGGACGCGACCGTCGTCAACGTCGCGATCCCGTCAATGATCAAGGATCTAAAGCTCACTACCAATGACGCCGAATGGATCAACGCCGCCTACTCGTTGACCTTCGCCTCACTACTTATTCTCGCCGGCCGCCTGGCCGACCGCTTCGGCCGCAGATTGCTCTTCATCATCGGCGTCATCGTCTTCGTCGGTGCGAGCGTGCTGGTCGCGATCTCGGATTCGTCAATCAGCCTCATCGGCGCGCGCGCACTGCAAGGCGTCGGCGCGGCGATGATCTTGCCAGCCTCCCTGTCGGTAATCAACGCGGTGTTCGTCGGCAAATCCCGCGCGATTGCCTTCGCGGTCTGGGGCGCGACCATCGGTGGCATGGCGGCCCTTGGCCCACTAGTCGGTGGGTGGCTGACGACCTACGCATCTTGGCACTGGGCCTTCTTGATCAACTTGCCGATCGGCATCATCGTGCTCATCGGCGTCCTGCTCGTCGTACCTGAAACCAAGGACCTACTCGGTCGCAAAGGTGTCGATATACCGGGCACCTTGCTCTCCACTTTTGGCTTACTCGGCGTGGTCTTCGCCCTGATCGAAGGCCAGCGCTACGGCTGGGTGATTTCAACAACGACATTTGAAGTCGGCCCAATAACCTGGGGCGAAGGCCGCCTTTCACTCGTATTCATTTCTGGCGTGCTCGGCGCCATCGCGTTGGTGGCCTTGATCTTCATCGAATCCCGACGCGCCGCGGCCGGCAAGATCGTCATTCTTGATCTTCGACTCTTCCGCATTCGAACCTTCGCTGCCGGCAACGGGGTGGCGGTTGTGGTCAGCCTTGGGGAGCTCGGGCTCCTGTTCACCCTCCCGTTGTTCCTGCAGGCGGTGCGCGGCTACAACGCACTGGAAAGCGGCTTCATCTTGCTCGCACTCGCCGTTGGCTCCTTTATCGCATCCGGCGCCGGTGCGCCGATTTCGCAACGGGTGGGCCCGGTTCGGGTGCTGCAACTTGGCATGGCGCTGGAGGTCATCGGCATCCTCGGGCTGGGCTTTGTTATCTCCCCCGAGGTCACCGGTTGGGGTATGGCCCCGTGGTTGTTCCTCTACGGCCTGGGCGTCGGCTTTGCCACCGCGCAGTTAACCGGGGTAGTGCTATCTGAGATACCGGTCGTGGACTCCGGCCAGGCCAGCGCCGTGCAATCCACCTCCCGGCAGGTCGGGGCCGCCATCGGCACCGCCATCTTGGGCACCACCTTGCTCATCGGTTTGGGTAGCTATGTGTCTAGTGAGCTCGAGGCCCGCGGTATTTCGGCCAGCCAAGCCCAAGAAGTATCACAGTCGGTGGCCAGTTCAGCCGGGCAGGTGATCCCCGATCTGGCTGCGGCCCCCGGTGGCGATGTCCTAGTGGAGGGGGCCTCCGCCGGCTTCGCCCAAGCCACCAAACTGGTCTCCTGGGTGGCCGGCTTCTTCGTCCTCCTGGGCCTTTTGACAAGTTTGCTTTTGCCGAAAAATGCCGCCCGCGTACCCTCTGAGGGATACGCACCTCCCAAGAGTTGAACCATGGGCCCAGCAACCCGCTGTGCTAATATTAGTTGACAATTATTTCCATTAGGAGGAATGCATGAATCGCACCGAACTCGTTAGTGCAATTGCCGCTAAGACCGGCGCAACCGCAACCGCAGTTGACCAGATCCTCGCCGGCTTGAGTTCAGTTATTACCGCGCAGCTCATCAAGGGCGAGAAAGTCACCATCCCTGGCTTCGTGACTTTTGAGACCGCAGATCGCGCTGCCCGTACCGGCCGCAATCCGCAGACCGGCGCAACCCTCCAGATTGCCGCCAAGCGTGCCGTAAAGGTTTCGGCCGGGCAGTCGCTCAAGCGCGCCGTCGCTGGCAAGTAGTAACAAGCACTTATGTTTTTCGGACGACGCACCGCAAGGAAGGCGCATCATGGCGATCATGCGGTTCCGCATGATCTGATGATTGACCAGCGCGGGGTACCAACCCATGCGTGCCTTAATTGCGGCTGCAACGTCTTTAATATCCAAGCGACATTTGCGGACTACGACATCAGTGCGTGGTTCCTCGATGCCACTTGTTCATGCTGTGGTAGTCCGCTCACCGCGCCCTGCCCGGCCGACGACCCGCAGGCTGGCTAATTCACCTGCCTCACCCGCCCTGTGGTGATTTGTTAATCATCACGGGGCGGGTTCTTTTTTTAGCAGCTAGGCAGACGTGGAGCCAGCCAGTCGGTGACCGCGTCTAGGCCAATGCGCTCCTGCGCCATGGTGTCGCGCTCGCGAATGGTGACCGCCTGGTCCTCAAGGGTGTCAAAATCCACGGTGATGCAAAAAGGTGTGCCGACTTCGTCTTGTCTTCGGTAGCGCCGACCGATCGCGCCCGCATCATCAAAATCAACATTCCAGCGCTTGCGCAGGTCCGCCGCTAGGTCCTTGGCCTTGGGTGAGAGATCCGCATTGCGCGACAACGGCAGCACCGCCACCTTGACCGGCGCTAGGCGCGGGTCAAACCGCAGTACCGTTCGGGTATCGACACCGCCCTTGGCATTGGGGGCTTCGTCCTCGGCGTAGGACTCCAGCAAGAATGCCAAGACTGCCCGAGATAGCCCGGCCGCCGGCTCAATGACATAGGGCACCCAGCGTTCGTTCTTCTCCTGGTCAAAATATGAAAGATCGGTGCCCGAATGCTGACCGTGGGTGGTCAGATCAAAGTCGGTGCGGTTCGCGATACCTTCGAGCTCGGCCCATTCAGAACCGGCGAACCGGAATCGATACTCGATATCGACCGTGCGCTTGGAGTAGTGGCTGAGTTTTTCTTTCGGGTGTTCGAAGTACCGCATGTTTTCCGGGTCAATTCCTAGATCGACATACCACTGCCACCGCTGCTCCAGCCAGTAATCGTGCCACTGCTCATCGGTGCCCGGCTCAACGAAGAACTCCATCTCCATCTGCTCGAACTCGCGGGTGCGGAAAATGAAATTACCCGGGGTGATCTCATTGCGGAAGCTCTTACCTGTTTGCCCAATCCCAAATGGTGGCTTCTTGCGGGCCGCGGTCATCACATTTAAGTAATTCACGAAAATCCCTTGGGCGGTTTCCGGACGCAGGTAGTGGACAGCTCCCGCATCTTCAACAACCCCGATGGTGGTGCGCAACATGCCGTTGAAATCCCGTGGCTCGGTGAAATCACCCTTGGTCCCGCAATTGGTGCAGGTGATATCAGCGAGGCCATTTACCGGATCCTTGCCGTGCTTTTCTTGATAAGCCTCAATTAGTTGATCCGCACGCCAACGCTTATGGCATTTCTTGCATTCAGTCAACGGGTCGACGAAGGCATTGACGTGGCCCGATGCCTCCCAGACCTGCGGTGCCAAGATGATCGAGGAATCAAGGCCCACGACATCGTCACGGCCGCGCACCATGTGCTGCCACCACTGCCGGCGAATATTGTCCTTCAGCTCTACGCCATTGGGCCCGTAATCCCAAGCCGATCTAGTGCCACCATAAATCTCGGAGGACTGGAAAATGAACCCACGCCGCTTGCAGAGATTAACTACGGCTTCAACACGATCGGTGGCCACAAGGCGCTCCTTCTTGAGCGCGGGGCGCGCTCCACTCCGGCTGGCTGTCGGCGGACCCCCAAATTGTAGGCACGGCGGGCTACCGCTCGGTGACCGGCTACTGGTTAGCGAGCAGTTGCAGCGCCGAAGTTTCAGTAATCGTGTCAAAATCCAAATAATGCCAAGCCAATGACCTATGCACCAGGGGCTTGTCAATCGCGATGATTTGGTCATAACGCAGGGCAAGCTCTGCCAACGACTGCCGTGGGCAAACCGGCACGGCCAAGGTTAAGGAAGCAGGACCACCTTTCAATAGGTGCGCGGCCACCACCCGCGCAACCGCACCAGTTTCAACCCCGTCATCAATGACGATCACATGTAGACCCGGTATCGGAGGTACTTCGAAAACCACCGGTCCATCAGCTGTTCTATGCACCGGCAAACCACGGACTGGAACACCGAGCTCGCGGCCAACCGGCAGCGCTACCGGTACGCCATTGGGAATAACCGCGAGAATGACATCAGGTGCGTGCGAGTACTCGGCTTTGACAAGCGCGGCAAGTTTCTCGCCGGCACCGCGCAGGTTTTCAAATGACTTCATGACGGCACCGCGGGGATCACCGGGCCGGCAGCATGGCCTAGTCCAATTGATCCGGCATCGGCAGCCAGCCCACTTACCGAATCGAGCACCGAATGCTCGGTGCGGTGGTGTACCACTTCATAGGCGGAAGATTCGTCAATCGTCAACGAGAGAAATGGGATGACCGAAACTTTCACCTCGTAGGAGGACAGCGCCCGACGATACGCACCCACGTGCAGCCACCGCGAAGTGATCGTCAGCAAATCGGGTTCATCGGTGGATTGACCGAGCAGGGCCTCGATGAAGCCATCACAGCCGGCCAAAACCGCAATGGCGTTACGCGAGGTGGCGGCAAATTCCGCCACCTGCTCGGCCGGGACGCGAAATCTACTCACGACCATCAGGCCGGGGGCCGGTGAATCAGCCAAGGCATTAAGGTCAAACATATTGCTGACGCTAGTCGCCCGGTGCTTAACTGCCGGCCGCGGGCACACTCGGAGGGACTCATGGCCAAGAAAGATAAGAACACCGGCGTGCGCGGGCCCAGTGGGCCACCGCCCCGCGGGTCGGGACCGGCCCCGAAGGCCACGAGTGCATCGAGGGCATCGAGGGCATCGAGGGCATCGAGGGCATCGAGCTCAGGCCCCGGCCGCCAAGTGTTAGAGCGCAAGAGTTTCCCGATTCTGGTGCGGCTGCATCGGGTCCCGCGCTGGCTGCTGGTGATTTT
>JAQCEO010000081.1 GCA_027729805.1 Actinomycetota bacterium
CCGATGCCGTCATCAGCCCGCGTCCTGCATTGCCTCGGCCACATCGATGCTCAGATCAAGGGCCCGCAGCGCCTTCAGCACTAACTGCACCTCTAGGCGCCCGCTGCCACTTTCGGCCCGCACCACCCAGTCGCGGCTCAGCCCGGCCGCATCGGCCAACCGCTGCTGGCTCCAGCCCTTGGCCTGGCGCGCCGAGCGCAGCACCCGGCCTAGGTCGGAGGCATCGGTGACGCGCATCGCTGAACCTCCGGTTTTTGGGCCGCCACTAGGCCGTAGGCCGCACGGTTGGCAGGCGCGCCGGGTGTCGGCGCTCGCCGGCAAGGCTAGGGGGTGTCGGCGTACGCCGTCAAATTCCGAGGTCGGTAGTAGGAAAATGGTGCATTAGATCGGTCTTGCCATTTGGACTGCTTGGGCCGTAAGGATGGCGCCTGTGGACAAGTCTGGGGCACTTTCCCTCGAAGGTTTAGGCTTTCGCTCTGCCGCAACGGCCCGGGTGTTCGGTTGTTTTTTCCAGATTGACCATTTAAACTTGTTACGAACGGTTAATAACCAGGGGGAGATATGGCAATTCCACTTGAAAGTCCGACAGCTAAAGGCCGGACGGCTAGCAGTATCAGTGTGTCGTTAATGCCCAGCGAGCGCGCCGAACTTGAGGAGTTAACCGCTCGAACCGGCATCGGCGCCACCACCTTGCACCAACTATTGGTAAGCCCCAAGATCCGAACAGCGGTCTGGATGCTACGAGAGTTGGAAGCAGCAGGTGTTGCAATCGAGGCCGGCCAACTTCCCGAGACAACTTGGTTCACCGCAATCACCGAGGATGAAGTTGCAGATCTGTACTCGGGCTCTAAGAACATCGGCTACCCGAGGTGACGAATGCTCCTACCTTTTACCCGAACGCCGAGCAGTACTTCGTCCCGACGATGAATGCAAGCCGTCCGATTTTCCAGGGAGATCTATTTGCCGGCGTTTTCGGCGCATTTTGGGCACATCCAGTTGCCGTTGCCGCGCGCCGCGCCTTAGTGCGTTCTCCCCACGAACCTTTTCCGTTTCCTAGCACTACCGATTTACTAAACGATGTTTATCTAGATGGCACCCACGGCCTACTGCTTCCGCACCCATGTGATTTCGCCGAGGACGGCAAAGGCTCCACGCAACTACAGCGCCTCGTTGCTCCGGTATTTCCAGCGAGTCGAACAAAAGTACCGCTCAAACAGCTGCGTAGTGGCTCAGTCGGTCACTTAATCTGGCTGCCTAAGTGGGGTCCTGCGATCACTGAATCGGATTGGTACGCCGATCTTCGGCTCTGCACGTCAATCGACGCAGCTTTCTTGGCGCATGGCAATCGGCTAGCGGCCATGTCTCCTGGCAGTTGGCTGGCCTTGAACGACAAGCTCACTAGGTATTTCACGGGCATCGCGATAGACAGAACACGTTTCGTCATTCAACGATCAGACTTGCACCCGGATTGCCCGACAACCCCAGCGGGCGCCGGCGTCTAGTTTGAACCGCCGGGTCGCAGCACTACTCGCGCCAGAGCGCGGCCGGATCCTTCAGCAACTTCATGTCGTACGCCACCATTGCTTCCGTGATCTGCCCAAAAGTCTTGGTGTGTTGCCAACCAAGTTCGGTATAGGCGCGGGTGCTGTCACCGCGCAGCATGCTCGGGTCGGTTGCTCTGCGTAATTCATCTTTGGCGTGCACCACACTTCGCCAATCGTTGATGCCGGCGGCCGCGAAGGCCAACTCGATGAACTCGGTCAATTCATGGCTGGTACCGGTGGCGAGCACATAATCATGCGGTGCCTCGGCACCCATGATCAGGCGCATGCCGCGCACGTAATCGGGGGCCCAGCCCCAATCGCGTGAGACATCAACATTGCCCAGTTCGAGGTACTCCTGTTGGCCGGCCGCGATGCGCGCAGCGGCCTCGGTGATGCGGCGCGTGACAAAACCGCTGCCCCGTAACGGTGATTCGTGGTTATAGAGAATCGCGGCGGTCGCGAACAGCCCACCTGCGCGGGCCGCGTCAATTAGTTCCAGGGATTCGGCTTTCGCGATGGCGTAAGGGGTCTTGGGTGAGCGCGGGGAGAACTCGTTTTGTGGGGAGATCTCGGTGCCCTCGAATATCGTGCCGGACGCCGCCTGCACGAAACGTGGTGATTTGGCTTTGATCTGGGTCATGGCCAGCAAAATCGCTTCGACCGCACCGACGTTGACCTGATGGGTCATCTCGGGGAAGTTAACCGACTCCATAATCGAACTGATGCCACCGAAGTTATAAATCTCATCGGGCTCAAGGTCAACAACGGTGCTGCGAATTTCTTCGCTATCGCCAAGGTCGCGCTCGACGATGGCGATCTTGGGTGCATAACGCAGCAGGGTCGAAACCACGGTGCCGGGCTTGACCAACCCGGTTACTCGATAGCCGTCGGCGAGCAGTAGCTGCGACAAGATGATGCCGTCTTGGCCGGCGGCTCCGGTGATGAGTGCATGCATAGATTCGGCCCCGGTTTGTTCGGGAATTAGAACGCGCCCTCGGGGGCACCATCAAGGCGAGCGATGTCGGCGTCAACCATGATGCGGGCCAACTCAGGTGGCAACACCTTTGCCTCCCAGCCGAGTAACGCCTTGGCCTTACCCGCATCGCCGATTAACTCGTCGACTTCGGTGGGGCGCAAGAACTTAGGGTCGAACTTGACATAATCCTCCCACTCCAGGCCCGCATGGGAAAACGCCAAAGTCAAGAACTGCCGAATGGTAAAGGCGGTGCCGGTCGCTAGGACGAAATCCTCCGGCTCATCGGCTTGTAGCATCCGCCACATGCCGTCGGTGTATTCCTTGGCGTAACCCCAGTCGCGGATGGCGTCAAGATTGCCCATCCAAAGTTCGCTCTGCTTGCCCTTGAGGATACTCGCCACCGCCATGGTGATCTTGCGCGTAACGAAAGTCTCACCGCGTCGGGGAGACTCGTGGTTGAACAGTTGGCCGTTAACCGCGAACATGTCGTAGGCCTCGCGGTAGTTGCGGGTGATCCAGTAGCTGTATACCTTCGCCACCCCGTAGGGGCTGCGCGGATAAAACGGGGTGTTCTCATTTTGCGGGGGTGGGCTCGCACCGAACATCTCACTGGTGCTCGCCTGGTAGAAACGAATGCTCGTGTCGACGCTGCGAATGGCTTCGAGCATATTTACGGTGCTCACGCCGGTGGCCTCTGCGGTATAGACCGGCTCATCGAAGCTCACCCGCACATGTGATTGCGCGGCGAGGTTGTACACCTCATGCGGGCGGATGTCGTAGACCAGCTGCGACATCCGCGCTGCGTCGGTGACGTCGCCGTAATGCAGATGCAGGTTCTTGCCCGGGAGGTGATCATCATGGTGGATGTGGTCGATACGCGAGCGGTTGAAAGTCGAAGACCGGCGCACCACTCCGTGGACTTCATAGCCCTTTTCGAGGAGTTGCTCGGCCATATAAGAGCCGTCTTGGCCCGTCACACCGGTGATGAGTGCGCGTTTGGCTTCTGACAAGGCTTCCTCCGACCCATGGCGTGCGGACGCAGTCAGCCTACCGTCACTCTAGACTCAGCAAGGTGATGAGCCCGGTGATTGCAGTAGTCGCGACCTATCGCCCGGACGCACAATCCCTGCTGGCCCTGCTAGCTGACCTCGCGGGCGAGGCCGTACCCACCATCGTCGTTGACGACGCGAGCCCATGCACTTTTGACCCGCTGCTCCGGCAGGTGTCAGAGCTGGTCGCCGGCGACGGCCCGGTGCAGGTGCAGCGCTTCGATAACAACCGTGGCGTCGCTCGCAGCCTGAACATCGGGTTGGCCTTGGCTAAAGACCAACACGCACCGTGGCTTTTGACACTGGACCAAGACACCAGGTTGCCGGCGGGAGTGATCGAGAAGTTATTGGCGACAGCAGCGCGGGCGAAGAAAGCCGGGTTAGCAGTTGGCGCGGTCGGGCCGATTGTTGTTGATACCGGGGGCGGTG
>JAQCEO010000035.1 GCA_027729805.1 Actinomycetota bacterium
CGAGGGCGGTAATGAAGGCCCCGTGCAGATGCAAGGCGACCAACTCGTCCTTGACATCAGCGACCTACTGACGGCGGTTCAAGCTCAACTTGTTTCCCAAGGTGTCACCATTGCTGACAAGGTCACGGTCCCGGATTCTGATCGCCAAATCGTGCTCTTTGAGGCACCTGCCGTCGCGCAGGTGCAGTTCATCTACTCATTAGCCTCCCCCATTTTGCAATGGTTCCCACTGCTGATAGCCATCTTGTTCGGACTGGCTATCACTTTGGCTCGGCTTCGACCCCGCATGGTTCTCGCCGTTGGTATCGCACTGGTTGTAACGGGTGGTCTCACCACCTGGGCGCTTGGGGTCGGTAAGACTTTCTTCGTCGATCAACTCGCCGGTACGGTATTTGGCGGGGCTTCGGGGATTTTCTGGAATACGTTGTTGAACTACCTGAACGTGGGGCTACAGGGTTTGCTCATCTTCGGTGTGGTCGTCGCGGTTGCCGGCTGGTTCGCTGGCCGCTCTAGGCCCGCAACCAAAGTCCGCGCCCATCTGGTGGCTGGCCTCACTGAAATTGGCTCATCACTTCCGGGGAACGGTTTGGGCGCATTCCTGCGGGCGCACGCCGATGCGGTGCGCTGGATCATCACCGCGGTGCTAGTTTCCGTCTTGGCGGTTGGCGATGTGATGTCACTAACCCGAATGATCTGGCTGCTTTTGTTGGCCAGTGGCTTATTCACTTTGCTGCAGGTGCTTATTGCTAAAAAGAAAACAAGTGCTGCACCTGCTGAGCCAACCGCTGATTGAAGCAACCAGCGGTTGGCTTAACAACCGGGATCCGAACAGCTTGGATTCCTCACCCATCACTCGCGGTGAACGTGAGGTTTGTCGCTGGGGTAGTCGCCTTATTCGGTGCTTACACACAAACTATTGAGATGTTATGACCAGCCGACTCGTTTGTTAGTATGACAATCGAAGTCGGAGTTTTCGAGGCCAAGACGCACCTTTCCGCACTCTTGGACCAAGTTGTGGCCGGATCCCGGATTGAAAAGGCCTTCCGATTACTCGCTCTGGCTAGGAGCAACTCGAACCTGGGACCAGATTCGGCTCGCGACTTGATAGATGACGGCCGAAGGTGCATTGATTCCCGCTCTATGGGACTTCGAACTTGCGAATGCGCTTCGGTCGGCAGAGCGCCGCGGACGCATCTCGCAGGCCGGAACTGCTCAGGGAATCGCCGGTATTAACGCACTCGATATCGAACGCGTTGGACCGCCCACCAATCTAACCCGCCTCATTGACGTTGCTTGCGAACGTGATTTGAGCGTGTTCGACAGCTCCTATTTGGCCTTAGCGCTCGACAGGGGGCTTGCCCTCATGACTTTCGACAACCGGCTCGGTGAGGCCGCAACAGCGGCTGGGGTGCACCTAATCAAGTAACTAAGCTGCGGCGCTACCGACGTGCGGCCCACCAGGCAAGAAGGGCCTCGGTAGCCTGCTCCGCTCCAAGGGGCCCGCGATCTAGGCGCAGGTCCATCAAGAACCGATACGCCTCACCTACTACCGGACCCGGTGGCAGGTCCAAAATGCGCATAATCGCCGAACCATCAAGGTCTGGGCGCAGTGCCGCAAGTTCCTCCTCTTGCTCCAACACATTGATGCGGTTTTCCAGGCTGTTATAGGCCTGCTGCAGGGCTGCGGCCCGACGCTTGTTTCGAGTGGTTGAATCCGCGCGGGTGAGTTTATGCAGTTGCACAAGTTGAGCACCCGCATCGCGCACATACCGGCGCACCGCAGAGTCAGTCCATTCGCCGGTGCCGTATCCGTGGAAGCGCAGGTGTAATTCAACTAACCGGGCCACCTGCTCAATGGTCTCATTTGAGAATCGCATGGCCCGCATGCGCTTCCTGACCATCCGAGCGCCCACCATCTCGTGATGGTGAAATGATACTTTGCCATCCTTTTCAAACTTGCGCGTTTTGGGTTTGCCGATGTCATGAAGTAGCGCAGCAAGCCGAAGCACGGGGTCTGGTCCACTTACCGGTTCGTGCATAGTCTCCATATCGATTGCCTGTACCAGCACCATCATTGAGTGCTCATAAACATCCTTGTGGCGATGGTGCTCATCCTCGGCCAAGCGCAGCGCTGGAAGTTCCGGCAAGAAAAAGTCGGCCACCCCGGTGTCGACCAATAACTCTAAACCCGTACTTGGGTCACGGGCTATGAGGATCTTCATGAATTCCTCCCGCACCCGCTCCGCCGACACGACGGTGATGCGTTCGGCCTGCTCGTGCATCGCCTGTCGGACGTCATCGCTCACCCGAAAGCCGAGTTGTGCCACCAAGCGGGCGGCCCGCATGATGCGCAGCGGATCATCGTCAAATGAATCCTGCGCTCGACCTGGGGTGCGGAGCAGGTGGCTATCAAGATCGGCCACCCCGTCAAAAAGGTCAACCAACTGCATTTGGGGTAGTCGCAGTGCGAAGGTATTTACGGTGAAATCACGTCGACCCAAATCCCCCTCGAGGGTGTCACCGAAGTCAACAACAGGCTTACGGGAGTCACGGTCATACTGCTCGGTCCGGTAGGTGGTGATCTCACAGTCACGTCCCGAAATTCGGGCCCCGACGGTGCCGAAGCGGATACCCACATCCCAGATCGCCGAAGCCAGGCCTCCTACGATTTCAATGATCGCCGGCGGGCGCGCATCGGTGGCGAAATCCAAGTCCGGCGTCGCTCCAACCCGGCCAAGCAGGGCATCTCGAACCGGGCCACCCACCAGGGCGATCTCGTGCCCGGCCGCGGCAAATCGCTCCCCGAGATCGGTCAAAAGCCCAGATATCGGGGCCAATTGGCCAATGGCTTGGAGTTCAGCTGGAGTCGACACGCATAGCAGCGTAATGACTATGCCCCCAGGTTTATCCTGCCGATATGGCTAAGCACATTCCAAGGGTCGAGGAGACCTCAGCCGGCGGGCTGGTGCTGGACCTGAACGGCCCAGTTCCAAGGGCCGCACTCATCGCCCGACGCGACCGAACTGGGCGGCTGATCTGGCTTTTACCCAAGGGTCATGTTGAGCCCGGTGAGACCAACGAGGAGGCCGCCATCCGCGAGGTGGCCGAGGAAACCGGCATCACCGCCAGCATCTTGGCACCCCTTGGGGTAATTGATTTTTGGTTTAGGACACCAAGTCAGCGCATTCACAAGACCGTCCACCATTACCTATTGCAGGCTGACGGCGGTGAGCTCAACGACACCGATATCGAAGTGGCCGAAGTGGCGTGGGTCCCCCTTGCTGAAGTTCACGACAAGCTCCGCTACCCCGATGAGCGAAAGCTCATCACCAAGGTTTCAGATTTGCTTGGCGATACGTGCCTTACCTGACACTTACCAGATCCTCCCGCCTTATTTTGGCGGTTTTGATCACCGTAGCTGCACTGGCTGGTGTTGCACCAAGCGCGGGGGCGATACCCGCGAATTCGCAGATTGAAATTGTCCTGGACCAATTTACACCGGTTGTACCTAAGCCAAAGGGCACACTTCGCATCAGTGGCCGCGTCCTGAATATCTCCGGTCGCTCGATCGAAAACGTCTCCGTGCAATTGCGCGTTGCTGACTCACCGATAACTGATGCGAACACACTGACCGAAGTAAATGATGCAGATCTCGTCTCCGACGTTGACGATGGATCAAGCAGTGTTGATGCAACGCGCACCTTGATAACCTCCGAGTTAGCCCCGAACAAGCAAGAGTTCTTCACAATTTCAATTCCCCTTGCGGATTTGGGACTATCCCAAGCCGGCACCTATGCCATTGCCATCGAAGCACTCGGCGCGATAGCCGGTGCTGACGAATTCGATGAGCGCAAAGGTATTGAGCGGACGTTTCTACCGTGGCTGCCATCCAGCTCGGGGATTGCCCAAATTGGGGTTACCTGGCTCTGGCCGCTCGTTGACTGGCCGGCCCGCAACGCAACTGGGGTGTTGGTGAACGACGAAACCCCGAAGGCGATGTCACCAGGTGGTCGCCTTGACGAACTTGTGGAGGTCGGTGCCGATTATCCCGGTCAGGTGTCTTGGTTCGCGGATCCAGACTTGTTGCAGGCAGCCGATGCCATGTCACAGGGTTATCTGGTACAGGAGAATGGCAGCCCCGTGGCCGGTGATCAATCCGATGCGGTCGCAAGTTGGCTGACTTCGCTTCGATCGGCACTTGACGCCGCGGCGGCGGCGTCCAAAGTTGAACCGCAACTACGCGTGCTGCCATATGCCGATGTGGATGCCACGGCATTGGGTAAGGGTGATCTGGCCACCGATCTAATCCGCGCGGTGACCCAAGCCCCCACTATTTCGCGGGCGGCAATCGGTACGCCGATCGCCGAAACTGTCTATTGGGCACCCAGGGGGAGAATCGACAAGCAGGCCGCGGAGCTACTTGTTTCGTCCGGGGTGCGGACCGTGATTTTGTCCTCGCGTGCGGTTGCCACGGCTAGTAGTGCCCCGGCCCTCGCCTCGATTAGCACGTCGGTGGGCTCGCTAACCGCGGTACTAATTAACCCGGTTCTCGCTGACTTACTAACCACCCCGAAGCGCGGCTCCGATGAGGTGATCTTGGCCCGGCAACAGTTCTTGGCGCAAACCGCACTCTGGGCAACTTCAGAGTCCGGGCCCGCCCAGGTGGTGGTGGCACCTCTGAATGCGAGGTGGGCACCGGATCCACAACTACTTAAAGACCTATTGGGTGCCAGCAGTGCAGCGCCTTGGCTCACGGTTCAGTCACTTGACGAACTGCTGGGCACCACACCGGTATTTGGTGACGGCTTGAACTACGGCCAACTCGCCAAGCGGGCCGAGCTCCCAACCGCCTATCTGCAACAGGTGCTGAAGGCCCAGGCGCGTCTTCAGCAATTCGTTGGGATTCTTGATGACCCCGCTGCACTTTCGGTTGGGTTCTCGCAAGCAATCACCCGCACTTTGTCGTCGGCCTGGCGCAGCCAGCCCACTACCGGTCGGACGTTGCTCAAACAGATCAACACCGAACTCATTGAGCAGATGGCACAGGTTCGAGCACTTTCCAAGGGCACCATAACTTTCTCCGGGGATTCAGGTCAGGTGCCAATCACCTTGGCTAATGATTTGGATCAGCGCGTGACAGTAAGCATGCAATTAGTCGGGGTACCAGCAGCTCGACTCGAATCACCGCCGGTTACCGGCATCGTCATTGAAGCCGGGCGCAAGGTCAGTGTCGAAGTCGAAGCCCGGGTCATTGGTGGCGATCCACTGCCCGTCAATATTCAGATCTTAACTCCAGAAGGGGAGAAATACGGCATCCCTAGCACCATCACTTTGGCATCAACCGCGTACTCAAGGGCAGCCAGCTGGGTCGTTGCCGCTGCGTTCGCGGCCATTATCGTTTTCGTCGTCGTCGGCGTGACACGACGTATCTGGAAAGCCCGACGCTCCCAACGTGCGGGTAATCCATCTGACACGGTGTCCTCGTGACCGAAAACGCGAGCGGAGGCGCACTGGTGCGTTCCAGTGCTGTTATGGCATCAGGCACCATCATTTCGCGCATTACCGGCGTGCTTCGCGATGTCGCTGCCGCCGCCGCTCTAGGGTTCTACTTAGTATCTGATGCCTTCTCCTTGGGCAATAGCCTGCCCACGATCGTCTATATCCTCATTATTGGCGGGGCGCTAAACGCGGTGTTCATCCCTCAACTGGTGCGCCGCATGAGTGAGGACGAAGACCAAGGCAAGGCATACGCGGATCGCCTCATAACACTCATCGTGACCGCATTGCTGCTGCTATCAATAATTGCGGTACTCGCCGCACCACTTATCGTCGGTCTTTATACCCCGTCGGATTACCCCGCCAATGAGTTTGATCTCGCTGTTGCCTTTGCGCGACTTTGTTTACCGCAGGTACTCTTCTACGGTATTTATTCAATCCTTGGTCAGGTATTGAATGCCCGAGGACACTTCGGGGCGCCGATGTTCGCACCGATCGCGAACAATGTGATCGCGATCGCTACCTTCTTGTTGTTCATCGCCGTGGCAGGTACTTCAGCGGCGGCTGACGGCGTGCTCACCACCCAGCAAATCCTCATCCTCGGCATCGGCACCACCCTTGGTGTCATCTCCCAGGCCGTAATCCTGCTACCGGTATTGCGCCGCTCCGGTTTTCACTGGCGACCACGCTTCGACTGGAAGGGGGCCGGGCTCGGCAAAGCCGGTCGCTTGGCGATGTGGACCCTCGGCCTGGTGCTCGTCAATCAAGCTACTTATGTAGTGATAACCCGGCTCGCTACGCAGGCCAACGTTGATGCCGCTGCCGCCGGCACCGTAGCCGCTGGGCTAACCACCTACCAAAAAGCTCATTTGGTTTTCATGCTGCCCCATAGTGTCATCACGATTTCCATCGTGACCGCAATGCTGCCGGCATTGAGTCGCATTGCGCACGCTGGGCAGTTAAGACGCGTTGGGAGTGATATCGGCACCACGATGCGCACCGTTGCGGCCTTGATCGTGCCCATTGTTGCGGTGCTCGTTGTGACCGGTTCCGATCTGGCGGTGCTGCTCTTCGGCTACGGCGCCGCAACACCGGAGCAAGCTTCCTTGATGGGTGGGATTGTTTCCATCTTCATGATTGGGCTACTACCGTTCACGCTTTTTTATGTGCTCCTTCGGGGTTACTACGCCATGGAGGACACCCGCACCCCCTTCTACATCACCGTTGGTCTGAGCGCGTTTTGGCTGGTGACCGTCCTACCGTTGTTTAAAGTCGCGCCGGCCGGTGGTGCGCAGATCGCGATGATTGCTTTGACTTATTCACTCTCCTATTGGGTCGGCCTGGCATTGGCGTGGGTGGTGCTCGCGCGCCGAGTCGGCGGCCTTGACTCGAGCCGCACCATTCGAAGTTTGCTGCGCATCGGTGTGGCAGGTCTGGGCGCCCTCGGCATCATGCTTGGCGCCCACGTCATCCTCGGTCGCATCTTCGTCGACCAACTACCCGGTGACAAATTGCTACTGCTACTTAACTTTTTGATAGTCGGTGTCATCGGCGCAGTTTCATATTGGGCGGTAGCTTGGGTGCTGCGGATCAAAGAAGTAGCAGACGTCACTAAATTGCTGCGCCGTAAGCTGCGGAAATCATGATGGGCCCCGAGCGCATTGGTCGTTACCTGCTGCTCGCCGATCTTGATCCAGGACGGCTCGACCCAGCAGTGCAATCCTTTCGCGGCCATGACGAAGTCTTGGACCGCGAGGTCTCACTGCGCATGCTTGACGCAGATGATGCCAGGGCGCCCGCATTTCTCGGCGCCGCCCGCGCTGCCGCCCTCGTGGAAGATCGACGGCTACTGCGCATTCTCGATGTGCTGACTTTGACTAAGACGCACACGCAGCCAGAGCAGATCGCCGTGGTAAGTGAGTGGGCAACCGGCCGCAATCTGGGTGAACTTTTACAAGCTCGTGGCGACCAGCCAATACCCGTAGATGATGCCGTCAACATCGTTGCCGAAGTTGCCCGCGCCGTCGCCGCTGGACTCAACACCAATGTCAACCACGGCCGGCTTCGGCCATCAAGTGTCATCGTGACCGATGCCGGTGAGGTAAGGGTCCGAGGCCTCGCGGTTGATGCCAGCCTGTGGGGTTCACTTAACCCGGCCGAAACCAAGACCCGAAGTGATGTCGACGCCTTGGGCTGCCTGCTTTATTTGTTGGTGACCGGCCTATGGGCGGGCCCACCCGTGGCCGGCCTAATCGGTGCCCCCATGGCCGGCGCGACCGTGCTGCCGCCATCAAGGGTGCGGGCTGATGTGCCGCGCGTAGTTGATGAGGTCGTCGCTCGATCTGTTAGCAGTGCGGCCAGGCCTCGTGGGGTCGCCAATATCGCCGATGCGTCGGCGTTCACCGCCATGCTCGGGCTAACCCGCGATCACCTGGCACCTGTATCACATGGCGCCAAGCACCGCGATGAACCAACAGGCAAGACTCGAAGAACCCTCAATATCTCGTTTCGAATTTCCGGGGTGATCATCGCTTTCGCGCTGGTTATCGGTTTCGGTATTTGGGGTTGGCAGTTGCTTACCACTGGCTCGGTCCTGACCGCGAGCCAGGCCGAAGTTGCAACTGCGGATCTCCTGACCGCATCCGCCCTGCCCATGCCACCGGCAAGTGCAGGCACAGGTGCGGAAGTTTTGCCAATCGTCAAAGTCCGCAGTTTTGATCCATTCGGCGATGACAACAAGGATGGCAATCCAGACGGCAAGAAAGGCAAAGAGAACAACGAAGAGGCCGCACTTGCCGTGGACTTCGACATCACCACGGCTTGGCATTCGCAGAACTACAAGTCAGCCGACGCCGATGGCAAAGGGGGGGTGGGCCTAATCATCAACATGGGTGAACCGCATTCGGTTAGTTCAGCCTCGTTGACCTTTGAAGGCACTGGCGCTGCGACGCAGGTTAGAGTCGCCGACGAAATATTGCCCGACCCCCGGCTGTGGACGCTAATAGCCGAGGCACCCGCCGGTGATAGGCAGATCAATTTACGTGGGCCGAGGGCGATCACTGGAAAGTACGTCTTGCTGTGGTTTCCGCAGCTACCGCAACGCTTTGACGAGCCGGGGACCTACCGGGTGGGGCTAAGTAAGGTCACCTTGAACTAGCCGCGGGGCCCATGCCTCTAGGCTTATCCAATATGGGAGCCGAGGGCATAGGCGCCGAGGGCATAGACCTCGGTGCGCGCACCGACGCCCAGTTGCTCGCAGCGCATCTTGCCGGTGACCCAACTGCATTCGAGACCATTGTTTATCGGCACCGAGATCGCCTCTGGTCACTTGCCCTGCGCACCACCAATGACCCAGAGGAGGCCGCCGATGCTTTGCAGGACGCTTTCTTGTCGGCCTTTCGGCGGGCCAATCAGTTCCGGGGTGAGGCCGCGGTAACCACCTGGCTGCACCGCATTGTCGTTAATGCCTGCTTGGATCGGTTACGCCGGCGCGCCAGTCGCCCTAGCGTCTCGCTCCCTGATGATCTCGGCCAGACCATGGCCGACCCCGGTGACAAAATGAGCCAGCGTGAGACCCAATTGGTTATCGCTAAGGCCTTGGCGAACCTGCCACCAGATCAGCGGGCGGCCATTGTCCTGGTCGATGTAGAGGGCCACTCTGTTCAGGAAGCAGCCGAGCTTTTAGGCTGCCCTACCGGTACCGTGAAGAGTCGCTGTTCGCGCGGGCGGGCCCGGCTGGCCGAAGAGTTGGCTTTCTTGAGGAACCGCAGCGAACCCGACACCGTCATAGCAAAAGACAACACCTCGAAGGGGGGTGCATCACATGGCTGACGACGCCCACGGGCCCATCGATCCACCCGAAAACCCCCTCGAAGGCTCATTCGATGCACCATTGGTTGAGCTTGCCTTCTTGAGCCCGAACCAAGACCAGCCGGCCGAGGCCATGCCGGCGGCGGTTTGGGACCGGCTCGCGGCCGCCATCGGGTCGGAGCCCCCCTTGGTTACCAGCGGGCCACTGGCCACCGTCATCGCGATGTCACCGCGGCGGCGTAGCCGTTGGGTGAGTGGGTTGGTGGCCGCTTCGGTCGCTGCCATCGCCATCGGGGTGGTGGTACAGACCGTGCGCACGCCCAGCCCTGATGTCGTGGTGGCGGACGCCGCTGTTGCAGGTGCCCCGGCTGAGGCTGACCAAGCCCAAATCAAGACGTCCACGGGAGTTTCCGGTGAAACGATGCCTGCTCGTCAGGTAATAGCAAGTGGCGCCAACTACACCCGCAGCACCATGCAGGATCAAATGGCTGATCTCTTTAAGCGCATTGGCGTTGCCGATGCTCGTGCGATGGCCTCCATTGTCCAAGAAACCCCAGAGAATTTAATTGAAGGCAACACTGGGTTCACCGCCAAGGTAGAAACCATCAGGGCGTGTATCGCGGCCCTGATCACACCCGGTGATCTCGGCCCCGTGGTGATTGACCGAGCCACGTTTGAGCAGGAAGAGGTTGCCTTGATTTTGGTCCTCACCCCGTCCAAGAAGATTAAGGCTTGGGTGGTCGGGCTTGATTGCGGTCAAGGTGACCCATCGATAGTTGAGCCCTTCGAGCTAGAGCCCGCGGAACAATCAGCGCCCTAAGATCGTTACAGTCAGGGATACTGTTTTCGCGAAGGGTTAATTGTGAGTGAGCTTCATGAAGTCATCATTATTGGTTCTGGTCCGGCCGGCTATACCGCGGCGGTGTATGCAGCCCGAGCACAACTAAAGCCCTTGGTGTTCGAGGGGGCGGTTACCGCCGGCGGCGCACTCATGAACACCACAGAGGTTGAGAACTTTCCTGGTTTCGCCGAGGGCATCATGGGCCCAGCCCTGATGGAGAGTATGCGAGCGCAAGCCGAGCGGTTCGGTGCGGAGTTGATCACCGATGACGTAACTGCTGTCGATCTAACCGGTGACATAAAGTCTGTGACCGATGGCTCCGGTCGCACCTTCACCGCGAAGTCGGTGATCTTGGCCATGGGTTCTGGCTATCGCGAACTCGGTTTACCAAATGAAAAGCGGTTGTCTGGCCACGGGGTTTCGTGGTGCGCCACCTGCGATGGCTTCTTCTTCCGCGATCAAGACATCGCGGTTGTCGGTGGCGGTGACTCCGCCCTCGAGGAGGCCACCTTCTTGACCCGCTTCGCCAACACCGTGACCCTCATCCATCGTCGAGACGGATTACGGGCCAGCAAGATCATGCAAGAGCGCGCGCTCAGTAATCCGAAAATGCGTTTTGCTTGGAACAGTGCCGTCGAAGACGTACTCGGCGATGCGAAAGTTTCTGGTTTGGTGTTGCGCGACACCGGCACAGGTCAGACCCGTGAACTTGCAGTTACCGGGCTGTTCGTCGCTATTGGTCATGACCCACGCTCCGAGCTGCTTCGAGGTCAGGTGTCCCTCGACGAAGCCGGGTATGTGCTAGTTGATGCGCCGTCAACCCAAACTTCAGTTCCTGGCGTATTTGCTTGCGGTGATCTCGTGGATCACATCTACCGCCAAGCCATTACGGCCGCTGGCACCGGATGCGCAGCGGCGCTGGACGCTGAGCGGTATCTAGCCGCCGCCAAGTAGGCTGCACCTACAAACCAAGGGAGAACATCATGGGCGCGACCATCAAGGTCTCGGATGCAAGTTTCAACGCCGATGTACTGCAAAGTGACAAGCCGGTCATCGTAGATTTTTGGGCCGAGTGGTGCGGGCCCTGCCGAATGGTTGGCCCCATCCTCGAGGAGATCGCAGGCGAGCACGACAGTATTGTGGTGGCGAAGTTAAATGTCGACGAGAACCCACAGACTTCAGCCAGTTATGGCATTACCTCCATCCCAACACTAAATGTCTATAAGGGTGGCGAAGTCGTTAAGTCAATAATCGGTGCGAAGCCCAAGGCGGCGCTGCTCGCTGATCTGGCGCCGTATCTGTAGTGATAATCCGCCACGGTGATACCGGGGCGGCCGTCGCGGAGGTGCGCGCACGGCTCGCGCATCTGGGTCTACTCCCCTATTCCACGGGCCAAAATTCTGCCGCCATTAACCCGGGCACGGTCGATGTCTTTGATGAGGACCTAGACAAAGCGGTGCGCACCTTTCAGCAAGAGCGCGGCCTAACTGTTGACGGCATTGTCGGCCCGCAGACGTTCCGCCGCATTGATGAAGCGCGTTGGCAACTCGGTGACCGAGTGCTGCGTTTTGTGCCAGGGCACCTAATGACCGGTGATGATGTTGCTGAACTTCAACGTCGACTTAATGAGCTTGGTTTTGATAGTGGTCGAGCCGATGGCTTCTTCGGCATCAACACCGACATCGCCCTACGCGAATTGCAGCGTGGGGTTGGCCTAGCAACCGACGGCATTTACGGCCCTGAATGCTTCAAGGCCTTCGACCGCCTAATGCGGACCGTTAGCGGCGGCAACGCCGAACGGCTGCGCGACCACGTCAATTTGACTTCACTGCAAACTGGCATCGCTGACAAAGTCGTGCTTATTGATCCGGGCAGTGATCTTGGTGCAAATATCTGCCAGGCGGTCGCGGTGCGCGTCGAAGGCCGCTTAGCGGCTCTTGGTACCCAGGTGTTACTCACCCGCAGCGCGCAGTCAACCGCCGCCATGGACGAGGCGGGCCGGGCCGACTTCGCCAATCGCACCGGTGCGGATCTGGTGGTTTCAATACACGTTACCCAGGCCGCGAGCCAGGCGCCGACCGGTGCCGCTACCTTCTACTT
Organism: Actinomycetota bacterium; assembly: GCA_027729805.1. Classification (GTDB taxonomy): domain Bacteria; phylum Actinomycetota; class Actinomycetes; order S36-B12; family S36-B12. The sequence continues at coordinate 12,248 of JAQCEO010000035.1, forward strand.
CGGGGCGCCAGGTGGTGGCGCCCACTCCGTTACTGGACGGGCGCTGGCTGAACTTATTCAGGACGAACTTTGTCTGCGCACCTTCGCCCTTGATTGCCGCACCCATCCGCGCACCTGGGATCTGCTGCGGCTGACCCGCGCACCTGCGGTCCGTGTGGAGCTCGGCTACCTATCAAATGAGGTGGATGCGGCCCGACTCCAAGAGGCCCGGGCGCAAGATGCTGCTGCCGAGGGCATAGCAACCGGGATCAAGAAGTTCTGCGCCCCGCGCTAGTCCGCGCCGTCGGCTAAGTCACTCGCCCACGCGTCAAAAAATGCTCGCATCTTGGCTACCTCGCTCAATGGAATCGGTAGGTCACCATCTCGATACCTATTCAACTGCCGCATTGCTAACCCCAGAACAACAGGATTAATCCCTGGGTCTAATTCAATTGCGAAATTCAGCAGCTCTTTAGTAGAACGATGTAGGTCGAACACTCATTCCTTGTGCCAAGAGGGCCATGTCTCCCACTCAGAGTAATGAGGAGGACTAAGGCAGGGAAAAGAATAGGCGCACTATTTCGATTTGAAAGTCAGAAACGTGCGGAACTTCACTCATACTGCATCGCTAGCAAATGTTCTCTCGATAAGTGGCTGCCAAGCGGAACGGATTGCGTCGGGCAGGTGTAGTTCCGCCCAGATATCTATCAACAGGTTTCCATCCACCAAGGAGGCGATGTCGCTTGGCTCACCTTCACTTAACAGTATTTGATAGGCAAGTATCCGTTGCTGCCTGTCTGATAGATCACGACGTTTACCCGGGGTGGACCAATCGACATGGGGCGGGAGTTTGACCGTGGCGAGCGCGGTGGCAGGGGGAAGTTGTGGCAACTGGTCTGGGACGAAGAACGGCTTTCCACGTCGATCCAAGTATTGAGTAAAGTTTGGCAACGGCACCGCCACCAAGTGTTGACCGTTGGCCGCTAGCAGACGCTCCAGGGTGTCCAAAGTAGGGCTGCGGTGACCGTGTTCGTACGCGGAGATATTTGGGCGTGAAGTGCCAGCAAGTAGGGCCACCTGCGACTGCGACAAGCCCGATGCGCGTCTTGCGTCGGCGATTAGTGTTGTCACGGCTACCTCCAATGTATCTAATCCGATACTACCACGGGGGCACCGATCCAGGTTTTATGCCTTATCCGGCCAGGTACCCGGGTTAGCCCCCGGGAGGGAGGGAGGTGCTGCGGGGTGCGGCCAGACCAGCCGACCAATGAACCCACCTAGTACCCCAACAGCCAAAAGGAGTACTGCCCAGCCGAGGATCCGCATCATGTGGCCTATCGTAAGGCGCTATGACCGGCACCCGTCTAGATCCTTGGGTTGACTCCTATGCGGAGCGCACCAATGGGATGGCCGCCTCTGAGATCCGGGCACTGTTTTCGGTGGCCTCCCGCCCCGAAGTTGTCTCGTTGGCCGGTGGCATGCCATTTGTGCAAGCCCTACCCCTCGAGCAGGTAGCTGAGACGGTCAAGATCATGCTTCTTGAGCGTGGCGCGCAGGCCCTGCAGTATGGCTCAGGGCAGGGCGATGTAGTGCTACGTGAACAGATCTTGGACGTAATGCGCGATGTCGGTGTGGTGGCGCACCCCGATGACATCGTGGTGACCACCGGTTCGCAGATGGCCTTGGACTTGGTCACCCGCGTCTTTTGTGACCCCGGTGACGTGGTCTTGGTGGAGGCCCCTTCCTATGTCGGGGCCCTCGGGGTGTTCCGGGCTTACCAGTGCGCTGTCGAGCATGTGCAGATGGACGATGAAGGTTTAATGCCACAGGCTTTGACCGAGACAATTGCTCGGGTGCGGGCATCGGGTCGACGCATCAAGATGATCTACACCATTCCCTCCTTCCATAATCCAGCCGGCGTCACCCAGGGCGCCCAACGTCGCCTCGAAATCTTGGCCATCGCGCAGCAGGCCGGGATCCTTGTCCTCGAGGACGACCCATACGGCTTACTCGGCTTTGAGGGTGAGGTGCCGCGGGCGATGCGGGCCGATGATGCCAACGGGGTCATCTACCTTGGGTCGTTCTCCAAGACCATCGCCTCTGGCCTTCGTGTTGGTTGGGCCGTGGCCCCGCACGGGGTGCGTGAGAAGTTGGTCTTAGCCGCCGAATCCGCTGTGCTGTGCCCGTCCAACTTCGCCCAATTGACCATCTCGGAGTATTTATCAACTCAGCCGTGGCGCCAACAGGTCAAAGCGTTCAGCGAGCTCTACCGCGATCGCCGCGACGCGCTCCTCGAATCACTGCAAGCGATGATGCCGGAGGGCACCACTTGGACGATCCCCGCCGGTGGTTTCTACTCGTGGCTGACCTTGCCAAATGGCTTGGACGCCACCGCAATGCTGCCGCGAGCCATCGCCGCCCTAGTTGCCTACGTGCCCGGCACCGGGTTTTATATTGACGGGCAAGGTCGTCAAAACCTGCGGCTCTCCTACTGTTACCCCGAGCCCGATCGAATTCGCGAAGGGGTGCGCCGGCTCGCCGCCGTTGTCGAAAGTGAACTTGAACTAGTCGCGACTTTCGGCACCACTAGTGGGCTGCATACCGCTGAAGGCTCACCTATCCCGGCCCCGGACCTGCGGTAATCGGCGTGCAGGTTGTAGTTCTTGCCGGTGGGCTCTCACCGGAGCGCGACGTTTCCCTTCGCTCCGGTCGGCGCGTAGCCGAAGCCCTTCGTGCGGCGACCGATTTCGAAGTTATCGAAGCTGATGTCGACTCCGCCTTGCTTACTAAGTTGCGCCAACAAGCCCCTGACTGCATTGTGCCTGTTCTGCACGGTGCCGCCGGCGAAGACGGTGCCCTTCGGGATGTTTTGCAGTCATTGCGGATCCCATTCGTCGGCTCGGGTGCTGCAGCATGCCGCCTCGCCTTCGATAAGCCAATCGCCAAGACCTTGCTAACTAATGCTGGGGTCAATACTCCTGCTGCCGTAGCACTACCGCATTCATCTTTTCGAGAGTTAGGTGCGAGCGAAGTACTGGCGGCCGTCCTCGACACCGTCGGCCTGCCATTGATCGTGAAGCCAACTAAAGGTGGCTCAGCACTCGGTGCTGCGCTAGTTCGTGATGCCACCGAGTTCCCCGCAGCCATGGTCGGCTCATTTGCCTATAACGATGTCGCCTTGATGGAAAGTTGGGTCCAAGGAGTTGAAGTTGCAGTCTCGGTTCTTGACACCGGAGCCGGATCACAGGCGCTACCTATCGCAGAAATTATCCCGATGGGTGATCTGTACGACTACACCGCGCGCTATACCGCTGGTACTACTGAGTTCTTCGTGCCAGCCCGACTCTCACCTGCGGTCGCTGAGCGTTGCGCTGACGTTGCCCTTACCGCGCACCGCGTGCTCGGATTACGCCACTGGTCCCGCACCGATCTCATCGTTGATACAGATGGCACCCCGTGGTTCCTTGAAGTCAACGTCGCCCCAGGCATGACCGAGACTTCATTATTCCCGCAGTCCCTTACTGCCGCTCAGCTATCACTGGGTGCGATCACCGCCGAGTTAGTCCACACGGCTGTCAGTGGAAACTAATCAGCCCGGCAACTCCTGATACACCACCCCACCCCCAGTGCTGCGTCACTGAGCGACCTGCTGTGATCTGGGATCAACCCCGGTCAATAAGATCTGCGATCCGGCGCAAATCATCACCATCAGCACACTCGATAACAATCTTGCCGCGCGCCGCATTCTTCAAGAAACCCTCAAGTTGCACCCTGGTTTCGAGTTGATCAGCGATTCGCCGCTGCACATCATTGACTAGGTCGGTCATAACGTTTTCACGGCTCTTAGGTTTACGTGTCCGCTTGGTGCGTTCGCGACCATCCGCAGCACCAACAAGGATTAGTTCCTCAACCGAGCGCACACTTAAACCCTCGGCCACAATGCGCTTGGCCAGATCCTCCATCACCTGCTCATCACCAAGTGATAGCAGCGCCCGAGCATGACCTGCGCTAAGCACACCCGCAGCAACCCTGCGCTGCACATCAGGTGGTAACTTCAATAACCGCAACGTATTTGACACCTGCGGGCGGGAACGACCAATACGCCTAGCCAACTCTTCTTGGGTACAGCCAAAGTCAGCAAGCATCTGGGCATACGCAGCAGCTTCTTCCAAAGCGTTCAGATCGGCCCGGTGCAAGTTCTCCAACAACGCATCGCGGAGTAATGCATCATCATCGGTGTCACGAATGATCGCGGGGATCGCAGTTAAGCCCGCTTCACGGCACGCGCGCATTCGACGTTCGCCGGCAACAAGTTCAAAGTTGGTTCCAGCCCTACGCACCACCACCGGTTGCAGTAGTCCAATCTCCTTAATGGAGTAAACCAACTCGGCCAAGGCTTCCTCGTCGAATACCGCACGGGGTTGGCGCGGGTTCGCGGCAATGTCACCTATTGGGATCTCGGCATACACCGCCGCCGGGCCAACGGGCGCGACCACCTGATCTTTTGGTGTCTGGGCTTGCGCGGTTGAGGTGATTCTAGGCTTGGTATCCGTGGGTATTAGGGCTCCTAATCCTTTCCCGAGCCCGCGCTTAGGGGGGTTATTCATGGGCAGCACCTTTCCCATATATTCCGACCAACGGATGGCTTTTATACCGATAAGTCATAATATATCCCTTTATGGCTGTGGATAAGGCTGTGGATATCATTTGATTGCCGCGAATTCCTGGGCGGCTTCGCGATAGCAAAGGGCACCGGCCGAAGATGGGTCGTAAGTCAGAACAGTTTGGGAGTAAGAAGGTGCCTCGGAGAGTCGAACCGACCTTGGGATAACCGTCGCGAGGACTCGAGTGCCAAAGTGGCTGCGCACCTCGTCAGCCACCTGGGCGGCCAACCTCGTGCGACCGTCATACATTGTCAGCAAGATGGCACTTACTTCCAGTGCTGGGTTCAAGTTGGCGCGGACCATCTCAATAGTCCGTAGCAGTTGGGATAAACCCTCAAGGGCGTAGTACTCGCACTGGATCGGTAGGAGCACCTCTTGGGCGGCAACCAAGCCGTTAAGGGTCAACAGCCCAAGGGATGGCGGGCAGTCGATGAGGACGTAATCTAGGTGCCGGCCCGAGGTGCCTAGATAGCGGCCAATGGCTTTGGCTAAGGCGAACTCGCGGCCTTCGGTGGTTACCAACTCGATCTCGGCCCCGGCCAGATCAACGGTGGCCGGCACCCCGAATAGCCCTGGAATATCCGGGCAGGGGGCAATGGCGGACTCCAGGTCCACCTCCCCGCTGAGCACCTCGTAGCTGCTCAGCACCCCTTCGGGGTGGGCAATACCCAAGGCGGTTGAGGCATTGCCCTGCGGATCTAGATCAAGTACTAGCACTTGGTAACCCGCTTGGGCTAAAGCCGCTGCCATGTTCACGGTGGTTGTGGTTTTACCCACGCCACCCTTTTGGTTAGCGACAGTGACAATTCGCGTCACTTCGGCCAGCCCAGACCACTTGAGGTCGCGGGTGTTTCACGTGAAACATCTAGGTCCTCGGGGGGTGCGGGCCAGCCTAGGCCCACAGTTTCGGGTGCCGGTTCGTCGGGGGCTGGCGACTTTGGGGTCACGGGTGTCATTGTGCCGTACCGCGGGTAGCGAGCACCACGGTGGTCAGCGGCTCCACCACCCCCTGCCCACAAACCCAAATTCGTAAGTCTTTGATACCAAGTGCCGCGGCTACCGGGATGGCCTCGGTCACCTCGGTAGCCACCGAACTGCCCTTGAGGGCAACTATGGTGCCACCTTGGCGTAGCAGGGGCACCGTCCAACCCAGGAGTTTGACCAGTGGAGCCACCGCCCGGGCGGTCACCACATCAACCCCGGCCCAGTCGCCTTGCTTGGCTAGATCCTCGGCCCGCACGCGGGTAACCGTGACCGTAGCCCCGAGCTCCAACTTATCCACCACCGCGGTCAGGAAGTTCGCCCGCCGCAGAAGGGGCTCGATCAAAATCAGTTTCAAGTCCGGCCGCGCTAGCGCCCAGACCAAACCCGGTAGTCCGGCGCCGGACCCGACATCGGCCACCTCGGCGCCTGCTGGCAGCAGGTTCTCAGCTGGGTCAGCCACCACCGCGCAGTTAAGGAGGTGGCGGGACCAAATCCGTGGTACTTCCCTCGGCCCGATCAGACCTTGTTCCACCCCGTCGGTGGCCAAGACCTCCGCAAAAGCCGCCAGCCCTAGATAGGCCGGGCGGAGCCAATGGGGGAGGGCCTCGGCGGGTGGCTGTTCCACGTGAAACGACCGCTAACTGACCCGAATGACTACGTACCGATCCGGGTCCCCACCCTCAGACTCACTGATAAGTCCGGCATCGGCGACCGCGTCATGGACCACCTTGCGCTCAAAAGCGGTCATCGGCGCCATCTGCACCGGTTCACCAGTGCTGCGGGCTTCCTCGATCGCTACCTTGGCTTCGGCAACCAAAGCCGCCCGGCGAGCCGCCCGATGCCCACCAATATCCAGCAACAACCTAGAGCGCTCACCGGTCTCGCGGGCCGCCGCCAACCTGGTCAACTCCTGCAGCGCGTTGAGTACTTCACCATCATCGCCAACGAGTAGGTGCAGGTCACCGGCTTTGACCTCAACAACCGAAATCATCGCCCGATTGCCCTCAATGTCGATATCAATATCGCCGTCCAGGTCGGTGATATCAAGTAATGCCTCAAGGTAATCGGCCGCCACATCGCCTTCCCGCTCTAGGAGCCGTTGCCCTGTTAACTTGTCCGCACCCTCTTCGGCGCCTAGCTCACCATCGGTGTCCGCAACTATCCCCTCTTCATCCAATATGACCTCGGTGCTATCGCTCATAGTTGTCTCCTACTGCTTACCCTTGCGCTTGCTGCGCGAAGATTTTTTAGGTTGCACACGCGGGGGGGTGTTTTCCGACGCCGCGTCGGGATCTGGAATTGACTCGATGGCTGGTGCCTGGCCCTTGGTCTTAGCCGCTTTGCGGGCCTCTTTCGCCTCAAAAGCCGGGGTGCCAGGTTGCGGGCTATTTCGAATCACGTAGAACTGTTGCCCCATCGACCAAAGGTTGGTGGTGAACCAGTAGATAAGCACACCGATCGGGAAATTGATACCGCCGATGGCAAAAATCAACGGGAACAAATACAGCATGATTTTTTGCTGCTTGACCATCGGGTTATCGGGCGCGCTGTTCTTCACAATCAATTGCCGCTGCGTCAGGAAGGTGGTGACCGTCATCAAAATGATTAGGATGAAGGCAACTACTCGCGTGTTGATCGGCATGAAACCGTCTATGGCAACTTCGTCGGCGCCCATGAAAGTTCCATACAAAGGTGCCCCGAAAATAGAAGCGGCACGGGCCTGCACTAACAGGTCTTGGTACTGCGGCCAAGTGAACACACCCTCCGGCACCCTCATCGCGATACCCTGCAAAACACTAAATAGCGCAAAGAAAATTGGGGCTTGTAGCAAGATCGGCAAACATGAAGCCAGCGGGTTGGTGCCCGTCTCCTTATAAAGTTTCATCATCTCTTGTGATTGTTTTTCGCGATCACCCGCGTACTTCTTTTGAATCTCTTTCATCTGCGGTTGAATGATCTGTAAGTTGCGCTGCGACCTGATCTGCTTTACAAAAAGCGGGATCAATAAAATTCGGATGACGATAACGAGCCCGACGATCGACAGTGCCCAGGTCCAACCACTTGCTGGGTCCAAGAAAATACTGAACAGTTGATGGAACTGCACCAAGATCCAGCTAACACCGGTGCGTAGCCAATCAAGAAGGAACATGGGCTGTGTTCACGTCCTTACCTTTGCGTTCGCGGAACCGGAGCACCGGTTGCAACATTGGGTAGTTGCGGGGTTGAACGCGGGCGACCATCAGGAAGTATCTCTGGTCGCCACTTACCTGCTGACGGTACCGGGTCCACTCCGCCACCGTTAAAGGGATTGCACCTAAGAAGCCGCCAACTGGCTAAGCCGGTGCCCTTGAATGACCCGTGGGTGCGAATCGCCCCGAAACCATAGGCGGAACAACTTGGGTGGAACCGGCAACTTAGAGGCAAAATTGGTGAGATGGCCAACTGGTAGGCCCGGATCAAAGCCAACTCGAGCCAGGTGATCGGCCAACCCACCGAGTGATCCCACAACCAAAGCAGCCCCCGGCCGAGCCCTTGGATCCACCGGATAAACCCGATCACTTGGTCGCCGCCTGATCTAGCACGGCGGTAACGACGGATCGGAGTTCATTTTGCACCGCTAGCGCCGGCGCCTGCGCCGCGGCGGGTAGGACCCGGACCACGAGCCGGGAACCGGTTGGCAACTCGGGTAGGAGGGCCCGGCAACTCGCCCTTAACTGCCTGGTAAGTCGGTGCCGAATAACGGACCCACCAACAGCCGAACTGACAGTGAACCCCACCTTGGCCGGGCCGGTAGCCCCCGGTGGTAGGTGGTAGTGGGCCACTAATAGTGATTTAGCCGCGCGAAAACCCTTTCGGGTGGTAGTCGTGAACTCGGCTGCGGCTCGAAGCCGGTGCGCCGCTGTCAACATGACCGGCCTGAATTTTGGTCAGGTGGAAAGGCGTGCACGGCCCTTGGCCCGGCGAGCTGCCAAGATGCCACGGCCCGCGCGGGTGCGCATCCGAAGGCGAAACCCATGCGTCTTAGCCCGACGCCGGGTATTCGGCTGGAAAGTGCGCTTCATGAACTGCTCCTGATGACTTGGAAGACTACCTACTGAGCGTACGGACCCACCCAATGATGCGTCAAACTGGGGTCGCCTTACCCACGCCAGCCCGCGGTGACCGGCTGCCGCATCACCTCGTGCTAACTAAATTGGGCCAAAGTGTTGTGCTGCGGGCGACCATTGGATAGGTTGTGGACTTTCGGGTAAGAAATACATCCACATCTGTGGATAAACATGTGGATAGCATGCTGATAACGGATTGGAAACATTATGGCTCAGCTGGTTGACTCCACCACCACGGACCTAACGCAGCTTTGGGCACAGACTTTAGCCTCCCTCGCTGATGGGGTTTTAACCCCGCAACAGCGCGCATTTGTGGCACTTACCAAGCCGTTGGGTTTGGTTGAAGATACGGCGTTGATTGCTGCCCCTAATGAGTTCACCAAGGACGTACTCGAAACTCGCCTCAAGCCAATGGTGGTACAGGCACTGTCACAGACTTTGGGTCGTGAAGTCCGCCTAGCTGTAACTGTCGACCCGACTATCGCGCCGAATCTTGACGATTTGGTAACCGATGAAGTTGCCGACGCGACCTACGCTGACGAACTTGATGTGCTACCGGAAGTCTTCCAGCGCCAAGATGATCGGCCTGGCACCGGCTCCCCGGGCACCCGCGCCGAAGATGCCCGCTTGAACTCCAAGTACACCTTTGACACTTTTGTTATCGGGTCGAGTAACCGCTTTGCCCACGCCGCAGCCGTAGCGGTTGCTGAGCAACCATCTCGCGCCTATAACCCACTTTTTATCTATGGTGGCTCGGGGTTGGGTAAGACACATTTACTCCACGCCATCGGCCACTACACACGAACTCTTTATAAAGGCACGCGGGTTCGGTACGTGAGCTCAGAGGAGTTCACCAACGAGTTCATCAACAGTATTCGTGACGATAAGGCGGCTAACTTTCAGCGTCGGTACCGCGATGTTGATGTGTTGTTAGTTGATGATATTCAATTCCTAAGCGGAAAAGTGCAGACGCAGGAAGAGTTTTTCCACACTTTTAATACCTTACACAACGCCAATAAGCAAATTGTTGTGACCTCTGATCTACCACCAAAGCAGCTTCAAGATTTTGAGGATCGTATGCGCTCTAGGTTTGAGTGGGGCTTAATCACCGATGTGCAACCCCCCGACCTAGAAACTCGTATCGCCATCCTCCGAAAGAAAAGTGTGCAGGAGAGGTTGGTTGCACCCCCTGAGGTACTTGAATACATAGCGTCAAAGATCTCCACAAATATTCGTGAGCTAGAAGGGGCCCTAATTCGGGTTACCGCCTTTGCCTCCTTGAACCGGCAACCGGTTGACCTCGCAATTACCGAGGTGGTGCTAAAAGACCTATTCCCATCAGAGACCGGCCCGGAAATTACCGCCGCACAGATCATGGCGGCCGCGGCTACCTACTTCGGTGTCACGATTGATGACCTTTGTGGAGCTAGTCGCTCCCGGGTGCTGGTCACCGCCAGGCAGATCGCCATGTATTTATGCCGGGAGTTAACGGATTTGTCGCTCCCTAAGATTGGCCAAGCATTTGGTGGCCGTGATCACACCACGGTGATGCACGCCAACCGCAAAATCCGCCACCTAATGGCTGAGCGCCGCAGTTTGTTTAATCAGGTCACTGACTTAACAAGTCGAATTAAGTCACAACCGCGGACGATGTAAAAATTTAAACCTAGGTCGCTTGCCCTCAGAAGTACTCTTCTGCCACATCCGTATTTTCATCCCCACGTTACCCACAGTTGTGGATGGTTGTTGTGGATATTGTTGTGGATAACTAGCCCCTAATGGCTGATTTTGCCCCCTGTCCCCATTAGTGGACAGCCTGTGGACAAATTTTGTGTTGGTGGGGTTTTGTGGTTGCCAGCTGGGGACAACCTTTGGAGCAGATTTCTCCACCCCCTGACTCCGGCAAACTTATGCACCAGTATCCACAGCCACTCCGAAGTACCCCCAAACTCCTCCCCAGGCCAATTACCTGAGTTGGCAGGTAAAAATTGGCTTATCCCCAGTATCCACAGCACCTACTACGACTACTACCCATAACTTGATTTGGGATTACCAACCGACATTAGGCACTGGCCGGTGGATTAACTACCAATTGGTTGCTACCCACATGGATTAGGCTTTCGCTAGTGATCTTCGCGCCCGCCTGACACACTTGGCCCTGCACCCACGGATTATTCAATCCTGGTGGCTTAACTGCACATGGTTAATCTGGAGGAGATCGTGAAGTTTCGTGTTGAGCGTGATGTCCTAGCGGATGCGGTTGCATGGG
>JAQCEO010000036.1 GCA_027729805.1 Actinomycetota bacterium
CCCATCGAATGGAGTAGTAGATGAATCTCTCCCGCACCCTGAGCATGTCAGTGATCGCGGCAACAATTGCGTTTACCGTGTCATCGCTCCCTGCCCAAGCGGCGACGCTCTCGCCGCCGGTCGTCGCCGATGCCTACTCCGTAATGCTCACCGCATCGCAGGCTCAGGCGTTGGGGGTAAAAAAGCATTATTCAGCTGAATTCTCAGTCGCATCTGCCACCAAGGGCACACCGCACGATCCGTGGTTTTGTGAATTGACGGGCGGCACCGGGATTGTAGGCCAAGGCGCGGGGCGCCTACTCACTTCTGCTTTTGCTGACTTCAGTGGCGATTGGATATTTGGAGTCGACCAGAAGATCCATTGGTACGCAAATGAGCAGTCGGCCAAGAAGGCCTACAACGCCATCGTGAAGCAGGTGAAGAGGTGTGTGGGGCAGCAGATGGGCGACGCAACAGAGGTTTCTGGTGAGACCACCTACTCCGTCCCTACGTTATTGACCAACGGCACCAAGAAGGCGAAGGATGGCGATGAGTTCCTTTGGATCAGTTCCAAAACCATTGATGCCGACGCCACAGCAAGCTTCTCCGACTACGAATACCAAACGGTGCGCACCTTCGGAAACTTCATCCAGCTCATGGACATTGAATCTGAGGGCGTCGACGCGACACCTTTTACCAAGAAGCAGATCGCGACCTTAGACAAGATGACCGATTCACTCGGAGATGCTTGGCAAGCGAAGTTCATGTAGCTCGCAGTCATTCACAAGGGGCTGAAAGCCCCGCGGGATGCAATGGCTAAATAGGCGCCTGTATCGTTCACCTCACGCCGAAAGGCGCTGGGAGCGCTAACTTTGCCGTAATTGTGATGCCCGAAGACTTTTGAACCCGTGTCTTTCCTGGGTGACCGGCGCCCCATGAAGGGTTCACTTGAATCTGGCTGGTGATCTTGCGGCTAGACGGACGAGCGCCGGGTGTTCAGCGCGCCGCCCACACGCCGTCCCGGGCCGGTTAGGAACCCCAGTCGCGGGTCACGGTCGCCACACGGATCCGGTACCACTTGAAAAGGTGAGCTCGGCCCTTCGCCTTGGCGGCGAGGTGATCTGGGTGTTTGGCCCAGGCCTCGAGGGCCGCCTCATCGCGCCAAAACGATAATTCGTACAGCACGTTCTCGAGGCCGAGGCTACTGGCCGCGTCGGCGCTGATAAAACCGTCCATGCCTTCGAGTTTCGTCGCCAGAAACTCGCTGATCGACTCGGTTTCCTCTTCCATCCCTGCATTTATTTCGAATTCGATGATCACCGCCAACATAGTCGCATCTCCATCCAGAACCTTTTTGACGGCATACTATGGTGAGAAAATCTTTTCACGGGTCACAATCTTCAACCTCGATCACCTAGGCAAGATTAGCTTAGGAAATGGCTAATTGATGGATGAGCGCACCGCCGGCGATGAAGGCGATGGTTTCCTCGAGTCGTTCTAGGCATCTGGTGCCAGGATCTCCGCCGCAGCCGCAGTCGTTACTAGCCCTTACCGAGCATCTTGCGGATGGTCTTCCGGGTGCGGGTAGGCCTTGACAATTCCGAAGCGGAGATCTGGAATCGACCGCGGCGCAGGTGCGCACTCGGCAATAGTAGGACCGGCTTTTCACCCCATCCGATTGCTTCTATCGAAGTAGCATCGGTGCGCTGAGCGGACGTATCAACGGCTGGGCATCAACTACACAATCATCTGGTAGTGACAACGACAAGCCGCTGTCACTGCAGGTCAGTCCCCTACGGAACGAGGATGACCCGCTGCCGACGCAGTGCCATCACCAAGGCGATGATCCAGCCGACGATCGTCCAGCCCAATAGGAGATTCACCCAAAATACTGCCCAATGCGGAACATCACGCACCGCGGCTATCGCCCACGGCAGCATGTAGGCCGCCGTGATGACGGCGGCGACGATCGCAACGACCTTGGTCGCCGTCCATGAAGGGTTTACTGGTTCAACGCGCACTTGGCTCATGCCGCAATTGTGGCGTATGGGCTTCGCGCCTAGGGGCCAGGGTCCGACTTCCCAAGCCTCGCACCAAGTTCGGGTCGCCATTGGCGGCAGCCGCAGTCGCTCCTAGCCCTTACCGAGCATCTTGCGGATGGTCATCCGGGGGATGGCAGTGATTTTTACGGCCTTGTTTTCATTCAGAAAGCCACCTTGGACGGCTTCAACAACCACCGTCGCCAACACATCGCGGGCCGCACGCTCCCGCTTCTTGGCGGCGCGCCAATCCTTGGTTGCTTTCTCCAGTGCTTTACCAGCTTCAGCCTTGTTGGTGATTTCTATTTTGGCCGGGACTTTGGCCACGGCCTAGGCCGGTAACTGGTCGGCCAAAGGCGCGAGCCGCTCGTGCAGTTCACGCCACTCCAAGGCCTCATCGATATACGGAGTGTCAAAGTGCACCCCGCAGGAGCAATCAAGGGTGAACCGGCAAAGGCCATAGTTGAAGTCGGACTTGACGGTGTGGGCCTTGGTGGGCCAAAGATCTAATAGCGGGGTGGTGCTCTTGCGGTGCTTGGTTACGGCGCCACGTGCGAAAAATGGGAAGTTCACGGTGACTCCTTTCCTTCGGTTATTTCCTTCGGTTACTGGGTCAATCGGCCAGTCGTTTCAATAACAGCTACTAAAAATAGTATAGGCATAGACAATCAAATATGTCCAGTGCTAGACATTTTCGGCGGGCCCTCCCCGCGGCCGAAGCCCGGAAAATGCCGCGAAATGCCGGTTTTCCCACTAGCGTCTGGCTTTGTCATCGACGAATTACCTCGCTGGGCGTTTTGGCCGCCGCCGCGGCGCAGTGGATCGCAAACGTCTTGGTGGCGACCGCCTTCCCGCCACTTGCCGGCAGCAACCTGGGTTTGGCCTACAGCTTGTTCACCGTCTTCACCATTTTGTTCGTACCGTTTGTTATTCGCCATGTTCGTGAGACCAAGGGCCTCGGGCTCGAAGAGATGGCCGAACTCGAAGCTGGTGGTAAATGCACCTGATCTACGGGCTCCCCCGTGGGTGGCGAAATTGGGCCCAGCCGGAAGAATGGGGGCATCATGGCGCGCACCCAGACCGACACCGATGTTTTGATCGTCGGGGCGGGCCCCGCGGGCGCGGCTGCGGCCACCTGGGCGGCCCGCGCCGGACTTGATGTCACTCTTGTAGACGCCGAGACTTTTCCCCGCGATAAGCCCTGCGGTGATGGCCTGACGCCGCGGGCGATCGCCGAGCTTGATGAGTTGGGCCTGACGCCGTGGCTGGCGGGTCGGGCCCGAAACTATGGGTTACGTGCCTCGGGCTTTGGCCGCACCCTTTATCTGCCCTGGCCGGGTGGGTCGCTGCCAAGTTACGGGGGCGCCGCCCCGCGACTTGAGTTGGACAACGCGATCCGGCAGGTGGCATTGGGCTCCGGGGCGCGTGCGGTTGAAGGCTGGCGCGCAATTGATGCGCGGCTGGAAAATGGCCGTGTCGCTGCCGTGATTTTCGACGACGGCAACGGTAAGCGCGAGATCACCTGCCAGCGGTTGATAGTTGCCGACGGGGTGCGGTCCCAACTTGGCCGGGTGCTGGGCCGCACCTGGCATCGAAGTACCGCCTACGGGATTGCGGCGCGCGGATATATCAAAAGCCACCGCAGTGATGATCCGTGGATTTCATCGCACCTGGAATTACGTGGACAATCCGGTGAGTTGCTTTCCGGCTACGGCTGGGTTTTTCCACTCGGCGACGGTGAAGTCAACATCGGTGTCGGAACTTTGGCGACGAAGAAACGTCCGGCTGATGTGAACCTGCGCGGATTGATGCAGCATTACGCGGAGCAACAGCGAGGTGACTGGCAACTCGAAGGTGAAATCCGGGCGCCGTGGTCGGCGCTGCTACCAATGGGCGGTGCGGTCAGTGGGGTGGCCGGGCCCAACTGGATGTTGATTGGTGATGCGGCCGGCTGCGTTAATCCGTTGAACGGCGAAGGGATTGACTACGGACTTGAGACCGGCCACCTCGTGGCTCAATTACTCGCTAACACCATCCCAAATAAACTCCTTGACTATTCAACCCAGTGGGTGCCGTTGTTGGGGGAGCGCTACGGCACCGCGTTCTCGATCGCGCGCCGGCTAGCCGGATTCTTGACACTGCCAGGCTTCCTGCCCGCATTTGGCCCGGTGGGTATGCGCTCGCGGGTCTTGATGACAGTTGCGCTTCGGGTGATGGGCAACTTAGTAACAGCTGAAGACAGGGACACCACGGCAAGGCTCTGGCGTGCCGCCGGTCGGGCGAGTGTCCGTGTTGATGACCGCCCGCCATTTAGTTGAGCCGGCCTAATTTGCGTAACCGCGCGGATCTAAAAAGTAAAATCCTCCTGCAGTACACCTTCTTGCAGTGACAGCCGCAGTGGATCCATGCGCAGCACCGCAGGGGGACCATCCAGCAGCGGTGGCATCTGGCCCATCAACGCGGCAAAACCGCCAGACTTGCGATGGTCGTTTTCGGCGTCCTCGTCTTTGAAAACCTCATACAGCCAAACGATATTTTCCGAGTCCGGATCAAGTGAAACCACAAAAACCTCGGTACCGGGCTCTTCGGCGATGCCATCGGTATAGGTATTTAGCAACTCCAGCAATGCTGGGCGCAGGCCGCCATTGCAAGTTAGTCGCACCAGCAAACTACGCCGGCCGACAAGTAGTACCTGCTTTGGAGAATCAGGCAACATTGGCCAGATACCACTCGTAGGTGCTGGACAGGCCATCACGTAGAGAGATTTGCGGCTTCCAGCCGAGGTCATTGATCCGGGTGGTGTCTAGGAGTTTGCGAGGCATGCCATCGGGCTTGGCTGAATCCCATTCGATCGCGCCTTGGTAACCGATCACCGAGGCGACTGTTTCGGCGAGTTCCCGAATCGGCATATCGTCGCCGAGGCCCACGTTTATGGTTTCGGGGGAGTCATAACGCTGGAGCAGTACCAAGCAGGCTTGGGCGAGATCATCGACATGTAAGAACTCACGCCTTGGGGTGCCGGTGCCCCAGACGGTGACGCTCGGCGCCTTCGCGGCTTTTGCCTCGTGGAAGCGGCGGATAAACGCCGGTAACACATGCGAGCTTTGTAGATCGAAGTTATCTCGGGGGCCGTAGAGATTCGTCGGCATCGCGGAGATCCACCGGCGACCGTACTGTGTTCGGTGCGCCTCGATATAGAAAATACCGGCGATCTTCGCCATGGCATAAGCCTGATTAGTGGGCTCGAGGGGCCCGGTCATCAGTGATGATTCGCGGATGGGCTGGGTTGCGTGCCGAGGATAAATACATGATGAGCCAAGGAACAATAAGCGCTCGGTATTAGCTGCGTGCGCCGCGTCCATTACATTGGTTTGGATGAGCATGTTGTCGCGCAGGAACTCAACCGGGTAAGTGGAGTTCGCCATGATGCCGCCGACTTTCGCCGCCGCATCGATGATGACATCTGGCTTTGCGTCATTGATGGCGTCGAAGGTGGCATCGCGATCACAAAGATCAAGCTCGGCTGAGCGCCAGCCAATCAACTTGCCAACGCCCTCGGCCTCAAGCGCCCGCCAGATGGCCGAGCCCACGAGGCCATTGTGACCGGCGATGTAGACCGAGACCTCGCTCCACGGGAACGTTTGCTGCATGGCCCATTGTCGCACAACTGGTGTTGGGTTTAGCACTGCTGCAAGAATAGTGTCGAGGAGGCAGGATGAGGGTCATCACGTTGGAGCAATTGCCGTCCGTGCTCGGGCAGTTGCCGAAGAATCCGCGGGTTATTGCATCGGGTAACTTCGCGACTCCGCGGGCCCTGCTCACGGCATTTGATTCGATCGTTCCCGAGTACCGGTTGCACATGCTCAATGCGCACGGACCCCTGCCCGATCGTGACGGGGTCACCTACGAAACCGCATTTGTGGGCCCGGGTATGCGCTATCACCCGAGCCTTCGTTATCTACCGTCAAGGTTGTCGCTACTGCCGGTGCTGGTGCGCGACCATGTGCGACCCGATGTGGTTCTCGTCAATACCTCCAAGCGTCATCACGACACCGTCAGCCTAGGCATCGAAGTCAATATCTTGCCAATGGCGATCGAAACCGCGAAGGCTCACGGCGGAGTTGTTATCGCGCAAAGTAATTCGAATATGCCCTATACCTATGGCGATGCGCAGATCTACGAGAACGAAATTGACTATCTGGTCGAAGTTGACGAACCACTCGCAACCCATGAGCCAGGTGGGCTAGATGACACCTGCCAAGGTATCGGCGATCGCATCGCAGCGCAGATACCCGACGGTTCAACTTTGCAATTAGGTATCGGCGGGGTCCCAGACGCGGTGCTTGGCGCGCTAGTTAAACGCAAGGGCCTGCGCATCTGGACCGAGATGTTCAGCGATGGCGTATTGACTCTCCATCAGGTCGGTGCGCTGGATGAAGATATTCCACTAACCGCGTCCTTTATTTTTGGATCCCGTGAACTCTATGACTGGCTGAACTTGAATCACCGGGTTCGAATGATGCGAACTGAGATCTCGAATGACCCAGCGACAATTGCCCGCCAAGCACTGATGACAAGTGTCAACGGCGCCCTGCAGGTTGATCTGTTCGATCAGGCGAATGCGAGCAGGCTAAAGGGGCGAATCTATTCAGGTTTTGGTGGCGCACCGGACTTCACCACCGGCGCCCTGCACGCCCGCGGCGGCCAGTCATTTGTCGCGCTGCCGTCATGGCATCCCAAAGCGAAAGTTTCTACCATCGTGCCGGTACTGACCGAGCCGGTCACTACCTTGCAGCACAGTGCGGTGGCAACCGAGAACGGCATCGCCGAGGTGTTCGGGCGCACCCAAGGTGAGCAGGCGAGAAACATCATTGAGCAGGCTGCGCATCCAGAGGTGCGGGCGGAACTACGCGAACACGCACACGCATTCGGCCTGCTCTAATCCCTGCTCGTTTAGTGGTGCGAGCGGCCGAAGGCCCGCATTACCCAGATAGGCTCGGCGCGTGTTCCAGAGGAAATCTCCAGTGGTGTTGCCCCCCGGTAAGTTTCGCATGGGTGGTGCGCACTTCAAGGACGATAAAGCCTTCATCGCGACCGCGGTTAATGATGTTGAGCGCTTATCCGACTACTGCGGTCTCACCGCGACGTCTTCGCTATTGGATTGGGGCTGCGGAGCAGGCCGACTGGCGGTCGGTGTGCGCGAGCGATTCGGTCGCATTCGTGACTACCACGGTGTTGACGTCCAGCCCGAGCTAATCACTTGGGCCGACAAAAACTTGGCCGGTCCAGGTTTTCATTTCACCCTTGTTGACGTCAGCAACGAGCGTTACAACCCAGACGGATCACTTGAGCGCACCGTGGCAAGCGAGCGGGATTCGGTGGATGTTTTTTACGCTTACTCGGTGTTCTCACATATGAATGACGAAGACACCCCGGCGTATCTGGGGCTGATCGCACAAGCCCTAAGTCCGGGCGGCAAAGCGATGGTCACCTGCTTCGTTGAAGAAGATGTCGCAGCGTGGGAGGAAAACCCGACCGGCTATGGCCCACTTGATTGGCAGGGTCGACTGCACTGCACCCGGTTCGCCCGTTGGCACTTCGAGGATCACGTCAATGCAGCGCGGCTGGCCGTAGACCGATTTGAGTACGGCCACGAGACCGATGGGCAAAGCTTGTATGTCCTGCGCAAGGGTTAGTCGTCACCATAATTTGGGTCAAGGGGCCCACAAGCCGGTCTGGCCGATAACTAGCCGGGGTAGCCGTATGTCGCCTAGGGCCCAAGTGTTTTGCTGGGCTAGAGTCTGTTGACCCCAGCCAATGGGCCGAAGCCCGTACCGAAGAAAGGTTCAAATATGCGTCGGACCCTTACCGCTGCCCTTGTGGGTTTGGCTGTTGTGGCTGGCTCCGCCACCACATCGTCTGCAAATGCTGTCGTAATCGACGACACCAGTTTTGGCATGCACGTACCCAATATCTCAACCGGTGGCGACCCGAATGTCAACTACGGGGCCATCCGGTTATGGGATTCGGGGGTGTCGTGGGGCTTGGTTCAGCAGAAATCTAAGAGGTATTGGTGGAACGGCCTAGACGCTTCCATCCAAAAGGCGAACTCCGAGGGCGCCAGCATTCTTTATGTGCTTGGTTCGACCCCGAAGTGGGCTGCTAGCAACACCAAGCAGGGTACCTACCCGAATAAGGGCGCGGCTTCGATGCCGTCGAGTTCAAAGCTTTGGAAGGGCTGGGTAAGAAGTGTTGTCAAGCGCTACGGCGCTTCGATTGACGCATACCAGATTTGGAATGAAGCCAACCTTAAGACTTTCTGGGAGGGCACCCCGGACCAGATGGCCGATCTGACCAAGCAGGCCTACACCATCATTCGTAAGTACGACCCGACCGCAAAGGTGGTGGCGGCTAGTAGCACCGTGCGGTTGACTTCCGCTTTCAACAAATTCTTCCCGGCCTACCTAAAGGGATTGAAGAAGCGCGGTTGGCCGGTTGACGTGTACTCCGCCCATCTTTATCCAGCAGGCACGGGCACCCCGGCGACGCGCGTGGGCTACATCGGGGTCGTGCAAGCCGCGCTCGCCAAAGCCGGTGCACCGGCGAAGCCACTTTGGGATACCGAGATCAACTACGGGCTGGCCGGCCCAGGTGCGGTACCCAAGGTTTCGATTGTCGGCGATGACGCCGCCGCCTGGGTTTCCCAGACTTATCTGGACGATGTGCGCCTTGGTGTCCAGCGCGCCTACTGGTACTACTGGTTTAAACCAACCACCGTGCTGGGCATCAACATGATCGACGGCTCCGCGCCAGCATCCGCGCCAGCAATCGGCTACCAGAACACTTACAATTGGCTGGTCGGCGGCGATGTCAACTGCACTACCGCAGCTGTCAACACCTGCTCAATCAACAAGGCGGGTGTTATCACCACGGTGGCGTGGGCGAGCACCGGCTCGGGTTCCTTTACGGTGCCTGCAGGAGCTACCATCCAGCAGACAGCAGCAGGAGTCACGACCGCAGTGGTCGCGGGCACCCCGGTAACGATTGGAAGTATGCCTACATGGTTCGGCGCAGCGAGCTAGTTCTAGTTTCGGCACTGATCGCCACGGCAGCACTCGCGCTTTCGGCGTGCGGTGGGGCCGCTAACCCGACGCCCACCTCGGCGGCACCGTCGGCGGCGCCGTCAATCGCGGCCGACGCCGTGCAACCAACTCTGGTTGGTATGCATATTGAAGGTGTTGAAGGTGAAGCGTGGGCGGCGGCGCCATTTGGCGCGCTGCGGCTTTGGGATAACGGCACCGCGTGGTCGCAGATAGAACTAGAAAAGGGCAAGTTCAAGTGGGACAACATTGAAGGCGCACTGAACAACGCCGAAGCCAAAGGCATGAAGGACATCATGCTGGTGCTCGGTACCACCCCCGAGTGGGCGGCACGCGACGTCACCGAAACCGTCTATCCGCCGTACCCCGGCGCGAACAGCACACCGAAGGATCTCGCGGATTGGGATAATTGGGTCACCGCTGTCGTATCGCGTTACAAGGGTCGAATCACCAGTTACGAGATTTGGAACGAAGCGAACCTCGCCGATTTCTTCAGCGGCACACCGGAAGAAATGGCCGAGCTTACCGAGCGCGCTTACAAGATCATCAAAGAGATCGACCCTGCGGCAACCGTGGTGTCGGCATCACCGGCGCTGCGGTTGACCAAAGCGTTCGACAGATTCTACCCCGCATACCTAAAGGCACTCGCGGCCAAGCAGTGGCCCATTGACGTACTCGCAATTCACACCTATCCTTCGGGTGAGGGTGATCCGGTGGCCCGCGGTGCGTTGATTGACATCGTCAAGAAGGTGGTCACAGCAGCAGGTGCGCCGGCCGATCTGCCGTTATGGGATACCGAGCTCAACTACGGTTTGGCCGGGCCGGGGCCGATCCCGAAAACTGAGATCACCGGGGCCAAGGCGGCGGGTTGGGTGGTGCGCACCTATATCGACGATCTGCGGTATGGCATTGCCCGTTCGTACTGGTACATCTGGTCCCTGCGGCCAATTGCCCTACTGGGTATTCAGGCGTACCCGGGTACCGATGCCGAGCAGGGGTTCTTTGCTCTGGAGAACTGGGTGATCGGGTCGAAGTTCGACGGGTGTGACGAAGTTGGTGCCGCAGTCACCTGCAACTTCTCCCGGGATGGGCAAAAGTCAGTGGTGGCTTGGGCCCAGACCGGTGAGGTGGCCTATACCGCCCCCGCTGGTACCCAATTGATCTGCGACCCGCTGGCCAATTGCCAAGAATCGGCGGCCGATGCGGTAATTACCTTGACCGAAGTTCCGGTGCGGCTTTACCTGCAATAAGGGCTAAAGCCCACCGAAAAGCCCCTGCGCCCCAACGTGTAGGGGCTTTTCGCTGGTACCGTGTGGGTTCGGCTAGCGGGAGGAGGTGGCAGGTGGCGATCGAAGAATCACCGGTAACCGCTACTCCACTAGCCGTTGGCCAAGTGACCCCGGCCCGAATCGGTTGGTCCGAAGCCCACTCCCACCGCGATCGTCCGCACCTACGCCGAGACCCACTGCGGGTCTACGCCATCCGGGTCTTCATCTTGGATGTCCTGGCCGTGATTTTGGCCGGGATCACCGGGTTCATCTTGCGCTGGGCGATCCCGTTCAACGTCGAGATCAATGATCCGACGTATCTCTCACTTGTGGTAATCGTGATCATCGCGTGGGTGGTCGCCTTGGTACTTCGTGGTGCTTACGACACCCGAGTACTCGGAGTTGGCTCCGAAGAGTTCAAACGCGTAGTCGCCGCTACCGCGACCGTGTTCGGCGCGGTAGCGATCGTGGTATTCGCTTTCAAGATTGATCTGTCTCGCGGATTTGTTCTGATCACTTTTGTCACCGGATTGATTTTCCTGTTGGTCGTGCGCTGGGGGCTGCGCTCGTGGCTGCGCCATGAACGCCGCTACGGCCACTTCCTGCATCGTACGATCGTGGTTGGTGCCGAGCCACAGAAGTCCGAGATCGTTGACATGCTCGATCGCGACCCGGTGGCCGGTTTCACCGTAGTCGACGTCATCGACGAGCCATCGGCGGATATCGATGACGCGGGGCTAGATAGTTGGCTAGAGGAGGTAATGACTCGAATCGCCCTAGAGGACGCCGACACCGTCGCCGTTGCTGGCTCCCCGGCCCTTGGACATCAAGTTGTTCAGCGGCTGTCGTGGCGGCTGGAAGGCCCGCGAGTCGACCTCCTTGTTGCACCGGCGGTTGGGGACGTGGCCGGCCCGCGCGTGACAATGCGAATGGCCGCTGATCTACCACTGCTACACCTTGACGAGCCGCACTTAACCGGCCCGAAGCGGGCGATTAAACGCGGCCTCGACATCATCGCTGGTATCTTGCTCTTCATCATCTTCTTGCCGTTCATGGTCACTGCCGCTATCGGCACCAAGTTGACTAGCCGCGGTCCGATGCTCTACTTCCAAGAACGTATCGGGCGCGGTGGCGGAGTTATCACCGTCGCGAAGTTTCGCACCATGCGAGTTGGCGCGGACAAAGAGCGCGAGGCGGTCATTGGCGAACCTGATGCCGCGATTATTGATCGCTACAAGCGTGATCCACGCATCACGCCATTTGGCCGAGTGCTGCGCCGCTGGTCGATTGATGAGATGCCGCAGATCATCAACGTCATCGGTGGCACGATGTCACTTGTCGGCCCGCGGCCGGTACTGGTTGCCGAGCTGCCGCTATTTGGTGATGCCGATCACCGCCGGCACCTGACCAAGCCGGGCCTGACCGGGCTTTGGCAGGTGTCCGGGCGCAAGCAGGTTGAGTGGAATGAGCGCATGCGCATGGATCTTGACTATGTCGAGCACTGGTCACCGGCCCTGGACCTAGTAATCGTGGCCAAGACCGTCAAAGTCGTCCTGATTGGTCATGGCGCCTACTAGCGGCGGGCGCCTTTCTATACTCATCTAGTGTCACGCCCAAGGCCTTTTGTACTTCTCGGCCTGACCGTCGCAGTAATTGTCGGCGGGTTCGTGCTGTGGTTGCAAATTGGCTTGATGTCTTCCCTAGTTTCGGTGGCGCTGGGCGCCCGAAGTTTTCAAACTAGTTTGACCGCGGCTGTTGACCAACTCACCACCGGTGACTATCAATCAGCGTTGTCTGACTTTGGTGAAATTCAAACTGCCGTGGACCGGGTTAGCTCTTCTGCCGGTGCCGCGCAATTGGATTTGGTTGGCGCGGTGCCGGGATTCGATACCGCTGTTGCCAACTGGCGAGCGTTAGCGATCGCGACCCAGGACGTCACCACGGGCACCGGTGAGCTACTAGCCATCTTCGGTGACCTCTCGGGGCAAAGCGGGGGCGCGAAAATTTTCAGTGATGGTGCGATCGACATCGAGTTACTCAGGCAATTACCACCAAGGGTCGCGGCAGTTGACACCGACATCAGTGCCGCCGTTGCGCAATTGCGGTTGGTTGACACTAGCGGGCCCGCCGCCGGGATCCTTGAAATGTTGCAGGTGAGGGCGCTAAAGGAAGTCAAGCCGGTGCAGCGCGCGATCGGCGCACTCGTTGATCTAGCGCCGCTGCTACCGGATGCCCTCGGGGCAAATTCACCAAAGCGCTACTTGATCGCCATCGGTAATCAAGCCGAGATGCGGGCATCGGGCGGTGCACCCCTGACGTTGGTGCTGGTTGAGTTCGATAATGGTCGCATCTCGATCCCGATCAAGGGGCAAACGAGTACGCAGTTGTACCCGCCATTAAATGCTCCGGTCACCTGGTGGGGGCCCGCGGGCAATCCATTCTTCCAGAGCAATCCGCGTAATGCACCAATGGTGGTGGCGAACACGCATCCGTCGCTGTTGTATTCGGCGCGGGAGATATCCGGTGCGTGGATCGGTGGGGATTACCCGGCCGTTGATGGTGTTATCACCCTTGATCTCAGTGCCATCGCGGCGGTACTAAATGCTTTAGGGCCAATTTCGTCACCGACATATGGTGAGGTCACCGGTGATCGACTGGGGCAGCTACTTCTCGTCGAAGCCTATGAGAAATTCGGTGAGACCGAATTCTTGGCTAGGCAAGAGGCCAACCAGCAACTACTTGATGAATTGCTCAACCAGTTACTGTCGGGTAAGGATTTGGTTTCGGTGGCGAAGGCGATCGTTAGTACGGCCCCCGGTCGACATTTTCAGCTTTGGATGCGCGATACCCGATTCGAGAATTTCATTCTGGAAGGTGGTGCCGGTGGTGCGGTGCGTGATCCGGGCCAAGGTGATTGGTCCGCGGTCTACACGCAAAACGGAAACCAGAGCAAGGTTGACGTATTCCAGCAACGAGGTGTTTTAGTGTCGGCGCGGGTAAATACCGACGGCTCGGCTCGCGTCACCCAACTAATGACGGTTACCAACGCCACTCCGGCGGAGCGGCCCGAGGGCCCACCCGAGCGTATTGGCTACGAAACCAGCTGGCTCAAGGCCGCGTATTTGCTGTATTTGCCAACCGCGGCGACCAACTACAGCGCGTTCTACCCGCAAGGGTTCGCGGTGCGATCCTTTAAGGATCATCAGCAATACGGTCGGGGCTTCGCCGATGACGGATTTGGGCAAAAACTGATCCGGGTGGTTGGTTGGACGGCCCCGGGGGCCAGTGCGGCGGTGTCGGTGGCCTATGACCTGCCGGCTGGCACTTTCACGGCCGCCGATGGCAGCCTCGTCTATACCTTGCAGGCGGAGCCACAATCGATCTGGAATGCGTCAACCCTCACCGTGCGTGTCACGCCGCCGCCGGGGTGGCGGGCGGAGAATGATCTGGGAATGAAGGTTGATGAGGTCGGGGTCGCTGAAGTCAGCGCCGTGCAAAATGGTCAGGTCAACGTTTCGATCACGATGAAGCCGGACTAATGGATACCGGTAACCGCGTGAATGTCATCTTTGCCGTCGTGGCCGCCGTGGCTGTCGTGCTCTTATGGATATTGCCGCCGGTCGGCTTTGTCGCCGCCTGCCTGCTGCTGATCTTGCTGCCGCCGTGGGGCCGCACCGTCACTGAGCGGGCGTTGATTTCAATCCTGGTCGTACTCGGGTTAGTGGCGTTGATCTTCCCGCGGGCCGGGGCCACCCCGGTAACGGTAACTTCGGCGCACCTACTCATAACGGTGGCGGTCGTGGCACTAGCGGCCGCACGGTTCATCCCGCGGTTGGCGCGACCGATACCCAAGCCAACTATTAGTGACGCGCTGCTAGGTGTCATGCTGGTAGGCACCAGTTGGTGGCTGGTGAGTGCTTATCTCGGCCGCAATCTCTACAGCATCGTCAGCGGCCTGTTCTTTAGTGGTTGGGATAATCAAGGGCACTTCACGACATTTGCCAACACCTATGAAGTAGGCAGCACCACCTGGACGACTATTGACGGCTCGGTCGCCTGGAACCAGTGGTACCCAGCCTTACACACCACGATTTGGTCCATTGCCCAACTTGGCTCCCAAACCGGTGCCGAGTTACTTGATCGCACGGGTTTGCTCTGGCCGTATGTGCAGTGGTCGTCGATTTCCTTCGCCCTATGCCTGGTGGCGCTGGCGTGGGTGGCCGGTGATCTGGCGGGGCGCCTTGGCACCTTGGTGAACGCGCGCAGTGCTTTCGTAAAAAGATGGGCAAGCCCCATCGCGGTCGTGGGGTTCGCGACTTTCGCGCTACTTGGTAGCCCGACCGGGCTATTTAATAGCGGGTTCACGAACTTCATGATGGGGGTAACCGTTGTCGTAGTTACCGCTTATTTGTCGGCTCGTGATTGGAAGTCGGCGCGCGGTTTGGGTTGGTTCTTGATTCCACTCGGAGCCTTGGCGAACATCGGTTTGTGGACGCCACTGGTGCTTGGCCTGATCCCGTCGGGGCTTATCGTCGCGCTCGCACTTTGGCGGGTGCGCAAATGGCTGGCGCCACTTTGGGTTATTGCTACCGGGGCCTTTGTCGGTGTCACCGCCTGGTTGCAGACCCAAGCGGTTATCAAATCCGACCCGGGCACCAGTGCCGGTGGCCTCCTGGAGGATCTCGGTGCCATCGGTGTCGGGATGAGTCCGTTCAATATCGGAGCCGCGCTTGCCGCGCCCATTGTCGTTATCGGGTTGGCAATTCTTTTGCTGCGCGCGCACCGAGCACCACTGGCATTAGCGATCGCCGGCCCGGTGCTTGGCTTTAGTGTCTTCGCGGGAGTAGCGATGGGCGGCGCCGATGCCGGTGAGCTATCGCGGCTAGTTAGTTACTACGTACTGAAGACCCTTAATGGGATGCTGCTCGCGGTCGCGCCACTTGTTGCCGCGCTGGCCGCCACCGGTATCTGCGTACTCCTCGTCACCGTCAACAAGGCCACCCAGCGAGCGGCCAAGCCGAAGTCAGCGCGCATTAACGTCATCATCGGCGGTGTCATCGCGCTGGCAATCGGTCTCACGATGTTTGGGTATGTTGGCACCACCACACAAAAGTTCACCGGCGGATTCACTTCGGCCCCCGGCATTGAAGCCGCAAATGCCCGCAGCGCCGGCGTCGACAACCTGCTGATCGGTGAATCGATAATCAGTGCGCAGCAAGCCGCCGTGCCTTACCCGGACAAGACCACCATGTTGTGGGATGGCTCCGGCACCTTGCCAAATCTTTGGGTTTCCGCGCTGCACGGGGTGATGTCAAAGAAGCAGAACACTTTCTACGCGAATCTGCCGGCCTTCCCGTATGACGTGAAGACCCTGAGCCATGTAACGCTCGCCCTAAATCTTGATCCGAGCTTGAACCTCGTGGTGTTGTGGTTCCGGGGGGTATCTGGTGTTATGGTCGGAGAGCTCAAGATCGACCAGCCAGATCGCGTGACCACCGTCCAGGTGCCAATGCGTTCTTCCCCACTGTGCGAGGAGTGTTCGCTCTGATTCATCGACCCACGTCAGCCTTGCTGGCGTTAATCCTTTTGGCGTCCGCCGGTGTCATCGCGGCGCCGAGTTTTGCGGCGATCGGGTCCGGTGCACCGATTGCGGGAGCTGTAGCGAGCATCGATAAAGCCCCGGCGTTACCGGGTATCGCCCAGGTCACCAGCAGCGGTACCGGTAAACCCGCGACCCCGCGGTCGGTGCTGGCCGCCGCGGCCTTGGGCACCGGCGTCTTCACCATCTTCAGCGGGGTCGGCACCCCCCGTGCCCGCACGGTCGTCACACTGCCGGTGGCTGGTGGCACCCCATTGCTCGCCGATTGGGATGGTGACGGCCTAGCGACCCCGGGTCGATACGAGGCCGGTCAGTGGTTTAGTTCCTCGAATATCTTGAGTAATTCGAGTTGGGAGGCCAAAGGCACCTGGGGCGGTCAGCCCGGTGATCTACCGGTAACCGGCGATCTCAACGGTGATGGCAAGGCCGATATCGGCGTCTTTCGCGGTGGCCAGTGGCTCTGGCAAATCATCGGTGGGGCAACCGTTGACGAAAGATTCGGGGAGCCCGGTGATCTGCCGGTGGTCGGGGACTGGGACGGTGATGGGCGCGATGATGTCGGCGTCTTTCGTGCGGGCAGTTGGATCCTGCGTTTCTTGAACGTGAAGCAGGCCCCGAAAGTAAGTAAGGGTGTCGTTGTCACGATGGTGCCGGAGGCCAATGCCGCGGTGCTCACTTTCCCGTTCGGCTTGTCGACCGATACGCCAGTTGTTGGTGACTGGAATGCCGATGGCATTGACACTCCCGGTGTCGTGCGCGATCGAGCGCAGTGGATTCTAAGTAGCGGTCCCGCGAAACTGAAGAAATCGATGACGGTAAGTATTCCAGTTGCCGCCGATCAAACCCCACTCGTTGGTACGCAAGCCACCCTGCCGGGTCACTGCCCGACCGCTACCGCGACGAGTGAGAAGAGTGCCTACAAGATCGCGCGCCGAGTGGTAGCACCGGCAAGAATCAAAGGCACCTTGAAGATCGATGGCATGGCCGAGATCAAGGCCACCGTCAAGGACGGCCTGCGTTATGTGATCGTCAATGACCTCACCAAGAGGCTCAAGGGCCTAAGTGTGATGCCCTACTACGACGCACTAAATCGCTACCCAATCGATGAAGAGTCGATCAGGCGCGTGGCCAACTCGGCGCAGGCCGCGGCGATCATGGCGACAACTAGTGATTGGAAGAATGTCAATGGCATTAGCCGCAGTGAGTTAGTCAGTTATGCACGTTGGCATATTCGCACCGTCACCTGCCAGCATCAGGTGAACTCACCCGGTGGTTGGGGAAATACTTTCCAGTCCGCGCTTTGGGCAACCGTTGCCGGGCAGGCCGGTTGGCTGCTATGGCCCGAACTAAGTACGCAGGAGCGCGCCTATATCGCGTCCATGGTGGCCGCCGAAGCGGACAACTCCGTTGCTCGTGGCCCGTTCTACTTCCGCAACCGCGCGGGGGTTGAACTAACCCCGGGTGATTCACGGGCCGATGAAGTGTCTTGGGATCTAATGGCACCGGCGCTCGCGCTGGCAATGATGCCAAAGGATCCGCGCGCCCCAACCTGGCGGGCGACCTTAGTTGCCTTATCGATTGCCGCTTTCGCTCGCCCGAGTGATCTAACCTCCAATGGCATCTATAACGGCGTCATCTTGCGCAACTCACTGCCCGGCACCAATGCCAACGAAGATGGCACTATCACTAACCACGGCAAGGTCAACCCCGACTACACCCAAAATGTGCAGCACCTTTGGTGGGCGGCGAGTTTGCTACGCAATGCGAAGCAAAGGGTGCCGGCCGCGGTGTTCTTAAACGCCGATATCGTCTATCGCGCACTGGCTGTCGTTAACTTCCCGTCACCACCGTATGCGGCCCCCGGTGGGACCGTCTACCAACCCCTCGGCCAGATCTATTACCCGATGGGGGTGAGTTGGGGGGTCCGCCGCCCGGCGACCTTCACCGGTGTTGACGGTTTCGCCAATGTCTATGCCGCACCCGATGCCAAAGCCGGCGAGTTCCTCGCCGCGCATGCCCGTGATACCCGGGCACTGCAATTGCGCTGGACCGACGGCCATATCTACGGACCCGGCCTACGTGAAGAGACCTACCGGCTAGGTAAAGAGGAGTATGCGCTGTCGCAGATGGCGTTGGCCTGGTGGTCGGGTGCGATCAAGTCGAGTACGCAACTATCGGTCATGCGCGATCTCGTGCCCGGTGTCAACCTTGAGTCGCGCGTGCCGGTGCCGCAGTAAATCCTGGAGCGCCCAGGCCGTTGGCCTACGCTGCAACCAGTAGGGGTGGCACGGTTCACTCTCCGCAAAGAACCGACCCCAGACCAATAGCGGTCTGAGGTCGGTAACGGGCTTTAGACACCCCACCTAGCGGTGGCGAATAGCACCATTCTTCGTCTTGGAATTCGACGGATTCATTTTTATCCGCGGCCTCTTCTGGCTGATAATCGTTGATCCAATTGTCCTGACCGTCGCATACTGGATCTTCATGCTGGTCATGCTTCCACTCGTTTGACTTGCAGCTGGCGCTTCCGCCCTAGATTCGCGTAATCACAACAAGGAGAAATGATGAGAAATCAAGGGGGCGCTCACCGCTAGCCCTTCTCGACCGTGGTGATCTCGAGGTCGAAAGCGTGATTTATGGCAGCGCCCAATTCGGTTTCCTGCTTCGCGAGCAACCAACCGATCTGCCGACCTAGTGCCTCCCGAGGAATGGTTTGAATGTTGTCGCATGAAATAACCCCAGGACCCTCGAGGTTGTTCTCCTCACCGACGCGAACTTCGGAATACAAACCTCTAATAGTTGAGGTTATTGGCGCGACGGTCACATTTGCCATGGATTTGCGCACTAGCTCCCGGGTGAGTAAGACAACAGGTCTGGACTTATCCAGATGTGCAATATGGATGGGACGCATTAATCCACATCCAACACAACGTTACTGCTCAACCGAGCTAGGGAGTCGAGATCCTCGTCGGCGCCGATACCTGAGTTCAAGATCTCGACTTCTTGCAACATGCGCTGGTAACGCAACTCGCGCAGTAACGCCCGCTCAATCACCGAAGCCCTGCTGCGGGCGGCCCCCGAAATGACTAATTCGTCCAACGAATTGACCAATTGATCAGGAAGTCGAACAGCAATTTGAATACTCATAATAAGATGGTACCAAATTGGTATTCATTATGCAATGCAACGCTTAGTCACCGCTCGACTGCGGCCGCCCTTGTTGACGAGTACGCGAGCACATGCCCAGCCACGTCACTGAAACTGACGGTGGCTGAGAGCGGAAGTGCCGGCTTCAGGTACCGGTCGATCGACGACGCCGACAGCGCCAGTAGCGCCGCGCGGACCGCGGAACTGTAACGGTCGACGCCATCATCGAGCTCGCCGTGGCGTTCCAGCCCGTCGAGCTGCCTGCTCATCGACGCAACGAGGTACTTTCCGCACTGCCCACCCTCGCAACCTGCCTGCCACCACCCGGTCACCCCCACGACCTCACCAAGGATCCGGCCCTTGTCACCCTTCGCAGCCCTCACACACGCCTTGGCGTACCTCGTCGTGACCTCGGCACGAGAATTCATCGAAAGCTCGTTTTCCATGCCCGACAATGCTCACCGTTACGCGGGCATTCCTAAGTGAGGAACGGAAAGCATTTCGCAGTACCCTTCAATTCCGCAAGGCAGTTTGAATAAACCCCGTTCTGCTTGAAGTACCGACCCCAGACCGCACTTGGTTTGGCGCCGCCGTGGCCGGCGATTATGTGAGGGTGATCTCCGGAACGTCTACCAGACTTAGGGATTTAATCTGCCTTGAAGCAGTGATGAGTAGTAGGCGCTGCACTCATCGTATTTCGGCAATAGGTCACGGGCCAGTGCCTCTGCCAGTGATGGCGCGGCCGCATCCTTAGTGGAGAGCAGAGAATTCTGCCCATCTGGCCAGGGCAGATTCAAGGTCGGGTCAAGTGGGTGCACCCCATGCTCACGTGTTGGCGAAAACGGCTCGGAGCAAAGGTAACCAACCGTAGCCGAATCCGATAGCGCGCAAAATGCGTGACCTAGCCCCTCGGCGATATAAAGGCCCTTGCGTTCCACGTCATCAAGTTCGATGGCATCCCAAGCGCCAAAAGTTGGTGAGCCAACTCGAATATCTACCACGACATCCAAGACGAGACCGGACAAGCACTGCACATATTTCGCTTGCCCAGGTGGGACGTCAGCAAAGTGGATTCCGCGCACGGTGCCGGCGCGCGAGACCGAGATATTCATCTGCTGGAGATCAAAGGCGTGCCCGGTCGCCTCGGCGAAAGTGCTCTGCTTGAATGCTTCGAGGAAGACCCCGCGGTCATCTGGGCGCAGAAGTGGGGTGAACTCCCAGACGCCTTCGATGGATAACGGTTGCACCTGCACCCCTCGGAGGCTAGCAGCGAGCCGGGCTAAACCCGTCGCCACGTACGCTGGGCGGGTGAAGGTTGCGCTAATGGGTACGCGCGGGGTGCCCGCTAGGCATGGCGGGTTCGAGACCGCCGTCGAGGAAATCGGTAAGCGCCTAGCCGCCCGGGGCTATGAAGTCACGGTTTATTGCCGGAATCCGGGGCAGCGGATCACCCAATACGAGGGCATGAAGTTGGTAAATGCTCCCGCTATCCGGCACCGGCTGACCGAGACTTTGAGCCATTCCACCGCGAGCACCGCCCACGCGATCATCAAGGAGCACCCTCATGTGGTGCTGCTGCTAAATGCTGGCAATGCGCCGCTACTCAAACCGCTCAAGTTGGCCGGCATCCCAACCGCGATCCATCTCGATGGTCTGGAGTCCAAGCGCGAGAAGTGGCGCGGAACCGGGGCGAAGTACTACCGGTGGGCCGAGAAGGCCGCGATCAGATGGGGCCAGGAGGTGATCGCCGATGCGCAGGCGATCGCCGATTACGTCAAGAAAACTTATGGTCGTGACTGTGTGGTGATCCCCTATGGGGCGGAGGTGATCAACCCGCCGAGCACTCGGTTAGCGGAGTTGCAGCTTTCGGCGCAGAGCTATCACCTAATTGTTGCGCGGTTCGAACCGGAGAACCATCTACTCGAAGCCGTGCATGCGTATCGGGCAAGTAATGAGACCCGCCAACTCGTGGTCGTAGGCAGCGCGCCTTACTCGCAGTGGTATGTCGACAAAGTGCGCGCCGCCGCACGTGGTGATGTGCGCATCAAATTCACCGGTGCGATCTACGACCAAGAACTCCTCGACCAACTGTACGGAAATGCGATCACTTATATCCACGGGCATTCGGTCGGTGGCACGAACCCGAGCTTGCTCCGCGCGATGGGCGCCGGTGCGCCGGTGCTTGCATATGACGTCGAATTCAATCGCGAGGTCACCGCCAACCAAGGCTACTTCTGGGGCGCGGGCGATCAGCTGAAGGAAATCTTCAATGACATTGCTGCCGGCAATTCGGCCGACCGGCTTGCTGAGCTGCGCGGCTTGAGCCAGCGGCGAATCCAATCGGCCTATCAGTGGGATTCGGTAACCGATCAATACGAGGCGTTGATCAACTCCCTCGCAAATCATGGGGTGAAGTAATGCAGTCGCGGGTAGCGGCGGTACTTGTCACCCATAACTCGCAGCGGTGGATTGCCGAGACCATCGCGAGCGTGCTGTCGCAAACCCAGGCACCGGTTGCCATTGTCGTGGTTGACGATCGGTCAACCGATAACACCATCAATCTGCTCGAGCAGCAGGCGGCACTAAGTGCCATCCCGTTTTACATCAGGCAGTCGACATCGTCCTCCCGAAATATCACCACCCGGATCGCCGGCAACTTCGTGCAAGGAGTGCAGGTCGCCGCTGACCTCGGCGCGGATCTAGTCGCACTCGGAGATCATGACGACACTTGGCAGCCGAAGCGAATCGCCAGGCAGTGCGAGCTACTCGACCAACAACCGCAAGCACTGATGGTTGCCAGTGACGGCAATTTGGTTGCCTCTGGCCAGTTGGACAACTTGGAGGGCACACTTCGTGGCACCTTCCCGGTGCCCATCCAGTGGCCAAGCCTTACCCCCGTTGAACAATTGCGTTACACACTCCGGCGCTCGATTGCCACCGGTGGTGCCTCGATGCTGCGCCCGCGCCACTTTGCCGGTGGCCTGCAAGTGCCATCGGGTTGGCTGCATGACCGTTGGTGGAGCCTCGTGGCTGTGGTGCGTGGCGGCATGGTGATCGACGAGGGCATCGTCATCAATTACCTGATACAAGGTGGCCAGCAGGTAGGCCTTGCTACCGGTGGCCAAGATAAGTCAGGGGCCGGGCGCCTCGCGGCCGCGGCGGCGAGCCCGGTGCGGGGGATGCGCAAGCTCGCAGACCTGCATGAGCACCTGCGCCCACTCGCGCAGAGCAAAGAGCTGCGCGCGCAATTAAGTTGGCTTCGGCTCGTGCGGAACTTGACAAACTAGTGCTGAGCGGAGGCAGCAGCTAATTAATGCTGCCGCGCGCGAAGTTGTGGGCCTTGACTAGGTTTTGGGGGTGAGCGCGTTGCCTGAGGGTGAAGTGGTGCTGAGCCAGACCCTGCTGGACGTCACCGACCTGGTCGAGTTCTGGCAGCGTCGGGAGTCGGTCTCCGGGGTTCAGCGGGTAGTCGAAAGCACCGCCCCGCTGCTGCTGGCTGCCGATCCCCACCTACTCGCGGTGGTCCTGGACCGCGCGCGGGGGGTGTTCATAGCAATGACACGGGTGGAGTTGGCTACCTGCTTCGGGGTTGGTCCAACCCGCGCGCAGTTGGCCGAGCGGGCTAACAGTTGCCTGGCCAGGGCGCGTACCGCGCCACCGGTGCGACTTGATACCAATACCGTGCTGGTGTTTCTCGGTGCGGTTTGGATCAATGACGCACTGATGCTGGCGGCCCGCGACGCAAATGCAAAAGGCGGCAAACTCGTCTACCTGCTATACGACTTGACCCCGGTGCTGGAGACCGGGCATACCGCAGCGGTGAATCGGCTCTTCGAGCGATATTTGAACTTGGTACTTGATACCGCGTGCCGAGTGCCGTCGATTTCGAGTTCAAGTCGTAATGACTTGGTGGCA
>JAQCEO010000037.1 GCA_027729805.1 Actinomycetota bacterium
AACCGGCCCGAGGACCGCCGCACCGGCTAACACACTTAAGAATGAAACGGCCGTATTCAATTCCATCGCCTTGGCTGAAATCCGAGGCTCGATCGTCAAGTTCTCCACCTGCTGATAGGCCAAAATGAACACCAAGGTGGCAATACCTTGGACCGGGCTCGCCCCGAAGGCGATCGCAACCGGCAAAATCCCGCCAATGTAGGTACCAATAGTTGGGATGAAGGCCGAGACTAATCCGGTAAAAATGCCAAGCGCCAACCCATTCGGCACCTGGATTATCAACAAGAAAACGGTGGTCGTGGTACCACAAACCAGTGCGAGAACCGACCTTGAGATCATGTAACTTGAAGTCTTATCGATCGCCACCTCCCAGACGGCCAAGATCTCGCGCTGGCGGCGCTGGGAGAAAAACGAGCAAACTACGCGGCGAAAGCGGGGGCCGTCAACCACTAGGTAGAAAGTGACGAGTAGCACCGTCAGCGCCCCGAATACCAACCCTAGGAAAGTATTAATGACACCGATCAGGCCATTGGCGAGAAGTGAGACTGCGTCATTTAGGTACTGATCCATCAGCACCGATGGCTCAGGCAAGGTAATGGAGAGGGTCTTGTCGAAGAAACTTCGGATCCCGCCGTAGAGATTAGGAATCTCGGAGATTAGGTCGACGACCTGTTGAAAGAAAACCAGCCCAAATAAGGCGAAAAAAACAGCAACTGCACCGAGGCCCACCACGAAGGTGAAAAGGGTAGCTAGCCCGCGCCGCCAACCGCGGGCCGCGAGTTTGTTTACGATCGGTTCAATACAAAATGCCAGGAAGAAGCAGATAGCAACCGTCACCATCAGGTCGGTCAGTTGCAGGGCTACATACCAAGCCGCGATGGACAAGGTGACCGCGAAAATGGCATACCAGATAGCTTTCACGTACCAGCGCGGCAACTGGGCGCCCTTGCGGCCCTCATCCATAGGTCCCACCCTAGGGGCAGAAGGAGAGCCTTCGCCGAATCACCTACTAACTGGCGACCGGAGACGAACTCGGTTCTACTGCACCATCCACGTTGACAACAACCTTGAGTGGACCGAAAGTTTGAATTCGAATTGGCTCTGGCATCGGGGTCAAGCCGAATGACTCAAGTGAGCCCTGGCCGGCGAGGCGAACCAAATACTGGGCAAAGAGCAGGGGCAACGGCTCCGCCGGGTTATCGCAGATCAAAAGGTGCGCATAGCCAAGTGCCGGCCAACCCGCCAGAGGTGCGCCTTCGACCATCATGATCTTCGACGAGGCGATATCAAAGTTGCCGTCAACCGGGAACCCGCCCGTTGCGGGGCTAGCAAAAATATTGCCACTGACATCTTTGGTCACCGTGGTGGCACCGGAACCGATCTTGTAAAGCTGCACGTCATCGGTGGTAATGACTGTGTCAACTTCTTGCCCATTGGCATCGGTGCCCGTAACCGGCAAGTTTGCGGTAGCCAAAATATTGTTATAGGCAACCGGTATCGGCAGCACCGCGATTGAACCCTCGACGGCCAGCATCTCGTTGAGCAGATCGCCTTGCGATGCGAACTTTAAGCCCACCTCCAGCTTTCCTAATGTGCCCTGCGGCCACGAGGCGGCATCTTGCTGGTTTAGCCAAGTTGTCATCGCTTCGACGTCCCCCTGTGGTGAATCAATAGACATGGGGGTGATCTCGGGAAGCAGGGTCAAATCAAAATCTGGGTTTGCCTCCAGCAGCAGTGGATCCTCCCAGGAGGTGATAGCTCCACTTAGGATCCCGGACACAATCTGGGGGGTCATGAATAACCCCTCGAGCCCAACCACGTTGTAGGCCAAAGTCACCGGGTAGGCAAATGCCGGAACCACGATGACCGGTTCATTCGGGCAAGAAGTCGCCTTGAACGCATCAATATCTGCCTGCGAGGGCGTCTTGTCGACCAAGGCAAGTGGTGCTGACTCCTCAGCGGGCACCTCAAGTACGGTCTCATCCGGGCACACCGAGGTCAGCGCGGCCCCAACCGAATCCATCGACCCGCTGAACCCACTTGGCACGCTGACCCGCACCTCACCGGTGCCGCAGGCAACTTGGGCTTCAGCGCGCGCCGCCAGCACATCAGGGGGCATCGGCGGCGTACAACCTGCTACTAAAGCAGTTGCGAAAGCAGCGAGGACGATGCCTCGGATTGTCGTAACTTTCCGAGACATCGCCCGCACCTTTGCGCTTCGTTGTTGCTACAGAGACTTACTAAGAGATCTTGGTTACCAACGTCTTGGCTTTGTTAAGCACCTTGCCGGCGACCGGTACATAACCAAGTGAGGCAGCGCGGGAAGGCCCGCACTTTTGCAGGACGTAGTCGAAGAACTGACGCACGCCCAGACCATTTGGTCCCTTGCCGTCGGTTCGGGCCAACCCGTAACTGAAGATCGCGATCGGGTAAGCGCCGGAGATCGCGACCTTGTAATTCAACGCGACTAGACCATCAGCACCAACGGCAATCTGGTTCGCCAGGTTCTTGGCGGCGGACGCAGACGACGGGGCGATGAACTCCCCCTTCGCATTTTGGATCCGCGCTGATGGGTAACCCTTGGCATCGCCAAGATCGACATAGCCGATGGTTCCCTCTTTTGCGAGCACATTCGCCATCACCCCTGAGTTACCCTTGCCTGCGACCGAGTTCGCCGGTGGCTTGCCGCCCGGGAATCCAGTGCCCATGTCATCTTGGACCTTCGGGAAGATCGTCGGCGCCCAAGCATTCAGATACTGAAGCCAGTTATTTGTTGTCCCGGACGCATCGGATCGGTAGGAGATCGTAATGGGCGTGGCCGGCAATGACTTAGCAATGCGCCTATTGTCTTTCTTGATCTCCGGGTGATTCCATTTCGTGATTGCACCCGCAAAGATTTTCGCCAAGGTGACCTGCTTCAGTTGGATTGATGAACCCAGCGTGCGACCGGTCCTGGCATTCTTCAAGTTGATCGGTACGGAAATCGCGCCCCCGATAACTGGGAGGTACTCCCAACCCCATGTCGGTGCGCCTGAGGAGTAGGCCGAATCTGACATTGCGTAAACGAAGGTGCCTTTCGAGAAGTTGCCCTTGCCGGTGCCGGACCCGGTGGAAGTGTAGGACATCGTGAAGTTGCTCTGTGACCCGTTGAAGTCCGCAACACACTGCTGAATAAAAACGTTCGGGAATGAAGCTCCACCCCCCGAAATATTCTCGGCGGCTTGGGCAGGTGCGGCCAACGCGACCATGCCGGCCGCGAGTGCACTACTGGATAGTATCGCGATTGTGCGACGCACTATGTGCTCCTTAGAGTTGAAGTTAACAATTCGATGACACGCTAATCAACGTTGGTTAATCAACACTATCGAGACGCTGACACTCGATGAACTATTCGGTGAACAATCCATGTACAGGTGAACGGCGGGTTAACCAAACCTGCCATTTACGTAGTCCAGGGTGCGCTGCTCCCGCGGATTACCGAAGATCTTGGTTGTCTCGCCTTGTTCAACCACATGGCCCGGGGTGCCCTCTTCCGCAAGGAAGAATGCGGTGTAGTCGGAAACACGCACGGCTTGCTGCATGTTATGCGTGACGATAATGATGGTGACTTCTTTGGAGAGCTCGCGGATAGTCTCTTCGATTTTCAAGGTAGAAGCCGGGTCCAATGCCGAGCATGGCTCATCCATCAGGAGTACATGTGGCTGTACAGCTAGCGCACGAGCAATCACCAGTCGCTGCTGCTGACCGCCCGACAAATCGCCAGCGGCAGTGCCAAGGCGATCCTTAACCTCGTTCCACAGGCCAGCGGCAGTCAGGGTCTGTTCCACGATGTCGTCGTGGTTTTCCCGTTTCATCCCCGATAGCTTCAATCCGGCGAGCACATTGCCACGGATAGTCATGCTGGGGAAGGGGTTTGGCTTTTGGAACACCATGCCAATCTGGAGGCGAATCTGTACCGGGTCCACAGCGGCGTCGTAGATGTCCTTGCCCTCATAAAGCACCGACCCCGCCAAAGCGGCCCCTGGTATTAGTTCATGCAGGCGATTCAGGGTTCGGATAAACGTCGACTTACCGCAACCTGATGGGCCGATTAGCGCGGTCACCGTGTTCTTTGGGAAGGCGATGTTGACACCTTCTAAAACCTTGCGCCGCCCGAACCAGACGCTGAGGTCGCGCGCCGCCATTTCAGTCGGACCCACCGGGTGGACAGTTGAGGCCTCAGCACCCTCAATATCTAGGTCCATAACATCCTCAAACTCAGCAGTTGACATGATCTTCTCTTCCTATCGGCCAACACGCCCACGCCCGATGACGCGAGCCAGGGTGAACAAAATGGCAACCAGAATGATTAGAACCAAGGCGGAGCCCCAAGCTCTGGCAACCGCATCGGGGTATGGCAGGGCAACGTTGTTGAAGATAAAAGTCGGTACAGATGAAATTGGTGAGCCGAATGGGTCCACAACGGTTTGGTCGTTGTTGCCGGCGGCTAACAGCAGTGGTGCAGTTTCACCTATTACTCGGGCAACCCCAAGGATGACAGCGGTGATAATGCCGGTACGGGCAGCGGGGATCACGACTCTAAGGACAGTTCTAGCCCTCGTGGATCCCAGCGCCAACGCCCCGGTGCGCAGATCATCCGGTACCAACTTGAGCACCTCTTCGGCTGTTCTGGCAACAGTTGGCAACATCAGGATTGCATAGGCCAGCCCGCCAGCAAATGCACTCTGATTGAACGCACCCGTGGCCACCACGATTGTCAGAATGAAAAGGCCGGCAACCACTGATGGCACACCGCTCATAGCCTGCACGAAAAAGCGAACGTACGGAACCGCTCGGCCGCGAACTTCGGTTATGTAGACCGCGGTGGCAATACCGATCGGCACGGAGATAAGCGATGCAATGAACACAATTAATAGGGTGCCGACTACTGAGTGCCCAATACCTCCGTAATCCAAGGGCGTGCTCGGGCTGATATAGACGCTGTTTTGGAAGAGGAATTGCGGGCTGAGAGCGCCCAGACCGCGAACTATCAGTGACCCGATGACTGATACCAAGACAACGATGCTAAACAGACTTGCGCCAATCGAATTGACGATAATCACGGAGTCAGAGATACCGCGGGTGCCCTTCGTGGCCCACGCTGCAATTCCGGATGCAATTAGCTGCAGCGGTAGATAGATAATGACGAGCAGAATCGGCCCTGGGATATCACTT
Source organism: Actinomycetota bacterium (assembly GCA_027729805.1). Classification (GTDB taxonomy): domain Bacteria; phylum Actinomycetota; class Actinomycetes; order S36-B12; family S36-B12. The sequence continues at coordinate 5,215 of JAQCEO010000037.1, forward strand.
CGTAGATATAGAGCTGCAACAATCAACGCCGGGACGAGGACCGCCAAGGTCACAGAGGCGGTGAATCTGGTTGGCTTTTTGCGCCAAGGGCGAGTGGGCTTTTGTTGTTGGAGTTTCTCCAAGGTTTCCGGGTCAAAGGTTATGGTGCTCACTTTTGCAACCGTCCCGTCCGGCTCACGATTAAGTTTGCGATGACGTTAACAATCAGCGTCATGATGAAAAGAAAGAAGCCAGCGGCAAGGAGCAACTGCAGTTCGAGTGGTCCAGAGACCTCGCCGAAGCGGCTCACTATGAGAGTCGCCACCGACCCGCCACCGGACTCAATGATCTTGTCCCAGTTAGTCTCATAGACGAGTTTGAGGACAAAGAACACCGCAATGGTCTCACCCAGTGCGCGCCCAAGGCCCAGCATGATTCCGCCGACGATGCCGCCTCGACCATAAGGCAGAGCCACGTAGCGGAGCATTGTCCAAAGTGAGCAACCAAGCGCCTCTGAAGCATTGATTAGATCTGGTGGCGTGCGACTGAGTACTTCGCGGGTCACGGCGGTGATAATCGGAATCATCATGATCGCGAGCACAAATCCTGCGATAAACGGTGTCCCCAAGAAGTTACCTGATGTATTTTCGAAAATCGGGATCCAGCCCAGATACTTATTCAGCAGTACCTGCCACTCTTCCGCCGTCGGGTTCAAGATGTAGAAGGCCCACAAGCCCAAAATAACCGATGGGATAGCGGCCATCAGGTCAATTAGGTTGGTAAGGATCCTGGACAGCCGAGGCGGCGACAAGAACACCATGAAGATTGCCAGCAAGATGGCCGCCGGCACCGCAATCACCAGACCGACAACTGAAAGCAGCACCGAGCCGTAGAGCATGCCGAAAATACCAACGGTTGGCGGGGTGGTGTTGATATCCCAACCAGTTGTGGTCAGGAACGACCAACCTTGGGTCTGGAACGCCGGAATCGCCTGCAGACCTAAGAAGATGGCGATCCCCGCCAGCACCAAAAGGGACGTAAAGGCCGCAGCCGCTACCGTCCGGGTAAACACCCGGTCACCACGATGTGAGGTGGCCGCCGACTGCAGGTCGCGCAGTGCTAATTGGGAGGCATCTGGCACCAGGCCAGTCTTGCCACCCAATGTTTCCGAATCCCCCGCAATTTGGAACTAAGGTTTTAACAGATCATGAACGAATGGTGAACGGGTACTACTCAGGCATACCGTGAGGCAGCAGATGCGGGTGCGGGTCGGTTGATTTTGCCAACGCCTCTTCTGGCAGGATCTCCGCCTCTACGTCCTTGGCGCGGATAGTGTGAATCATCGCCCAAATGGCCCAAGCAGCAAACAGCCCAACTACTAGGCCGACTGTCAAGAAAGCGAAGAAGGTCGGTAGCTGGGTCAACTTCAGCATAATGAATGCCACCGTCGCAGCCGCGGGGATCGTCAGGACCCAAGCCACCACCATTCGACCCACCACCCGCCAACGAGCGCCCCTCCCCGAACCTACGCCCGCGCCAACAATTGACGTCGCAGCCGCATGGGTTGTCGAAATTGGCATACCGAGCGAAGTCGCCCCAAGCATGGCGACCGACGCACCAATATTCGCCGCCGCGCCCGAGTTGGCATGCAAGAGAGTGATCTTTAGTCCCATGGTCTCGATGATTTTCCAGCCACCCCAAAGGGTGCCAATTGCGATAACACCGTATGCCGTGAGGGCAACCCATTCGGGTACAACGACTGTGGATCCGTCCTCGCCGATAGTGGTGTAACCCGCGCCGAGGAGGAGCGCCGCAATTACCCCCATAGTCTTTTGCGCATCATTTGCACCGTGCCCAAAAGACACCGCCGCGGCCGTGATCAACTGTAAACCTTTGAAAACTGGCGCGTTATCGCGCAACTTAAAGGCCCGTTGCAGCCCCCGCACCAAGAACATGGCTAAGAACGCAATCGAGAACGCCACCGCGGGCGACGCGATGATGCCGATTGATGCCTTCTGGACGCTTTCCCAGGAAATCGCAGCAAGACCGCCGGCCGCGATTCCAGCTCCTACCAAGCCCCCGATGATGGCGTGACTTGATGAGGAGGGTAAGCCTAAACGCAAAGTAATGTAATTCCACGCAATGGCGGCGAATAAAGCGGCGAAAATGACAGACACACCTGCGTAATCCGATTTCACCGTTTTAGCGACGGTGTTTGCAACCGCCGTGCCCACCACGAAGTAGGCAAGAAAGTTAAATGCCGCTGAAAAGGCAGGGGCCCACTTAGCGGGCAAGGCGCGGGTTGCCACCACCGTGGCCACCGAGTTAGCCGCGTCATGGAAACCATTCGTGAAATCGAAAATAAAAGCCACCACGATCACCGCAATAATGCTGATCAGTAACAAGTCCACCGCGGTGGGTGCTCCAAAGTTAAGTGAAACTGACTATTAGATTAAATTATGGCTCCAATTTCATCCCGTGAGTTACCAAAGATCTGTACGTGACAATAGGCCTTGGTTAACAACAGGTGAACGGATTTTCCATCCAGCTCAGGGGACTAATGCTGGCCACCTCTTATCTGGTCCAGCGCATGGAGCAATGTCGGCTCAAGTGCCACAACCGCATCACGGGCCCCACCGGCAGAGCCCGGCGCATTGATCACCAAGGTGCCCCCGGCCAGGCCGGCTAGGCCCCTGGACAGCGCCGCATTAGGGATTCCGGCGGCGATCCCCTGGGCCCGGATCACTTCGGGCAGCCCGGGGATCTGGCGATCCAGGAGCGACGCCGTTTGCTCGGGGGTGTGGTCTGTTGGGCTGAGCCCGGTGCCGCCGGTGGTCAAGATCAAGTCAAACCCGGAGTCAATGCCAGCGCGCAGGGCAGCACCAACCGGGTCACCATCGGCTACGACCACCGGGCCCTCGACCGACAAGCCCAGTTTTTGCAAACCCGCAACCAGGATGGGGCCGGAAGTGTCCTGCCAAACACCGGCCGCGGTGCGCGTTGAAACCGTAATAACTAGTGCGCGGTAGTTCATTGGCCCCGCACCCAATGCCCTGAGCGTCCCCCCAGCTTTTCAACAAGTTCGACATCGGTAATTGACGCCATTCGATCCACGCCTTTAACCATGTCGATGAGAGCTAGCGCCGCCACCGAAACCCCGGTGAGGGCTTCCATCTCAACCCCGGTGCGATCAGCCGTGCGCACCGTGACCGTGATTTCCACTCCAGCGTCAACCACGACTAACTCCACCTCGACCGCGTGAATGGCAAGTGGGTGGCAAAGCGGGATGAGGTCCGGGGTGCGCTTTGCTCCTTGAATTCCGGCAATGCGGGCCACGGCTAATGCATCACCCTTTGGCATTCCAGCGCCGCGAAGCAGGCCCACCACCTCGGCAGACACCAGGACACGCCCGCGTGCGGTTGCTGATCGCACGGTGACTTCCTTTGCCGTGACGTCGACCATGTGCGCATCACCACGCTCATTTAGATGAGTGAAAGATTTATCCGCCATGGTCACCAATTCCTTAGATCGATGACGTCAACGGTAGCGCCCGCGGCCACGGCCGCTTGCCCGGCTGGGATCACGATGAAGCAATCGGCCTGCGAGAGCCCACCAACTGCATGCGAGCCTTGGCCGCGCACCGGGGTGACCGTTGCCTTGTCAGCGCCGCCGAATTTGGCACGCACGAACTGGCGCTTAGCCGGTGGCGAGGCTAACTCCACCTCGCAAATTGCCTGCACATACGGCCGGTAAATATCCTTGTGCCCTTGCATTGTCCGAATAACCGGGCGCACGAAAGTCTCAAATGACACATAGGCGCTAACCGGATTGCCCGGGAGGGTGATGATTGGCGTGGCACTCGGGCCAATGCGCCCGTAGCCTTGGGGCATTCCCGGGTTCATGGCAACTTTCGCAAAAGTGACCGTACCCAACCTACTCAAAACGGCCTTGACGGTGTCGTACGCACCCATGCTCACGCCGCCACTGGTGATGATCAGATCCGCGAAGTGCAATTGATCTTCCAACGTCGACATAAAGACGTCCTCATCGTCTATAACAGGTGGCAGCCGAAAAGCCACCGCACCCGCCTCCTGCGCCGCCGCCACGAGTAGGTAGCTGTTGGAATCGGTTATTAGCCCCCGGCGAAGTTCAGTACCCGGCTCGACAAGTTCACTGCCGGTTGAGATCACCACCACCCGCGGCTTTGGATGCACCAGCACCGAGCCCTTGCCCACTGAGGCAAGGAGTGACAACTGCCGCGCGGTGAGGTAGGTGCCCGGATACATGACCACATCACCCAGCAACACATCCTCGCCGGCCAACCGGATATTCGCACCAAGACTGACCGGCTCATTTACCTGAACTAGGTCAGTGCCACCGTCAGTTTTTTCAACCGGCACGACCGCATCGGCGCCGTCAGGCATCGGCGCTCCGGTCATGATGCGGATCGCGACCCCCGGCACCACCACCTCGGTGGCTCGAAAACCCGCCGGCACATCGTCAACCACCGTCAATCGCGCCGGGTGCTCGCTACTCGCCCCGGCTAGGTCAGCCGAAACCACCGCGTAACCATCCATCGAGGAGTTATCGAAGGAGGGCAGTGGCCAAGGGGCCGAGACTTCGGTCGCGAGCACACAGCCATGTGCGTCAATAAGGGGCATTTCAATCGGCGCCAGGGCCGTGACCCCGGTCATTACTTGGGCGCGGTAATCCTCAACGCTGAGCATGGGTTAAGCCTATGGCTCTATGGGTTGGGACCCCGTTTGGTGCGCGATCACCGGCCACGGCGCGGATAGCCCGCACTACATCCGCCAACGCCCGCACCGAATGCCCGCTGACGAAAGTGTCGACATAGGGCAAAGCCGCTGCCATTCCGCCGGTTAACGGCTCAAAGGACGTTACCGCCTTTCGCGGATTGACCCAAATAATGTGATGGGCCAATCGCGAAAGTCGCTCCATCGAGATTCGTACCAGCGCTGGGTCCTCGATCTCCCAGCCATCTGAAATAATTACTATGACGGCTCCACGCGCAACCCCACGTCGACCGTACTCATTAATGAAACACATCAAAGTCTCACCTATCCGAGTGCCGCCCGACCAATCTGGCGCCGCAGCCGCCGCCTTGCGGTATGCCACGTCTGGATTATTCATTGACAACGCGCGCGTTAGGCGGGTCAACCGGGTGGCGAAAACAAATGCCTCAGCGCCGACCGCGAGAACCCCGCCCCGCGCAAGGTGCAAATAAACCCTGGCATAAGGCTCCATGGAGCCAGATATATCCGCGATGAAGACGATGCGGCGAGGGCGCGGGGCCCGAGTGCGTTTCACCAGCTTTACCGGGTCGCCACCTGTTCGGTGGGAACGTCGCAGCGTCTTACGGATATCTAATCGCCTGCCGGCAGAATGCGTCTTTTCGCGTCGACCTTTGCGCATGGGTGGCACCAACGGCAATTGTTCGATCAGTTGCCTAATTAGAAGTAATTCTTCTTCGGTCACCGCCGCGAAGTCCTTATTCGCAAGCCGCTCGTCCGTGCTCATCGCCGCGATCATGCTGGCCTCGTCGGTGTCATCATCACCATCATCGCGTGCACCGGGGGTGGCACTGGTTCCGCGCGGGGTGTTATTTGACTCACCACCGCGGTTCGGATCACCCGGCGTGCGCTCACCGGTGGGTGCAGCGGCCGGCGGTGCTTGGTTAGCACGATCGCCACGGAAGTCAGCCACATCAGTGATGCCACGAAATACTTGGGCGAAAACTCGATCATAGATATCTATCTGTTCATGGGCCGTAATTAGATTCACCCGACCCAACCAATACAACTGTGTCAGGCTTTGCGGCTCCGCCAGAGTGATAGCAACGGCGAATCTCGCGCTCCGTTCAGGAGTTACCGGCACCCCTGCGGCATGCAGTAAATGGCCGAACGCCGCCGCAATTTGCGGGAGTTCAGGCACCGGCAACCCAGGCATAGCCTTGCTCTCGGACTAAGTCCTGGTCTTCGCGATATTTCAGTACCGAGCCCAGGGTCTGGGAAACCGCTTCTGCGCTCAAACGGTCAATACCTAATAACATTGAAGCGTGCACCCAATCAATCGCTTCGGCAACACCGGGTGGCTTTTGCACATCTAGGCCACGCAATCGCTGCACCGCACCCGCGATCTGTGCCGCAAGTTGCGGCGAGGCCGAGGGCACGCGCAAACGGACAATCGAAATTGCATGTTCAAGGCTCGGGTAATCAATCCAGTGGTATAGACAGCGTCGTTTGAGTGCATCATGTAGATCACGGGTCCGATTCGAAGTCAAGATAACAACCGGCGCGATGGTAGCCCGCAAGGTGCCGATCTCGGGAACGGTCACGGTGGACTCCGCCAACATCTCAAACAAAAATGCCTCAAACTCCTCATCAGCGCGATCAATTTCATCGATAAGCAAGACCGCGGGGTTAGGCCCTTGATGCTCAAGGGCCCGCAGCAGTGGGCGCTCGACAAGGTACTCGCGGCTGAACAATGACTCCTCGGCTAAATCAGCGCCCCGGGCTTCAGCGAGACGAATGCCAAGGAGTTGCCTCGGGTAGTTCCACTCATATAGGGCTTCTGCAGCGTCAATCCCCTCGAAGCACTGCAGTCGAATTAGCGGAGTATCAAGCAAGGTGGCCAATGCCTTGGCAGCCTGAGTTTTGCCGACCCCGGCTTCACCTTCGAGGAGGAGTGGCTGGGGTAGACGCACCGCACAAAACAGGGCCGTAGCCAGACCTATCTCGGTCAGATAATCGTGCTCGGCTAGCCCTGCGATTAAATCCTGCGGCGATCCGATTCTGTCAGCGATGCTCACATCACTCCCGCGAACTTTGCCGGATCACTTAGAAACTTCTCTTTGCAGCCAAGGCAGCAGAAGTACCAACGGCCACCGGTCGGGCTTCATCACCATGCTTTTCCAACAAGGCAATTGCATCGGCTACCGAAGTGGCTCGCGCATAATCAACGGGCGCTGGTGTTTGCATTACCTACCTCTTTTCACTACCGGTTAGTTCCACGAATGACATATGGATAAATGATTAGCTCAACGAGCGATTAGCCACCAAACGATCGCGACGACAACAACCACCCCAATGATCACGGGAATGGCACGCTTGAGCACCGGTGCACCGGCGGTACCGAGCAGATCGATACTGTCTGCAGCCTTGATCACCGGAGCAGCCACCGCGGTCGAAGTGTCATCCGCCGCAGCTGCGGCGGCATGTTCGCCGCGAGCGCCAATGACCTGTTCGAGGTTCCCAGCAAACTGATCAATAATTCGGCCAGCAACATCCTGCATCACGCCGCGACCAAACTGTGCGGCCTTGCCCGTGATGGTTAGAGCAGTGGCCACGTTCACTCGGGTTCGGTCAGGTGATTCGGCAACCAGGTTGGTCGTGATTAGCGCTTTTGCAGTGCCGGCGCCTCGGGTCTCCTTGCCGGTACCTTCGATGACCGCGGTGTGGCTTGCTTCGTCCTTATTCAGGAAGCGCGCTTCACCGTTATACGTCATCGATACCGGACCGAGCTTGACTTTGACACTCGCGGTGAACTCATCACCATTCACTGACTCCAAGGTGGCACCTGGCATACACGGCGCAATGGACTCCACGTCCAATAAGGTCTTCCAGGCGGTATTTATATCGGCCGGTACCGTGAAAGAATTCTGTAAATCCATCAAGCCTCCAAAAAATGCTGCTCGGCCCGTGCTACACCCCCGGTACCCGCTTCGCAAGTGCTCCCGCGAATTAAGTGCTCATGAGAATAGGCTCAAAAGTCCTGATGTGCATCCAAAATTTGAAATTGGCCGGCTTGGTAGCGGTCACTGGATCTGGGCGCGTACCCTCGGCCTCGTGGTAACAGTCGAAGTTCACCTCTTTGCCGCCGCTCGATCAGCGGTTGGGTACCCAACCGTAACTACCTCGGGTGCGACATTGGGCGATGTCGTGAACTCGCTGATCAGTGCCCACCCGGCCTTTGCCCAAGTAGCCCCCCGCTGCAGTTACTTGGTCGATGGTTTGGCTGCCCACGGCGACCTAGCCCTGGTGCACCTCGCGGCCGGTGCCCGAGTTGACGTGCTCCCGCCATTTGCCGGCGGTTAGCCCCCGATTGCCGACATCGGTCGACTGGGCTGGATAAACGACGGATCGTTGATGCCATGCCCGGGTAATTTGGCCAGCACCGAGCTCCCGAATAACGACGCGATACTGGCTCGGCGTTCTTGATCTGACAGCAACGGATTGCGCAAGGTCGCGCGAACGTCGGTTTCATCACGGGCAAAAAGGCAATTACGGATTTGCCCATCCGCCGTTAGCCGCAACCGGTCGCAGGATGCACAAAACGGCTTCGAAACACTGGCGATAACCCCAACCGTGGCTGGTCCGCCGTTTACCAGAAATTCCTCGGCGGGGGCCGAACCGCGGTTGGCCACCGGCGTGAGTTCAAACTCGGTCGACAGCAGCTCGAAAATCTCCGCTGCGGTAACCATCGATGACTTCTCCCAGGAGCCACCAGCATCAAGTGGCATTTGCTCGATGAAACGTAGGTTCCAGCCGTTAGCCAAACTATGTCGCAGCAACGGCAAGGCTTCGTCCTCGTTCACCCCACGCATCAACACGCTATTGATCTTTACCGGCAACAGGCCGGCGGCCTTGGCCGCATCAATCCCCGCAATCACGTCATCGAACCGATCACGAAAAGTAAGTTCCTTGAAGCGATCGCGGCGTAGGGTGTCAAGGCTGATGTTGACGCGTCCAAGCCCGGCGTCGGCAAGATCCTGCGCCATCTCGGGTAATCGCAAGCCATTTGTCGTCAGCGCGATTTTGGGAGCCGATGGCAAAGCTTTGATGCGACGAACAATGTCAACAATGTCTGGGCGTAGCAGCGGCTCGCCACCGGTGAGCCGGATACCAGTGATCCCCTGCGAGGTGGCAACTTCGAGCACCGTCATTAGTTCGTCCGTGCTCAACAGGTGATCCCCGGGGATCCAGTCAGAAAAATCATTAGGCATGCAATAGGTGCACCGGAGATTGCACCTGTCGGTTAGCGACACCCGTAGGTCACGGTGTGCTCGCCCGAAGGTATCAATGAGCATGCTCATGCGCAGTTCACCCACTCATCGGTACCGTCAGCAAAGACTTGATGTTTCCATACCGGAAGCTTGGCCTTGGTTAGATCCACTAACGCCTGACACGCTGCGAACGCCGGACCGCGGTGGGAGGTGGACACTACAGCCACCAAGGCCGCGTCCGAGATTTGCAAGTCGCCGATGCGGTGGGCAACCGCCAAGCCGATCAAGTCGAACTCGGCGGCAATCTGCTCGGCCACCTCCCGCAAAACCTCGGCCGCACTCGGGTGCCCTTCGTAGGTAAGGGAGCGAACCTGACGCCCATGGTCAACGCCGCGCACATCGCCACTGAAAGTCACCACGGCACCGGCAGTCGGATCTGCGACCAATGACTGCATCAAATTGGCGTCGAGGGGCTGCTCGGTGACTTGAACAAGCCGAATCACATCCACGGCACCATTATTAGGGGTCCCCTCCGCAACCGCGCATCGGATACGCGAAAGTAGTGCCGTGCGCGAGATCCTCAGCGAATTAGTTGCAGCCACCAGCGACGGCGGCAGCGTCGCCATGGCCACCGCGGTGCGCACCTGGCGCTCGGCTCCTCGGCCCGCTGGTGCATCAATGCTCGTCACAGATACCGGTGAGGCGGTCGGCTCGGTTAGCGGCGGCTGCGTTGAGGGCGCACTCTTTGAGATCGGGCAGCAGGTGCTGGCTGATGGCGCATCCAGATACGAAACGTATGGGGTCAGCGATGACGACGCCTTCGCGGTGGGCCTTACCTGCGGCGGGATCCTCGAGGTCTTTATCGAGAAAGTAAATAGTGATACTTGGCCAGAGCTCGCCGGGATCGCCGCCAGCATCGCTGACGAGCAACCAGTTGCCGTGGCGACGATCGTGCGCGGGCCGCACTATGTTGGCCGCCACTTGGTCGTTCGACCTGATCACGTTGAGGGCTCACTCGGCACCTTGAGGCTTGATGACACAGTGCGTGAAGACGCAATCGGCATGCTCGCATCTGGTGCGACCGGCTTCTTGCATTACGGTCCCGCCGGGGAACGTCTCGGTGAAGGCCTTGACGTTTTTGTCACTAGTCACGCTCCGGCTCCGCAGCTGTTCATATTTGGAGCAATCGATTTCTCTGCAGCCCTCGTGCGCGTCGGAAAGCTCCTCGGGTTCAAAGTCACCGTTGTCGATGCCCGCCCCATTTTCGCCACCAAGAAGCGCTTCCAGGAGGCTGACGAAGTTGTCGTCGACTGGCCGCATCGTTGGCTTGAAAAGCAACATGTTGATCCGCGCACCGTAATCGCCGTACTAACCCATGATGCCAAGTTCGATGTCCCGGCGCTAGTAGTTGCCTTGCGAACAAACGCCGGGTACGTAGGTGCGATGGGCTCGCGCCGCACCCACGAGGATCGGCTTATCCGCCTCAAGGAAGCTGGGCTGACAAGTGCAGAACTCGCGCGCTTGCACTCACCAATCGGCCTTGATCTGGGAGCTCGCACCCCGGAGGAGACCGCGATTTCGATAGCCGCCCAATTGGTGCAAAGCCGTTGGGGTGGCACCGGTGCATCGCTCACCACCAGCACTGGCCCTATTCACCCGGGGGCCCCACGCTGACCGGCTTAGTAAATGCCACCGCTGGACTCATCCTGGCCGCCGGTGCGGGCGAAAGATTCGGCGGTCCAAAAGCCCCCGCTGTCGTAGGCGGTGAGCGACTGGTTGATCGATCGGTTCGGATCTTGCAGGAAACCGGCTGCGCCCCGATTGTGGTCGTGCTGGGCGCTTGGATCGGCGAGGTACCAAACGCGATTCCCGTCGTCAACTCAAATTGGCAAGAAGGCATGGGCTCATCCCTGCGCACCGGGCTCGACTACCTACTTAGCACCTCAGCAACCAGTGCGCTCATCACCTTGGTTGACCTCCCTGGACTCACCGCACTTGGGTGTGCTCGCATAGTCGAGTCACGCGCTGGGGTGGCCGCCGCGACTTTCCAAGGTGAGCGCGGGCACCCGGTGAAGTTCAGCCGGGAGCACTGGGCGGAGATTATCAAGGTCGCGCATGGTGACCAAGGCGCCCGCACCTATCTACATGGTCGTAACGACATTGACCTAATCGAGATCTCGGACGTCGCGTCAGGTGTCGATTTAGATTACAAAATTCAATAACTGCCCGTATTACTGGCCGGTGGATCCACCACCGACATTTAGGGCACGTACCCGGATTCCGGCCGACCGAGCAGGCTTGGGGCATATTTACAAACCGCAATGCCACTCGGGCAATTGCTGCAATAAGTCAGGGGCGCTGCACGCTATTGGTTATGCCGGCCGCCCCAAGGTGGACCATTAAGACCCGCACCGGCCCATCGGTCCTATTGGAGCTATTTAGCCAAACGTTCATGGCATCAACAAGGGCCGTACCGGCCGCAAACTCCTTCACCACACCGGCGTCGTACTCGACCGTAAGTGTGCCTTCCAGAATATATGCGTACAACGGTGTTCGATATTTGTGCCAGCCGGTTTCCTGACCCGGGTCAAGGGCAAGAATCGCACTCGAAATCTCCGCGGCTTTCTTCTTTGGGTATCGCACCGGTTGATCAAGCACGGTTAAAGCCTGCGCATCGAGTAAAACATCCGGATCCCCAGCAGCGGCGGTTGCTAAGATAACTACGCCCGGGGCTGTCGAAACTGCCGCCTCGCCACCTGATCCGCAACCAGCGATCAACAGCAGCGAGGCAGCTAACCCTGGGGCCAGCCAAACTCCGACTCGCACTTGTGATTTCATCAGACCTCCAAGAATTCAAACGCTACATCTTCGCGACCGTAGATAAAGGGGTATTCAGCATTTCAGACATCATGGGTTGGCTGAAACCCTCACGAGCTATCCCCGTGACTAGATGGCGGGCGCCGTCGAGGTGGCGCAGCAAGCCCTCCACCTTCAGCATCCTCGTCATCGGCCTTTGGCTCTTTGGCACCGGTGACGCCATGCTGGTGGCCGCTGGACTAGGGGTCAGCCCTTGGACAGTACTCGCGCAAGGTTTATCCACGAAATTTCCGATGTCAATTGGACTCGCCACCTTTCTCGTCAGTGTGCTCGTGCTGCTTCTTTGGATTCCATTACGGGAACGCCCAGGGCTAGGCACCATCTGCAATGCGATCGTCATCGCACTCGCATTGCAAGTCTCACTTCTATTCTTGCCGCGGCCCCAAATATTCGCTTTGCAATTGGCTGAGGTGTTGATCGGAATTGCCGCGATTGGACTCGGCAGTGGGCTCTACCTGACCACAAACCTTGGCCCCGGACCACGTGACGGCTGGATGACGGGCATCCACCAGCGCACCGGGTGGCCGGTACCGACCGTGCGATTGTCAATTGAAGTTGTGGTCCTTGGAATCGGCTGGTTGTTGGGCGGCGTCGTCGGGCTCGGCACCGTGCTCTTCGCCTTACTCATCGGCCCATCGGTTGGGTACGGCCTGCTGTTCGTGGGAAAGTTTGGCCGCGACCGGACAAAACCTGCCGAAAATATCAGCGAGGATGAGTTCCCAGAACTCGATGCCTGAACCTGCCCCCTGAGCCCCTCCGCGCGAAAGCCCTAGAGTTGTCGCATGGCTGCGGCCGTAGCAAGCACCCCTAAGCCCACAAAGAAGGGGCCTTGAAGCAAGGTCATCCTCGCCGTGGTGGGTATCGCGGTGCTGGTTCTGATCTTCGCCTTTCTCTTCCCGCAGTTCGGCGATTACCAAAAAGCCTTAACCAAGGTCGCCGCGATGGGACCGTGGTGGATTGCGGCCCTGAGCGCTGCCTCGTTGGCCAACATCATCATTTACCCCTATACCGGAATCGCCGCGATCCCTAAGTTGTCCTATCGCGCAACGTTCGTGTCGCGCCAGTCTGGTTTCGTGCTTTCCAATGTCGTGCCCGGTGGCGGCGCGGTTGCCGTCGCAACGCAATACGCAGTCTTGGCCAAGTACGGGGTGAACTCAGCTCGCGCTGCTGCTGCCGTATCGGCAGACGCGGTATTTACCTACCTATTCACCTTCGGTACTCCGGCTATCGCACTGCTGCTCTTGAACATAAATGGCGAATCAACCTCAGCTTACAATGTGCTCGCCATAATCGGGGCCGTCGTTGTCATTGTTTCCCTGATCGCGGTAATTACCATTTTGCGGAGTGAAGATGGCGCCCGACGCATCGGCGCGTTAGTCAGCAAACCAGTTGGCACGATCTTTACAAAGTTCAAGAAGCCAGCGCCTAATATCACCGGATCATTGGTCACTTTCCACACCCAGGCATCCGAAATGATTGCAACGCGCTGGCCCCAGTTGACTGCCGCCAACTTCGGCGCGCAATTGGCCCCGATCGGGGTACTGCTTGTGGCCTTGGCTGGCCTTGGTGCATTTCCCGGTGAGCTGTCGTTCTTGGAGGTTTTCGCAGCATTCTCGACTGCCCTACTGCTGACAGCCGTTCCACTTACCCCCGGCGGCTTGGGCACAGTTGATGCCGCGCTCGTCTCGCTCCTGATTGGTTTCGGCCTAGATAGTTCAACCGCAATAGCCGCCGACCTGATCTGGCGTTTAGCTTGGTTCCTGCCGCAGTTATTTGCTGGCCTTGGCGCGCTCGGGCTTTATTGGTGGGATCGTCGGCGTCAGCAAGAAGGACACCTACTTGTTGACGAAAGCCTTATCTAGAGCCTTGCTTACTGCTGCGTGCGGTACCACTCTTTGCGGCTTTGCGATGCCCATTTGTATTCCCACGAGCCTGGCCACCAGAACGCCCGCCCGACGGACGATCAGTTGCGTGTTGACGTGGGCCACGTTGCCCGCGGGGACCACCCCGGCCCTGACCTTGACGAAATGCCGGCTTGGCTGGCTTTTCTTTCGGCGGGAACCACGCGGTACCCGACGGTTCTTGCGCACCGGTTATCGAAATCAACTGGGCATCACCTGGGCGGACCCGAGCCACCGCCGGTTTAACGCCGGCCTTGGAAGTAAGTGCACTGATGTGACGCTGCTGCCGTGGTGAACCCAAGGTGACCACCGTGCCGGATTCACCAGCGCGCGCGGTGCGGCCCGCTCGGTGTAGGTAATCCTTTGGATCATTGGGCGCATCAACGTGGACAACCAAACTAATGCCGTCAACGTGGATGCCGCGGGCAGCGACATCTGTTGCCACAAGCGCTGGTGTGATGCCGGCGCGGAAATCCGCGAGGGTGCGTGTACGAACCGCCTGCGATTTACCACCGTGTAGTGCCCCGACAGCAACACCCTGTGACGTCATGTAGTCGGCAAGCCGGTCAACACCGGCCTGGGTGCGGACGAAGAAAATGGTGCGGCCATTACGGGCCCCGATTTGCGAGACGACTTCGTTCTTGTCAGCCGGGTGCACCAGCAGGACGTGGTGATCCATGGTGTCAATCGATGCTTTGACCGGTGAAAGCGAATGTCGAACCGGATCCTTCATGTAACGCTTGATCAACGCATCGACATCGCCATCAAGGGTCGCACTGAACAGTAGGCGCTGACTGCCCCTGCAAGTTAGGTCGAGGATTTCACGAACGATGGGCATGAAGCCCATGTCAGCCATCTGGTCTGCTTCATCAAGTACCGTAAAAGTTACTTTAGAGAGGTCAACTGAACCGCGGTTTACCAAATCGACCAGACGCCCCGGGGTGGCCACTAAGTAATGGACGCCACGATCAAGTGCCTGAATCTGTTTGATGTAGGGCATGCCGCCGGCGATCAACCGCCCCCGGACCCCGCAGGCATCCGAGAGCGGCTGTAACGCATCGCTGACCTGCATAGCAAGTTCGCGAGTCGGCACCAAGATCAACCCAAATGGCTTGCGGGGTTCGGCGCGACGGCCACCAAGCTTGGTCAGCATTGCGAGGCCGAAAGCTAGGGTTTTACCCGATCCTGTCTGGGCCCGAGCCAGCACATCGTGGCCAGCAACAGCATCAGGAATAGTGGCAGCCTGAATCGGGAACGGCTCCTTGATACCTGCACGTTTTAGCACATCAACCAGTACTGAAGCAATGCCCAGATCGGAAAATTGCACAGCAGTCTTCGAAGATTTCGAACTCATCAAAAAAATCCAATCGAGACGACAAGCGCGTCTCGATTGTGGTCCGGAATCGACCTCGATGGTGCCAAGACTCGCGTGCAGATGTATTGCGGACTTCAGAATGTACGCCATTTCATCGAAAACACGAAATCCACTGATTCAACTGGCGTGGTGCACCCTGATACCACCATCAGCCACCGGTACCAGTGCCGGATCAACCACAGATGGCTTGCGGTGCCAAAACGGTGAATCCGACGCGCGCGAGGCCACCATGCAAATAATGCCTCTCAAGAGGATGAAAGCCCCGATCGCCAGCGGTGGCCCAACTCCGAACCAGGATTCACCGGTCGCTGAGTTTGCCGGGTTTGCCATGCTCATCCCGGACAACACCAGCAGAGCCACCACCATGATTGAGCCGATGACCGGCCCCATTCCTATTAAGAAGGATGCGATTAGCACGCCGGGTGCATTGGCACCGACCAACACGACGATTGGTCCAAGTACCGCGGGTTGAATAAGCCGGAGAGGTGGAATTTAGACTGCTTGCCAGTGCGTCAACGAAGGTTAGGGAGTTGGCCTTTAGCCCGGGTTGAGCGGGGGCACTTGCGGTTGCGGATGCCACAGTGAAACGCTACCCCAATGACGGGAAAGATATGGCTGATACGACATGGTGAGACAGCCTGGAGTCGCGACCTTCGCCACACCGGACGCACCGACATCGCGCTCACCGAAATCGGTGCGGACCAAGCTCGAGTCGCCAGCCAAGAGTTGGCCGACATCACCCCGAGTTTGGTGCTTTGCAGCCCACTATCTAGAAGCCGGCAGACCGCGGAACTTGCCGGCTTGCATCCGGATGAATTCACCGATGATCTACTCGAATGGGATTACGGTTCCTGGGAGGGCCGCACCACCAAAGAAATTCGCGCTGAACTCGGCGATCCGAGTTGGGTGGTTTGGCGCCACCAGGTAACACCGGGCCAAACCCCGGGTGAGCAACTAGGGGATGTCGCCAAGAGAACCGCCCATGTTATTGATAAGTGTCGGCCGGTGGTATCCGCAGGTATGGACTGCGTGCTCGTCGCGCACGGGCATGTCCTACGAATCCTGACCGCTACCTGGTTGGGCTTACCGCCCATCGACGGCCGCCTTTTCGCACTTGCTCCGGCCCGCCTGTCCGCCCTCGGATTCGAGCACGAGCAGCAGGTGATTCAGCACTGGAACACCTAATAGCCCGCCAGGGCCTCACCAACTAATCACAATTAGTACGCTGATGTCGTGGATCCGGTGACACGTCGTCAATTGCGTTTCTCCCTCTTCCTGCAAGGCTTCGCAACGTGCATGATCGCCATTGCCCTAGGTGTCCGACTTGTGAATCAGATGTTCGATATCTGGGCCCTCCTGTTCATCATCGTGTTCGCGATCGTCATCACGGCATTCTTTTTCACCCAACGCAAGTTACGGAGTTAAGTGGTATGCGCGACACCATGGGTTTAACACTGCGCTCGGGGCCGTGGGCTGAGGCAGAAATCCGCGCTTATCTCGATACCACTTGTATCCCAATAAGGCTCGCCACCTCCGGCAAGACCAACCCGCTTGTTCAATCACTTTGGTATCTGTTCGACGATGATGCCCTGTGGTGCTGCACCCAGGCTGACTCCGTTGTCGCCAAACGCCTCCGCACCAACCCCAATTGTGGATTCGAAATATCTGCGGATCAACCACCGTACCGCGGCATTCGGGGCACCGGTCGGGCCAATCTCAGTGCCCCTGATGCCGCCGATCTGCTGCCGAAACTGTTCGAGCGCTATTCGATCTCAAGTGATTCGCAACTGGCCACCTGGCTGCTTTCACGCATCGCGCACGAAGTCGCCATTCGAATTGACCACCTGATGATCACCTCTTGGGACTACTCCAACCGCATGTGATCACTGCGACCTAGGGGCGAGCGCTCAGCCCACCGTCCAACACCAGTAACTGCCCGGTCATAAAAGACGACGCGTCACTTGCCAAGAAAAGCGCACCTTCTGCGATCTCACTTGCTCGGCCCCAGCGCCCCATCGGGACTTGACTCAGTAACCCTTGCTCAATGGTGTCTTCGGATCTTAAGAAACCGGTGAGGTCGGTCTCGATCCAACCGGGCACCAAGGCGTTGACCCGCACCCCTTGGGTTGCTAGTTCAATAGCCAGGCTTTGCGTCAGTGAAATCAAGGCAGCTTTCGCGGCTCCGTAGTGTGACATCAAAGGCGCACCGCGCAGGCCAGCGACCGAGGCGACGTTAATGATCGATGCGTTTCCACTCTTAATCAGGGCCGGGAGAGCAGATTGGATTAGCAGCACAATTGAATCGACATTAAGTGCCATTGTTTTTTGCCAGCCGCTGAATTTCATCGATTGCAGGGCTATTGAAAAGCTGTTGCCGCCGGCATTGTTGACTAAAATGTCAAGACCGCCAAGGCCATTTACTGCCTGCTCGACAATGCTCGCCGCCGCCCCTTCCTGCGTGACGTCAGCCGTGATGACAACGCATGTTCGCCCTAACGCTGCTATCTCGCCTTGGAGTTCGAGCAGGGCTTCCGCATTTCGAGCAGCTACCGCAACATCGGCC
>JAQCEO010000082.1 GCA_027729805.1 Actinomycetota bacterium
CAAGGATCGACCCGTTCAAGCTGATGTTCTCGCGGCCCGTCATCTCCGGGTGAAAGCCAGCGCCCAGTTCAATAAGTGAAGCCACCCGACCATCGGTGGTGATCGAACCTTCGGTGGCCCGGTAGATGCCGCCGATCATCTTCAGCAGCGTCGACTTACCGGATCCGTTACGGCCGATCAAGCCGTAAACACTGCCCTTGGGGATCTGCAGCGAAACACCGCGCACCGCCCAGAAATCCTCCGGCTTGCGTGAGCGCCCACGCACGATGCGTTCCTTTATCGAGTTACGGCGATCCACGTTGCGTTTGAAACGCTTACCGACACCTTGAAGATCGACCGCGAGTGGCAGGTTCGCCTCTTTACTCATAGCAACTCGCCGATATCTTCGCTGCCGCGATTGAAGATCGCCAGACCCGCCCAAAAAGTCAAGAAGCCGCCAACAAGAAGCGCCACGATCACCAGCGCCGGTGGGGCAACAAGTGCATACATCACCTCGTGCATGCTCTCCACGTACCAGGACATCGGGTTAAGTTTTACAACAAGTGAAAGCAACTCATTTTGGCCCTCAACCATGCTGATCGGATAGAGCACCGGGGTCAAGAAGTAGAGGGCGCTGAGTACCACCGCGACGATATACATGACGTCACCGAATCGGGCGTTGACTATCGAAAGCACCAGCCCGATGCCCTGCGCAAAAAGCGCGGTACCGATCAGGATCGGGATCGCAAGAATCCACGTCCAACCCACGTTGCGCAGCCAGAGGAACATCACGACCAATACCGCAAGCTCTAGTAGCACCTGAATAAGTTGCACGATGGATGCACCGAGAACCGGTGCCCACGCGGGGAACTGAACTTTCTTGAGCAACTCGCCATTGGATTTCAGTTGCGTCATCGAAAGATTGAGCAGCCCGGCGAAAAGGTTCCAGGTCACCAGACCGGTGAACAAGAAGGCCGCGTAAGACGAGCCTTCACCATTGCCGAGGTCTGGGGCTTGGATGCGAAAGACCAAACTGAAGACGGCGGCGAACACCACCAAGATGGCGAGTGGCTGGATCAACGACCAGGCCCAGCCCAAGATGCTGGAGCGGTAGCGGGTGGCGAAATCCCGGTTGGCGAAGGCCCCGATGAGGGCCCGATGTCGGTAAAGGTCGGTCAGCATGAAACCGCAACCCCTAACCTGCAAAGCCATGACATAGCCCTGTCAGTCTACAGACCCCCGCCCCGAGCGAGGTGCCCTAAAATCAGCTACCTAGGGCGTAGGCTCGCTGAAACGACTACTAGGGAGTCAGCATGCCCAATGTGAATTTGCGCCCACGTCTCGCCCGCACCCTCGCTGCCGCGGCCTTGGCCGCCGGCCTTGGTCTGGCGAGCTTGCCACTTGCCCCAGCAGCCCAAGCCGCCAAAGTTGCGGCCGGGTTCATCGCCACCCCAAATGGCATCGTCGGGGTGGGCCAGACCATCACGGTCTACGCACCGGCCGCCGCCGGGCAGGTGGTCACGATCGGTCTGCAACTTGGTGCCGCAGCGATGACAACGCAGACCACCATCGGCACCACCGGGTACGGCTCGGTGCTCTGGACGCCAACCGGCGCTGGCACGTGGACAGTCAACGCACTCGGCAGTGCACTTAGTTCAGGTTCAACGAGCATCACCGTCGCACCGATGCCGACGTATACCGTGCTGCTCGCCCAGAACAATTTGCAGTCGGGTGTCACCGACAACCTGCTCGCTGGAGTTGTTGCACCGATCGGTACCGTCGCCCCCACCGGCAATGTTTCACTTGCCTACTCAACCGGTGCGGCCATCACCACCGGCCCGCTTTCTGGGTCATTCGGTGGGACAACAGCGACCGCGACATTGCCCTGGGTGCCATCAGCAAGTGGCGTCACCCCGATCCTCGCGACTTACCAACCGGCATCCGGCGGTCAACTCACCTCAACCAGCCCGATCTCACAGCCAAGTGTCACCACCGCGGTGCAAAACCTCGCACTTCGCTCGCCGGCGACTTTGTATCAAGGCACCCCGACGACGTTGCAGGCGGTAATCGGCCAAGGTCTACCGCAGGGCACCGCCGCGTTCTTGCTGGACGGCAACGGCATCAGCGGTTCCATCGCAACCGTCAACGGGGTTGCCACCTTGCAATGGACCCCACCGGTAAGTGGTATTCACACCATCACCGCGAATTATTCGTCGACCCCAACCGGACCTAGCGGCACCTCGGTGCAGACGGTCAACATCCAAGGCGCCCGCACCGCTGACGTCATCACGGTCGACCCGCCAGCGCAACCCGCATGGTCAATCGCGGCGCCGGTGGTAATGACCGCTGGCACCAGCGTCACCCTCGCCGGCACCAGCAAGTCGGGCACCACCGTGGTGTTCAGTGAGCAGGGTCCGTGCGTGATCAACGGTGCGGTGCTGCAGGCCCTCTCGGCGGGCCAGTGCCAGGTAACCGCAATCTCACCCGGCAATGCATCGCTGGCACCGGGCTCGGCTACCTACACCGTGACGGTGCAGGCGGCACCGAAAAAGAAGAGGGGCTAACCAGGTGCCGGGGCGTGCTAGTTCGCGCCCCGGCCCCCCAGTTTGCGTAGCGGCGCCGTCACTTTCCAAGATCGGGTGTTGGTGACGAAATCAAGTTCCTGCCGTAACGCATCGGCCGCTGACCGCAGGGCGAGCACCTGGGTTTGCAGGTCATCGGCGGCGAGTACGACAAATGACCGGATGCCGAGGAAGCCTTCGATTGAATCCGTCGCATCGGTGACGCTCAAGGTCACCTGCGCGGGCTCACCTTGCTTGCCGGCACCAAGTCGCAAGGAGATGACCGAGCCAAGGTAAACCTGCTCCTGCACCGGCCCACCCGGGCCGACGGCGTCAATTCGCACCACCCCGGGCATGGATCGCGTCGAAATCAAGATCGTTAGCGGCCCATCGACCGGGCGGGTGAACCGAAAATCAGCGCGATTACCCGGGCGGATCTCCAGCCCCCAGGTTTGTGGTGAGCCAAAGGTGCCGACCAAAGCCGCATCAACCACTTTGAAATCCTCGGTACCCCGTGGTTGACGCAGCATCGGGGTGAGGCCTTCGGTCTGCAGGTGGCGCATTAATCGATCGGCGTAGCCACTGTCCGGTGCGCCCGCGCCGGTGGCGAGCACATACTCGCGGCCAAGTTCAATGATCGGATTCATCGGCTTCCTGCCTTCACTTGATCTGGCTTGTTCGATGTCTTGGCTAATGACGTCAGCGACCTGCTGCCACGTCAGATCGACAAACTCATCGCGGATTCTTTGTTCTAATCGCGCACGCTGCTCCAAGTTCAGCACCTCACGTTCGATTACTTTGGTTAGGTCGGCTACCTCACCAGAGGTAAAATATGTTGCGAGATCACCACCGGCCTCCGGTAGTGCGGAGTTGTGCGCCACCACCGGCACTTTGCCGAAGGCCAGGCTCTCCGAGACGGGTAGGCCCCAGCCTTCGTAGCGGCTCGGGTAGACGGTGAACTCGGCATTGGCATAAAAGGCTGCCAGCTCCCCATCGCTCACGCTGGTCGAAAGCAGTGACACCTTGCCGCCGAGCCCGCCGGTTTCAACATAGGTGCGCAAGAACTCATCGGCGTGCCAACCCAGGCGGCCAACACAAACTAGATCCGGTATCGCGTCCGCACCGTATTTGTCGATCAACTCCCGCCAAGTATTTAATACCAACAGGTGGTTTTTCCGCGCCTCGA
>JAQCEO010000038.1 GCA_027729805.1 Actinomycetota bacterium
GGGCGCACCCAACCAACACCAAGGGCCAACCGATCACAGGCCGGTGAACTAACCGGGGCACTAACTTCACTCTTAGACATTACGGTCCCTTCCCTTAATTAAGTGACGCCGCCGCTTACGGCTACCCAATGAGAACACCAACAACACCAAAAAGCAATAGCGTGACGAGACTAATCTGAAAATGCCCGCGAACTGGCGATGCGGATAGGGCATGGAAAATGGGCTGTCGATGAATTCCCGTGCCGAGGTCTCTAAGAGGTGTTTGAACCGAATCCTTAAACGTAAGGGCCACTTGCGGGAAGTCCGCTACGGGCCTTCTCTATCCCGGGGTCAGATAATGGCACTCACCGAAGTGCCGCGAGCGGTGGCACCAATGTTTCGATCAGGGCACCGAGGCCGGCCTCGAAAACCTGATCACTTGACGGGTACAGGGATCGATACGCTGAATTAATCGCCGGGTACTCACTCGGTGCGAGCTGTTGATAGTCAGCACGCCACTGGCGGTAGGTAGCTCCGCGCTGTGCTCCTTTTGCCGCCAGCGGTGCATCAAGGGTCGCCGACCCCACGGTGTACTCAATGAAAACGTGATACACGATGGCCGCTCGTTCGGTCTTGAGACCAGCGCGCAGTAGCGCATCAAGAAGGACTTCGGTGATCTTAAGTTCATTCGCGCGACGGGTTGGCCCAAGTGAGGTGATACTCAGGCCGACCTGGTTGCGCAGCAGGGTGCGCCGCAGCCCCAAGCACATCCGGCGGATGTCATCACGCGGGTCGTCGGTGGGCTCGAATCCCCGAGTCGCCGGGGCCAGTGAGCGGTCACCGAGTTCACGAAGGAGATCGTCCTTGTCGGCAAAATGCCGGTAGAAGGCGGTGGCGTCTACCCCCAGGCGCTCACCAAGCGCCCGCACACTAAATGTTGCAGCGTCCGTCTCGGCCAGTAACTTAGCCGCCGCGTCGCAGATCACCTCTCGATTAAGGCGAATTCGCTTAACTTCCGCGGGTTTGGTTACTTGCGCCGGCTGGGACTTGGCCATAACCCGAACATTAGTGCCGGCCCCGGATCCTGAACTAACCGATATTCATTGGGCCTGCTAATCATTCGGTAGCGAACGGTATCCGCTAGCCTGTGCCCGTGACCGATACGACTGGATTCCTGCCGCCATACTCACCATCGGGCCGCTCCGCCTTGATCCCACCCATGCCGTGGTTCTACTCCGGCACTTTGCTCACGGTCGAATATCGAACCGACCCGGCCAACGTCCGCGCCCTGCTGCCACCGGAGCTAGATCTGGCCCCCGAGGATCCAGGTGCCGTCGCTTTCATCTGGGCCGATTGGCAATCCTGCAGCACCGGTGGGGCCGAGCTCTTGGATCCGGCGCGGTCACAATATCTGGAGACATTTGTCGTGGTCCGGTGCGTCTATAAAGGAGTCACCTACAGCCGCTGCGTCCTGATCTGGGTGACCACGGACTTTGCCATTGGCCGCGGCTGGTTCCAGGGCTACCCGAAGAAACTTGGCAGCATGCATGTCACCCGAGCTATGAACCACGGCAAGGCCGCACCACGGGTCGCACCTGGTGGCACCTTTGGCGCCACTCTCGCTGCCTACGACCATCGACTCGCAACCGCAAAAGTCACCTTGAGTGAACCCAGCCCGACAAATGGATTTGTCAATGGCCATCCGATGGTGCACCACAGATACATGCCGTCAATTACTCCGGGCGCCGGGATGTCACTTCTGCAAATTGCCACCATGGGTGGAGTTGATGCAGATCTCGGTACCCCTTGGGTGGGAACCGCCGAACTCACGCTATTTGACTCCCCCTGGGATGAACCAGCCGCGCTGCTGCCGATTGAGGAAATCATCGCCGGGTACTACCGCGAAGTCGGGGTCACATTTGCCGGCGGCACTCTCCTCGATGACATGTCGAAACCTGTTTGAGTCGTGTGACTGCGCCACGCATGGTGAGCGTGCTCACCGAGAACTGGACGATGACCGACCCGCGGGATCTGCGCGGGATCGTTCGAATGGCCCAAGAAGCCGAAGACGCAGGGTTCGACATGGTGATGATCAGTGACCACGTCCTGCTCGGGCCAACCGCCGGTGAACAAGGCCGCATGGCGAACCCGCGCGACTATGCAATGCCCGGTAATCAAGATCCCGAAACCCCTTGGCCCACCTCATTGCTACTACTTGCTGCGATAGCCGCAGCAACAACGCATATTCGACTCGGGGCAATTGCCCTGATCGCACCGCTGCGTCACCCACTTATTTTGGCCAAGGATCTGGCCACCCTTGATCTATTAGGTGAAGGTCGACTGGTTATCCAGCCCACGGTCAGTTGGCACCGCGATGAATATGCCGCACTCGGCGTACCCTTTGAAAAACGTGGCGCCATCCTTGACGAAGACCTGGAGATTTGGCAACGGGTTTGGGCCAAATCGCCGGCGTCATTCCATGGGCAGTATTTCGAATTCAATGACGTCTACCTAGACCCTAAGCCGTACCGACCAACGGGGCCCAGCATGTGGTTCGGTGGTGAAAGCCTCACCGATCCGGTACTACGCAGGCTCGTGAAGTACGGCAGTGGCTACCACCCCTTGGGCCGACCCAAAGCCGATGACGTTGCCAAGTTGCGTGCCGGACTTAAGGCCGCCGGTCGCACATTCGACGAGATCGAGATGGTCGGCGGTACCCGTATTGAGTTTCCGGACGCGAACAGTGTGGCGCCACTGCCAGAGGCGCTCTCCGGCATACCGGATCACATGCAAATGGGATTCACGACTTTTTGTATTAAGCCCTCGATCTTCATCGACGAGCGATCCGAGCACTCGAAGTTCTGCGCCGAGGTCATTGAGCGCGTTACTGACCTAACGGCTTAGGCAAACACCACGGTGCGCTGGCCGGTAAGAATGATGCGGTCTTCGGCAAATAGGCGCACCGCCCTGGAGAGCACCACGCGCTCGACATCGCGGCCGATCTCGACTAGGTCTGCGGTCGTATGCGCATGATTGACCCGCTCGACGCTCTGTTCGATGATCGGGCCTTCGTCTAAATCACCGGTAACGAAGTGCGCGGTGGCACCGATTAACTTCACGCCACGCTCGTGTGCCCGTTGATAAGGGCGCGCGCCTTTGAATCCAGGCAGGAAAGAGTGGTGAATGTTGATCACCCGGCCGGCCATTTTCTCGCAGAAGTCACTCGAAAGAACCTGCATGTAGCGCGCGAGCACCACAACATCAATTGAGTACTCCTCAATGAGTTCTAAAACCCGTGCCTCCTGCGCCGCCTTGTTATCGGGGTTAACCGGTAAATAGAAGTATGGGACCCGGTACCTATCGGCGATTTCACGGCAGTGGTCATGATTCGAGACGATTACCGGGATATCGATCGGCAGTTCTCCGTTTCCGAATCGGTAGAGCAGGTCGAGTAGGCAGTGGTCATGCTTGGATACCAAGATCATCGCCCGGCGATGCTCAGCCTCATGGCGCAAGGTCAACTCCGGACCCAGACTCATCACCCGGGAATTCACCACAGTACGCACCGCATCAAGGTCTGCAACTGGTGATTCAAATTTGGTGCGCATGCAAAACACACCCGAGTCTTCGTCGGTGAACTGCGCCTGCTCCAGCACATTGCCATCGACCTCGAGTAAGGCGCCGGCGACGCGGTGAATGATGCCCGCCCGATCTGGGCATTTGATTGTCAGGATGTATCTATTAGAATCATTCAAAGTCTATGTTCATCTCCCACTGCGTTACCAAAGAGGCTTATGGGTAATTCCCTGCCGGACTGTGATCGTAACTAACGTCTGTCCAACCAGCCATCCGAGGGCGCGAGGTTGCTCAGAAGTCCTCGAGGTACTCGTCGAGCTCCCATTGGGTGACGTCTCGGGTACTCGGATCCTCAACCGCCTCCTCATAACGACGCACCTCATCGCGCTTTAGGGTCTCGAAAGCCTGCACGAACGGCTCGCCGAGGATGCCCACGAGGAAGGTGTCAGCCCGCATGGCGTTGAGTGCATCGGTCAGCGACATTGGCAGCACCGGACGAGCCTCGTCGGTGTCATAAGACCAGCCCTCTGAATGCGGCGGGCACTGAAGTTGGCGGGAGAGTCCATCAAGGGCAGCTGCCAAAATCGCGGCAATCATCACATAAGGGTTAGCCGCACCATCACCGATACGTACCTCGATGCGCGAACCGGCGCCGTGCTCAGGTGGAATCCTGATGAATGTAGTGCGATTGTCGTAGCCCCAGTTTGAGCGATACGGGGCCATAGTGTCGGGACCAAGTCGCTTGTAAGCGTTAATGGTCGGGTTACAAAAAGCCACCAGCGCAGGGGCGTGCTCGAGTATCCCGGCCATCATTCGCCTCGCGATCAGCGATAACTCACCGTCAGGGTCGCGCATCATGTTCGTGTCGTTGACGTCGGTCACCGACAAGTGCAGGTGGAATCCACTGCCGCCTTCATCCGCGAAGGGCTTTCCGATGAAGGTGCTCATGATTCCGCGTCGACTAGAAACATCTTTCACGGCGGTCTTGAACAAGAAAGTTCGATCTGCCGCGTCGAGGGCGTCACCGTGCCAAAGGTTGATCTCATACTGCGATGGACAAAACTCGTGGTTTCCGGCGAAGGCTCCGATATTTAGCCGATCGATCATGCGCAGCAGATGCAAGAATGAACCGTCGGGATCCACAAGCGAGCCGGTCTGGTACACGCGTCCGGTCTTGTTGATTACCCGCTCCCATTGACCATTTGGTCGGTGCGCAAAGTAGAATTCAAGCTCAGGGCCAACGACGGGCAGGAGCCCAAGCGCCTTGTACTCCTCAATTACCCGTCGCAGCACCGCGCGCGGTGAGATCTCATTGGGAGTACCGTCCGGCTCATCAATGTCAGCGATCGCGTAGGCAACTCCCGGCTCCCAGGGCAGCGGCTTGATCGTCGAGGCGTCAAGGCGGGAGACCATGTCGGACAGACCATCCTGCAAGCTGCCGTGACCATCGAGGACCTCTCCGCGGGTGGTGGTGGTCCAAGTCGCCTGGCAAAAGGCCGGGCCGTGCCCGGCCGCGCGCTCAAGCTGCGAGACCGTGATGTCCTTGGATCGAGTCAGCCCCAAAACATCAGGCCAAATAAGACGCAGAATGTCAATGTTCTGGGTCTCCAACTCCCGGCGAACGTCTGCGAGATCGTGCTGCATGTGATTTCCTATTCCCGGTAAACTCGTTCGGACCCCAACGATCTCGTGGATAATAGGACTTGTGATACCTCGTTGGCTAGTCAAGGCAAAAGAATAACCACAGAAAGGGCAGAAAAGTGCGGGTACTGCTGCTGGCACATGACCATGTGAGCCCCCCGGGGCCGGTTGCTGAGCAATTCACGGCCCGGGGCTACGACATTGTTGAGGCCTTGGTCGTGCAGCCGGCGGATTATCACCAGCCGAATCAGCCCTATCACTTCCCTAACCCGACGGATTTTGATGCCTTGGTGCCCATGGGCTCACCATGGGGAGCCTGGGATGACAACACCATCGGCGAATGGCTCCTGCCCGAGCTGCAGTGGCTGCAACAGGCCGATGCCGCCGGGGTGCCGGTACTGGGTATTTGTTTCGGGGGCCAACTCCTCGCTCGCGCTCACGGGGGTCAGGTGGGGCCGGCGCCGCGGGCGGAGATCGGCTGGACCAACGTCTGGACAGATAACCCCGAACTGATCGCACCGGGACCATGGTTTCAGTTTCACTATGACCGTTGGCAGGTGCCACCGGGTGCAATCGAGATCGCCCGCACCCCATCGGCCTCACAGGCCTTTACTCTGCGCCGCAATCTCGCGGTGCAATTTCACCCAGAGGTCACCGCACCCACCTTGGCCGGGTGGTTCGGCAATGATGGCCGCCCGCTGGTTGAAGCCGACGGTCAGGACCCCGATGTGCTACTGGCATTCACCGCGGCCGAGGAAGGGCGCGCCCGGCTTCGAGCGCACACCCTCGTCGACGCGTTCCTAGATCAGGTCGCTACCCGTTAGCGAGGTACCGCCTTAACCGGGAATCTCTTGATGCCGTGCACGAAATTTGATCGCAGATATTCGATCTCGCCGTTGTGCTCGATGTTGTAGGGCCGGCTTAGCAGATCTTCGAACATGATCTGAATCTCCATGCGGGCAAGTGAATTACCCAAACACATATGCGGGCCGCCGCGACCAAATGTCATGTGCTCATTTGGGTTACGAGTGACATCAAATTTATGCGGATCGTCGAACATCGTGGAATCGCGATTACCAGAAGCAAACCACGCCACTACTTTGTCACCAGCCTTGATGTTCTTGCCACCGAGGACGGTGTCATGTCGTGCCGTACGACGGAAGTGATAGACCGGACTCGCGCAGCGCAGGAACTCTTCAACGGCCCACGGGATCAAGTCTGGATTTTTACGCAGTAGCGCCACCGCCTGCGGGTTGTCTATGAGATTGCGCATGGTATGCGTGATTGTGTGTCGCGTTGTCTCGTTACCAGCGATGACCAATAACAGGAAGAAATTGCGGAAATCGCGATCATCGAGTGGGGTACCGTCACTTGGTACCTGATTGACTAACTTTGAAACAAGATCGGTGCCATTGCCGCCCTTGCGCTTGGCTGCAAGCGCAAATCCGTAGTTGAAAACCTCAAGGGCCGCCGGTGAGCGGAAGGGGAGATCCTTGTACTGATCGCTTTCCTGGCTATCTGCCAGAACATCCGCGTGCTCGGGGTCAGTGTTACCAACCATTCGGTTCCCCCACTCGATGAGCAGTGGTATATCAGCCTCCGGGACGTCAAGCATTTGCGCGAGCACCCGAATCGGAAAGTCCGCCGCGACTTCAGCGACGAAGTCAAACTCGCCTTGGGGTAGGGCGTTATCCAGAGTGGTCGCGGTGAGCCCACGAAGAAATGTCTCGTAATTTGCAAGTGCCTTCGGGGTGAACTCAGGTTGCAACAATTTGCGCAGTGCGCGATGTCGCTCGCCGTCGGTCTCGATCATGGAGCGACGAATCACCATCTGGCGTTCATCGAGTTCTTCTAGGTTTACCGCGCCTATCTCACTTGAGTAGGTGTCAGTGTCGCGCAGTACCTCAACGATGTCGCGGTAGGCCATGACGGCCCAGAACCCATGATTGGGCGCCTCTTCGACATTCCAGTGCACCGGGTCCTCGGCGCGCATCTCGTCGAATACCGCCCAAGGCGCGCCGTCCGCGAACAGATCCAGGTCGGCCAGCGTGACGCCTGTTTTCGTGCTCATGGAGCCTCCATTGCCTGTGACCAATAATCGTTCGGGCCCGAATTATCGCCATATCGTAGCCTGTGATTGTCGGGATGGGAACTTTCTTCGAACTTTCGCCCCCGAACGAGTATCCGATCCCCCGAAATTTTGAGAGGGTAGGCACATGGCCGGCCAACACACGCTCGCTGAGACCGAGGGTGCAGTCGCTGCCCGGCTCGGGGGCCTAGAACTCGACTATGAGGCCATGGCGGTCACGTCGAACCTGTTTAGAGCAGCCAACGCGGTCCGAAATCACCTAGAGCGCACGGTTCTTGCCAATGCTGACCTGACCTGGACCGCGTTCGTGGTGCTTTGGGTGGCCTGGATTTGGGAGCCCATTGAAACCCGGGCGATCGCCGCCGAAGGTGGTTTCTCCAAGGCCACCCTCAGCGGAGTGCTCACCACCCTTGAGGGGCGCGGGTTCTTGACCCGCGAACGCTCGCCGGCCGATGGCCGGCTGGTGCTGGTGAGCTTGACCCCAAGTGGTCGGCGACTGATGAAGAAGCTCTTTCCGGAGTTCAACCAGGAGGAGCGCAATATCACCCGGCACATCACCGCCGCAGGCCTCCCGCAGACCGCCCAAAGCCTGCGAGATTTGATCCGCGCCACCGAATAGTTGGAGGCCTAGGGATAAAGGTCACGTTCGTCTGGTGTTTCCGGACTTTTTCCGTTAGGGTCCGAACGATCTAATTTAACCTGGTACCGAAGGGCAATTATGGCCACCACGAATGTTGCCGGTGTTGCGGTCGACACCCGACACTGGATCGGTGGCTCAAGGTTGGCCTCACCCACCACCTTCGCTGACACCTCCCCCATTGATGGGACGAAGCTGGGGGAGATCGCCCGCGGTGGCAAGGCCGAGGTCGAGGCCGCCGTGGCTGCTGCACGGGGCGCCTTTGCGCCTTGGGCAGCACTGAGCCCGCATGAGCGCGGCGTTATCATTCATCGAATTGCCGATCTCGTCGAGGCAAATATTGAGCAACTCGCGCAAGTTGAGACCGCCGATAACGGATCCCTGCTTCGCTCACACCGTCGTGGGGTGATGCCCCGAGTTGTTCACAACTTGCGTTTCTTCGCCGACTGGGCGATCAATGAACTACACCACCCGAACTTCATTACGCGCGATCACACCAATGTCGTGAGTTGGGATCCTTCTGGGGTGGCGGCGCTAATCACCCCGTGGAATGCACCGCTCATGCTCGCCACCTGGAAGATCGCACCTGCTCTAGCCGCAGGCGACACCGTAATCCTCAAGCCGGCCGAATGGACTCCGTTGACGGCGTCACTTTTTGCCGATTTAACGGCCCAAGCCGGATTACCTGCTGGCGTGTTCAATGTGGTGCAGGGACTAGGTGAGGAAGCCGGCGCCGCACTTGTTGCGCATCCGGGCATTTCCCGGATCTCATTTACCGGATCGGTGCCAACAGCGAAATTAGTGGCCCGCGCCGCCGCCGATAACCTCACCCCCTGTTCATTTGAACTTGGCGGTAAAAGCCCGACCATCGTGCTAGATGATGCTGATCTTGATCTCGCCGCCACTTTGGCCGTAGAGCAATACGACAACGCCGGGCAGGTCTGCCTCGCCGGTACCCGGTTGCTGGTGCAAGCAAGGGTCGCCGAAAAATTCGCTAAGAAGTTTGCCGAACGAGCAGCATTGATAAAGCAGGGTGACCCCCGTGATGAAGAAACCCAAATCGGCCCGAATATTCACGCCGCGCATGTTGACCGCATCGACGGTTTCGTCCAACGTGCCCGCACCGATGGAGCAACGATTGCCTTTGGCGGCGAGCGCAACACCGAGCTCGGCGGTCTTTACTACCGGCCTACTTTGGTAACAAATGCCAAGGCCGGCACCGAAATTTTAACCGCTGAGGTTTTTGGTCCGGTGCTTACGATGCAGACTTTTGATACTGATGAAGAAGGCCTGGCTCTGGCCAATGGCACCGAGTTCGGCTTGGCAGCTGTGGTGGTTACTGGCAATCGCGAGCGCGCCGAAGCATTCACCAAGTTCTTGGTAGCGGGCACCATCTGGGTCAATTGCTTCTTCGTTCGTGATCTACAAGCGCCATTTGGGGGGTCCCGCAAATCTGGGGTTGGCCGCGAGGGCGGTACTTGGTCATTTGATTTCTACGCCGATGTGAAGAACACCGTCTATGCACCAACCGGATGGAAGTAGAGGAAATCGCAATGGGTGAAGTTGTTGGCGCAGGAATTCTCGCGCACGTCCCGACCATCATGCTGCCACCAGCCGTGCGCCGCGAAATCAATGAAGGCAAAGAAATTTCCCTCGTGCCCGGGTTAGAGAAATTGCGAACGGAGGTCTTCGAGACTCTCGACTACGAAACGGTGGTGGTGTTGGACTCGCATTGGTACACCACGGTCGAATTCATCGCCACCGCCCAAGATCGTCGCGCTGGGCTATTTACCTCGGAAGAGTTGCCACGCGGTATGTGCCGGATCCCCTACGACTGGAAAGGTGACCCTGAACTTGCCAAGGCAATCGCGGCCCGCGGTGAAGAAAACGGCACCTGGATAACCGCTAATGAAGACCATTACCTTCCCCTTTATTACGCAACCTTGAACCTCTGGAAGTTTCTCGGTGACGGCTTACCCGATAAGCGTTGGATTTCACTAAGTGTTGCACAAACGGGCGATACTCAGGACTTTCTAAATGCCGGGCGCGCCCTTGGTCAAGCGATTCGCGAAACCGACCGCAAGGTACTGCTCGTCGCCTCAGGTGCGCTCTCACATACCTTCTGGCCGCTGCGCGAATTACGTGCGCACGAAGCCAGTGACCCGTCAAATATCTTCACCCCCGAGGCCTATGCCGCCGATCTCGAACGCATCGCCTGGTTTGAAAATGGCGATCACGCTAAAGTCCTTGCCACCATGCCCGAATACCTGAAATACCGACCTGAGAGCAAGTTCGCCCACTATTTAATGATGATCGCCGCGCTGGGTGCGGGCGATGTCGTGGCGCCCGGAAGGCTGTTCAGCGAATATGAGAACTCGATCGGCACCGGCCAAGTCCACATTTGGTTTGACCGCCCAGCAACCGGTTGGACTAGGGCGGGTGCGGCGGCATGAGTGAGTCTCGCCGGATCCTGCTCGATGGTTACCCGACCTCGGTTGAGCGCCACGGTGATGAACTCGTCGCCGGTGACGGACGCGTCACCGCAATCGCCGACGCCATTCACCTGCCCCCGACCGAACCGTCTAAAATCATTGCGGTGCACCTCAACTACACCTCCCGCAGTGATGAGTTCCTGACGAAATTACCGCCCGCCCCTACCTATTTCCACAAACCGATCACCGCACTGAACTCCCACAACGCGGCGGTGGTGCGACCCCGAGGTTGCAAGTGGCTCAATTACGAGGGCGAGATCGTCATCGTGATCGGACGCACCTGCCGCAATGTTTCACCAAGTGCGGCCGGTGACTACATCGCCGGCTACACCATCGGTAATGACTATGGGCTGCATGACTTCCGCGATACCGATGCCGGGTCAATGCTTAGAGTCAAAGGTAGTGACACTTTGGCACCCGTTGGCCCCGGCGTGGTGAGCGATTGGGATTTCCACGGCAAGACAATTCAAACTCGAGTCAACGGACAGGTGAAGCAGTCCTCTACCACCGAGGAGATGGAATGGGATATGAATTACCTCGTCGCTGACATTGCCCGGACCATCACCCTGGTGCCCGGTGACCTACTCTTCTCCGGCACTCCGGCATTCTCCCGGCCGGTCCAACCCGGAGATATTGTCGAGGTCGAGGTCGAGGGCTTAGGAATTCTGCGCAACCACATTGTCGAAGGACCAACCCCGATTCGCACCGATGTTGGCGCGCAGCCAAGTGAGAGCGAAGAAGTAATTTCCACCGCACTGGGTGGCGACTGGGAGTTCAGGGGCATCCGAACACCGTCCAAGGATCTGTATCCATCCCGAATCGAAGAGGAATAGGCGTGGTAATCATCACCGTTGACATGGAAAAGTGTCAGAATTACGGGCAGTGCTGCTTTGAAGCCGACGACGTGTTCGCTCTAAATGGTGACGGACAACTTGAGTACGTAAAGGAAGCCGACGAGTCACGGCGCGCCGATATCGAAAGTGCTGCTGACATTTGCCCAATGCAAGCCATCACGGTCGATAAGAAATAATCCAAATGGCATGGCTGCATCGGTTGTCGTAGTTGGCGCAGGACTCGGCGGCCTACGTGCCGCCGAGTCACTTCGTGCTGCCGGTTTTGAAGGTGCCATCACCGTCGTCGGAGATGAGCCGTCAATGCCGTACAACCGGCCGCCCCTTTCCAAGGAGGCGCTCTCCGCCGGAGTTCACGTTGCTGAATTGGAGTTCCGTCGTAAACCATCGGTTGCTGATGTCAACTGGCAGTTAGGGTCACAGGTGATCAGCAGCGACCTTGCGGCACGGACCCTGACCTTGGCCGACGGTACTCAATTGGCCTTCGACGGCTTGGTCATCGCCTCCGGGATTCGTCCGCGTCGCCTACCGATACCGGGGCCCGAAACCGGTCGGCACGTACTTCGCACGGCCCATGACGCAATGAACGTGCGCAACTATCTAACCCCGGGGCGGTCCGCGGTCATCATGGGTGCCGGCTTCATCGGCTGTGAGGTAGCAGCCACCGCGCGCGGGCTGGGCAGCGAAGTACATGTCGTTGCGTTAGACGAGCAGCCGATGATCCGACCACTGGGTGCTGAGCTTGGGCTGGGTATGCGCTCACGCCACCTCAAGCACGGGGTGGACTTCCACCTTGGTCGCACGGTACGAGAGTTCCTCGGTGGCGATCATGTAACTTCGGTGCTGCTCGATGACGGCACCGAACTACCAGCATCGGTTGTGATCGAGGCTGTCGGCTCGGTGTGCAATGTGGAGTGGCTCCAGGGCAATGGCCTAGACCTCACTGACGGGGTTCTTGTCGATCAAGGGATGGTTGTTCATTCCGAAATTCCAATCGTTGCAGTAGGTGATGTCGCACGGCATCCCAACTCGCTCTTCGGCAACATCCCGCGGCGCATCGAGCACTGGAACATGCCAACCGAGACCGGTCGGCGCGCAGGTGCCTCGCTCGCGGCGCTCCTGCGTGGAGAGCAACCCGATCAGGGGCCATTTTCGGCAATGCCCGCCTTCTGGTCAGATCAGTACGCCTACAAACTCCAGTCTTTCGGAATGCCCGGGATCGCTACCTCAATCCAGATCGTTGACGGTTCCGCCGATGACGCCTGCATCGTCGAGTATTGCGATGACACCGGTTTAGTCGGCGTCGTCGGAGTTGACCGAACCGCGGAGTTAGCGCCTTATCGAAAGCAATTGCTGGACAGATGAAGGATTAGCACTGATGCCAGAGAACTCAGACGACAATGTCCCCGATGGGGTGTGCTTTCCTTCGGGTGGTGATGGCAAACGCAGTACCGGCGCCACCGGGCGTGCGATCTTCGCAGATTGCGCCCGCGGGGTCGCGCCCGAGCTTGCCGAGCGCATCGAGCACACCAAGGACTGGCGCTCTGGATATCTACGACCTATCCGGGATATCGTGGCGGCCGCCGCCGCGACACCCGATGCGGCACTCCAAGTCTCGCGCGACGGTCTAGCGTCCGCGCATCGGCGCTTTCGCTTTGGCCGCAACGGCCAAGAATTAGGCGTCGACGCCGCCATGGGGGCATTTACCGCACCGGGCTTCGGCTCTCTTCAGATCCAGGGCAAGGCCCAATTGAAGTCGGATTTATCCGTGCCATATCGGGGCAAGCGATTGTTCGGACGGCATCTGCGCGACCAGGTCGACAAGTGGGTTGACGGTGGCATCGCCGAACCGAGT
Organism: Actinomycetota bacterium; assembly: GCA_027729805.1. GTDB lineage: Bacteria > Actinomycetota > Actinomycetes > S36-B12 > S36-B12. The sequence goes on from JAQCEO010000038.1 coordinate 13,121, forward strand.
TTCGGGGCGGCCATTGGCCTGGTGCTCGACAACCCCGAGTGGCTCGACTTGCGCGGGGTGGATATCGCGCTGCTGGGTGCCGGGGCCGAGATGGGCCCGACCAGATCGCTACTGCGCTGGGGTGCCACCGTGCACGCCATCGACCTGCAACGCCCAGCCATCTGGCAGCGACTGGTTGATGTAACTCGCAGCACGGCGGGCAGCCTTCGAGTCCCAATCGAGTTTGCTGCCGACGGCAACCCGCCACTGGTCGTCGATGGGCTAGTGCACCCCGAGGACGATGTCGCCATCGCGAACGTGGCCGGCGCGAATTTACTTACCCGAACCCCAGAGGTCCGCACTTGGCTCGCTGAAATTGCGCAGCCCTTCGTGCTCGGCACCTATGCATATGCCGACGGCGCAACGCATGTGCTGCTGTCGATGGCAGCCGATGCCGTGGTTGCCGATCTACTCGGTAGCCGCGATGACATCACCCTCGCCTATCTGGCTACGCCCACCGACACCTTCACGGTGCCACTTGATGCCGTCCTTGAGGCCCGTCGCCGCTGGGATTCCCGCGGGTTGAGCGGGCTACTACAGGCCCCCCTTCGAACCCTTAAGCAGTTTGAACCCAATTACCCGCACACACTTATCACAGCCGACGGAACCGAGGTCGGCCTGAACGATTCGTTGATCTCCCAACAAGGTGCGAACTACGCACTGGCCAAAAGGATGCAGCGGTGGCGCGCCTTGGTGGCACGTTCATCGGGGACTACCGTTTCAATAAACCTCGCACCCGCCACGCGTACCCAATCGGTTGTCAAGAATCGAGCGCTGGCGGCGGCGTACGCTGGTGCAGACAAATTCGGTATTGAAGTTTTCGATCCGGCGACATCGACCGCGCTAATGGCAGCGCTCTTGGTTCATGATCTGCGCAACCCAACAGCCACCGCAAATCCAGCCACCCAATTGGGTAATCCGATGGAGTTGTTCGCGCAGGGAGCAAATCACGGTGGGCTCTGGCGGACCGCATATTCACCCCGATCGGTGCTCGGGATTGCTGCCCTCCTTGGCATGTTCGAGTCGCGCGCCTAACAGCGAGATCACTTCGGTGTCAATCAGACGACGTTGTGGTCAGGGGTGGCTTCATGCAACCCCGCCCAGTCGGTGACTAGCTGATTTTGAAACCTGGATCATGTGGCAAATCAATTACGTCCATCTGCGCTTTTTGTAACTTACCGCTGTAATCCCAGTTCATTGCCTGCCACCTCGTGAATTGGTCAAGTACCCAGATGCCACTTTGCCTGGAGCCGTTACCGCTCTTGCCATTGCCACCAAACGGCAAATGGGCTTCTGCCCCGGATGTCGAATTATTTATCGAAAGCATTCCGGCACTAATGCCTTGACGGAACCGCCAGATTGTTGTTGGGTCATTCGAATAGAGCGCACTTGATAAACCGTAACCGTGGCCATTCGCCAACTCAATGGCTTCGTCCAATGAATCAAACACACCAACGCCAACAAGTGGGCCAAAAGTCTCGTTGGCATAGAGGGCATCACCGGGGCGCACGCCGGCCACGATGGTCGGGTGGGCGAACCAGCCAATTGCGGGATCACCGATGAAACCTGAACGGGGGTTGTCGGCGGTGATTTGGCCAACCCCGGTTGAGCCGTAGACGCTGTGGTGCGGCTGAATCATCTCAAGGTGCAAGAGGTGGTTGGCCAGATACTTTTCGTCGATCATCGGGCCATAAAGTACGTCCGCGAACGGGTCGCCGACGACAGCGTTCGAAACTGTTCGCGCGTAACGGGCAAGCACCTCATCGTGAATCGACCGATGCAACCAGAGGGTGCCAAGTGAGGTGCACCGCTGGCCAGCCGTGCCAAACCCGGCGAATAAAGCACCTTCAATAACGAGGTCGATATCCGCATCGGGCATAACCACCATCGGGTTCTTACCACCGAGTTCCAGGCAAGGTGATTGCAAGTGCCGACCGGCTAACTCGCCCAGTTTGCGCCCGACCGCTGTCGAACCGGTGAACCCGACCTTGTCTACATGCCCAGCCGCCAGCGCCGCCTCGAGGCCCGCATAGGTGGTTGGACCATCAGCGATGACGACGCGAAGTACATCCTTGGGTACGCCGCCGGCATGCAAAAGTTCAGCAATAGCAAGTGCGATGGCACCCGCATGCTCGGCGGGCTTCCAGACCACCGAGTTGCCGGTGAGTAAGGCCGGAATGAAATACCAAGACGGTACGGCGGCCGGGAAGTTTGCTGCCGTAATGATCATCACCGCACCCACTGGATTACGGAAAGTAAACAGCTGCTTGTCCGGCATTTCACTTGGAATGGTCTGCCCATACATGCGACGGCCTTCACCGAGGAAGAAATCGCAGGTATCGATGACCTCCTGCACCTCACCGAGTGCCTCCGCATAGACCTTGCCGATCTCACGTGAAACCAGTGTCGCGAGGGCTTCCTTATTCGCTTCTACTAGGCGCCCAACCTGCGCAATGACTCGACCACGCGCCGGCGCGGGAACACCCGCCCAACCCGGCTGGGCGTCGTGGGCAACCCGGCAGTTCTCGCTCACCTCGGCCGCGGCCGCCAGCGGAAAAGTCGCAATGATTTCGTTGAAGTCAGCCGGGTTTCTTGAGGTGAAGATCATCCCTTGATCCTGCCAGAGGACTGCCGCGTGAGGTTATCTGGGCAGCCGGCTTAGAAGTTGCTGACGCAGGTGTGGTGCGGAAAATGAAAAGCCCGCGTAACTGGGGGGCTGTCACGCAGGCTCTTCGACGGCCTAATGGCCTGCCGCCCGGGGGGGTGGACGACTGGGACAAGTGTGCCGGATCTTTTGTGAAAAATCAGATATTCCATTAAAAATCTAGTCCTGCGTTATTGGGGTTCAGTGGCTGCCAGCGGGCCGGTGGGTGTGCTGCTTTACTCGCCGGATGGCAACTGACCTGAAAATCGCACTGCTCGGCAATGGCCTGGCCGGCCGCCACTTTCATCGCCCGCTAATCGAAGCCACGACTGGGCTAGAGATCACCGCGATCCTGACCGCCAATGCCGAGCGGTGCGAGCAGGCGGCCGCGGCCGACTTGGTGTCATTCCAAAGCAAGGCGGGTCTAATCACCTCATCTTGCTCATCGAGTACCACCATGCCATGTTGTTGGCCGGCGACGTTGAGGGCGCTGACCCCATCAAGTAGCCCACCGGACTCGGCGGCCAGCGACCAGTTGCAGGGCCGACCACCACTTCGACGGATCAACGCTGGTGCCGTCAGGATGCGGCGCACTAGCCTGCCGCACGAAAGCCCCGGTGTCGGCGTCCCGGACAACCACTTTGACCGATTGGGTTGAAGTGTCGACCCCAGCGACCAGTGTCATGGCCTACAGGCTAAAGGCAGGCGGTGTTCGGCCAAACCAGGAACGGCCAGGTCGTGGCCTAGCGCTCGCAGACAGTGCCATCCTTATCACGATCGATGTACCACGAATACTCCTCATCGCGGCCGACAACATAGGGACCATAACCCGCAGCGATCGCTTCGCGGCAAGTGCCAAGTCGTGGATCGGTAGCGCCACCGGTGCCCGCCCCCGGGTCGGCCGTCACCACCTCTGATGCACTCGGACGCGCAGCATTTGGATCCGTAATCACGGCGGCGAGATCAGGGACCAGCATCAGTCCGGGGCACGAACCCAGTAGCCGGTTCAGGGTCGACTTCTCGGTGCTATCGACCGAAAGGCGCCACCGATACTTGACCGCTATCCAAGTTTTGACATAGGTGCAGACGTCGTACTTGGGTAACCAGTCGGCCGGGTCGCGATCAGATTTCGAGCGATTTGACGACGCACTCACCGCGATCAGCGAGTGCGCGTAACCCAGGTCATTCGCAAATGCCTCACGGGTCGATGCCGACCAACGCCAAGCACCCGAGTCCCAAGCCTCTTTAAGCGGTACGCGATGATCAACATCGAAGGTGCTCGAGTTTGAGGTGGTGACTCCGTCGTAGGCCGACTGCCACACCCCGCCCACCACGGTGCAGGCGGCTACTCGACCTGATATTGCTTCCGCGATCAACACATCTTTGCGGGCGTCGCACCCGTTGCCGTCGCGGTCTGTCCAATGCCGAAATAGTGATCGCGCGTAACCCGATGCCATCTCGACCGAAACCGGCAATGAGTTGAGCATCATGTCTGCGGGCTTACGCGAGTCGGCCCGCGCGGTGGGCGCGGCCACCACGCCCAAGGCCAGCGCCAGGGCCAGGGCAAGTGGACTAGCGAGTGCGGTGTGATTAAAGCTACGCATCACTTCCTTTAGCAGTTCTCGCAGAAAAGCCGAACCACATTGCGCTACTTGTTGCACCGGTCAGCTGACGGGCGTACCGGTCTAACCAACTTTCGTGGTGCTGGTCCGCCGACCCAAGACGCGATCCAAGGCCCAGAAAATTAATCCCATAACAATGCCAAGGGCAGCCACTCCCGCGATGTTGACAAGTACCGCGGGCAACCCATACGCAATCACGTTCAAGAAACCATAAGGATAGGCCTGAATGACCTCACCCCGGACCAGTGTGTAAGCGGCCCACGTGATCGGAATTACTAAAGCAGTGAAGACCGAGGCTAGGGAAACCTGTCGTCTTGGGCCGATGATTAAGAACACCAGCACTGTTACTACCGGCACGATGTAGTGCTTGAGGGCGTTCGTGATTATATCTAAACCTTGGACCTCGGCGTCAGGGGCAAGTAAAATTGCATAGATCAGTCCGGTAATTGAAATCATCGTGAGAGAATCCATCCGAACAGCACGCCAGACTGCGCCACCTCGGTCCGGATTTCTAGCCAACATGGTTGACACCACCGCGACAATCACGAGACTCACGTTTGTGAAGTAACTAAGTGAATCGATGAGACGACCAAATGCGCCGGCCAAGCCGTCCGGATTGTCCCCAAGAGTATTCTCATAGAGGGCGCCCACCGGATAAACGTTAAAGATCGTGAGAAGCCAACCAAGGGCAAGAGCAAACCAAGTGATTCCAGCTAAAACCGCGTACACGCGCCGGATTGTCACTTGACCACAGTACACAGAAGCCCGAAAAGTTGTGGAGATTTGTACAAAGTCTTGATGTTTGTGATTTCTCCTGTGCCAGTCGCAGCGGGATAGTCTCGAGCAAAGACCAGCAACTGGACCCCATCACCCATGTCGCCCCGCACTTTCAACAACCCACCGCTAAGCAGCAAGTCGATGCCTTTTAGCATTAGAGCGGCGCAGCGTAGGTGACCAATTAGTCGATAACGGTGATGGTTTCTTCTGATTCGATCAGCTGCCCGTCTCCGTCATAAACCGACACGATTTCATCCTCGAGAACAATATTACCCTCAGCATCCAGCACATCTATGGTCTCGTCAACGACGGAGCCGTCGGCGCTGGTCGCGACGATTATGTCATCGACAATCGCTCCGATGGGCACACCGCCTTCGCCAAGAACAACATCGACTTCAACGTCTTCGCCTATTTCAACTGTGTTTTCACTCATGCGCCGCTCCATCCATCAGCCGCGACTTGCTGTCGCGGCTTTGCCAGTGTAGGCCCTGCCAAAATAAATGTCACATGAACGATTTAAGCGCAGTTTCCAGATTATCGGTAGTCACTTCCCCAAGGATTCGCCCCGCGAGCTTGCCCTGTTCATCAATGAAGAAAGTAACTGGTAGCCCCCTGGTTGGATTCATTGTGAACTGAGCCAACAGGTCTCCAGCAGGATCTTTGATTACTGGATAGGTCGCACCTTCCGCAGCGAGGAACCCGAGCGCGGCCTCATCATTGTCCTTAACATCAAGGCCCACGAACTGCACATTTGGATACGCCTTTTGAGCGGCCACCAATATGGGCAACTCCCTTTGACATGGGGTGCACCAAGACGCGAATGCGTTCAGCACCACCAACTTGCCCGGGTAATCCAAGATACTTATTGAGCCACCGGTGAGACCGTCACCGGTAATTGCTGGCGCTGCTGTGCGTTCGTCTTGAGCAACCAAAAGCAAGCCCATCGCACCTTCGGGCGCCTGTGATGCTGCCTCCCCACGACCACATGCACTCACCAGCGCAGCGACCAGCCCAATCAGCACAAGTGCCCTACGACAACGCGTCAGTCGCCGGTAAGTCATATGACATTTAATCACTACCGTTAGCCTTCGGCTGTGAAACGGCTGCTGACTCTTGCGGCGCCGGTAGTCTTCGTATTGCTGTGGAGCACCGGTTTTGTCGGAGCCCGATACGGATTGCCCTATGCGCCACCCTTTGCGCTACTTGCTATCCGGTTGATTATTGCGGCAGCAGTTCTTGCATTACTCGCGGCGCTGTGGCGCTCCACTTGGCCCAAGGCCGCTAGCGACTACCGGCGATCGGCAGTTATAGGTGTGCTATTGCATGCGGGCTACCTCGGCGGGGTCTTCGTCGCAATTGGTCTGGGCCTACCGGTCAGCGTGACCGCGCTTGTTGTTTGCCTGCAACCAGTTCTAGTGGCAGTCTTCGCCGGCCCAGCACTCGGTGAAAATCTCGTACAACGGCAGTGGCTCGGGATCGCACTTGGCTTAGTCGGAGCCATCACGGTCTTGACACCAGGTCTAATGCAGCAGGGCAACCCCAGCGACTACGCACCGGTGGCCGTGCTTGCGGCCGTGGTCGCGCTCATCTCTTCATCCGTTGCCACGGTGCTGCAAAAGAAGTACGGGGCGAGTATCTCGCTGCTACCTGGCACGGCGGTGCAGTACGCCGCGGCGGCGATACTGCTGGCAGTGCTCGCCTTGTTAACCGAAGACATCATCATCAATTGGACCCCGACGTTCATCGGCGCACTTACCTGGCTGGTGCTCGCACTTTCCATTGGCGCGGTGTTGCTTATGTTTTGGCTACTTCGCATCGGAACCGCCACCGGCGTATCAAGCCTGTACTACCTCGTGCCGCCGGTGACACTTTTTGAGGCCTACCTACTATTTGGCGAACAGCTCTCGGCCCTTTCCCTTGGCGGGTTCGCCCTTGCGACCGTTGGGGTCGCGTTGGTGCGCCGACGTGAACTGGCTAACAGCCGCTAAGTTGCAGCAAGCGGGTGCGAACCGACTCCACCGCCGTGGGAAGGGGTCACTCGCGTGACTGTAGGGCGCGCATGGTTTTCTTTACCGCATCGCCCCGTCATGATCGTCAGGTGGTGACCCACGCGGCAAATGCTGCGAACAGCAGGAACCGCACGAGTCGGCCGAGGAAGACCGCCGGGTAGAAGATCTTCACCGGCACGCCGAGCGCCCCGGAGAGCAACCCCGCGACATCGAATGCGGGAAACGGCACCGCCGAAACCAGGAACAGGACCACGAACGCGCGCACCGGGCGCGCCAGCTGTCGCGCCATCCACGCGGCGAACTTGGTGCCCGCAAAGGAGCCTTTGCCCGCCCGCCCGGCGAGGAATCCGGATGTCTCACCGAGGGTGGCACCGGCCGCAGTTGTGATCGCGACCAACCACGGCATCGACGCGGTTTCCATCATTTGCAAGATGATCGGGTTGTAGGGGATCGGGACGGCGACGGTGAAGTTGGTGAAGAAGGCCAGGAGGAAGGATCCGAGGAAGACCGATCCCTGGAGATTGCGGAAGAAGTCTTGGACCGGGGGCAATCCGATCAGCCAGTAGGCGAGGATATTTAGGGCCAGCAGAGCCAAAAGCGCTGCACCTAGGCGGATCCAGGAGCGCTTGCGTCGTTCAGCGACTAGGGGTTCAGACGCGGAGATCTCCTCGGGTGCCATGGTGCGACCCTAGTTTGTGGTCTCCGTTGCGGCGTCGGCCTCGGCCCGCTGCTCCTCGCGGCGGTGCTTCCACACCATGCCGCCTAGGACAGCCAAAGCCGGGGGCACCATACTCGCCCCGGCTTGGACACATTGCACGCACATATCAGTTCTCAGACGCTGTGGACTGGCCCGGGGTTCCCGCAATTTCAACGGATTGTGGCTCCGCCTCGCGGTGGCGCCGCAGCGAACGCCACACCACCCAGACCCCGAACAGGGTGAGTCCGGCCGTCATGTACTGCGCGCCGGTGAGGCCGTAGAGCCGCTCATCGTTGATCCGCACGAAGTCGGTGAGGAAACGTGCGACGCCGTACATGATGGCGAAACTGCCCGCCATCACCCCGGCGGGGACCTGCTTCTTGTCCAAGTACAGCAGCACCAAGATGATCGGGATCAACCACATGAACTCATACAACGCAGCGTTGTGGTAGGTCACGCCCACCTCGAGGGGTCCCTCGATCACCGTGCCGCCGGTGTAGGTCCAACCTAGGAAGAAATCCGTGGGGCCGCCAAGGTGCTCACCGACGGCAACGCAGCCCAACCGACCGATCATCTGACCGACGGCCAGACCAAGCACCGCGCCATCGAGAAGTTCCCAACGGCGATCCTTCGGCCACTTCCGCGTGAGCAACGGTGCCACCAAGATCGCAGTGACAAACCCGCCGGTGAACTGTAGGCCACCGTCCCAGACCGCTATGACGTCGATTGGTGACTGGATCTCCTCCAAGTGGGTGACCACCCAGAGCAAGCGCGCGCCTACGAAGCCGATGCCAACGAGGATCAAGGCGACCTTCTCGGTCTCTGATCGCGGAATCCCATAGCGCAAATTGCGCCGCGCTCCGACGTAGATTCCGGCGATCACCCCGATCGCCACGAACAGCCCGAAAGTCATCAGACGTAATGGACCGATCTCGATGGCGGGGAATGTCGGATAGGTGATTCCGGCGATCACGCTCAGCACCCCTCCATGATAGAGGTCAGATCCCCCAGAGTTCGATGGCCCCGGTGGCTGTGCTCACCGACCCTTCGGTCAGGTTGAAGGTGAGCGGGCTCAGGTCGCCCTAGCCTGGGCGGGCAAGGCTCAGGCGCCGCCCGATGTCAGGGTTATCTGAGTTCGAAGGGTGGGTAC
>JAQCEO010000039.1 GCA_027729805.1 Actinomycetota bacterium
ATGCCCAGCCGTTGATACGTCCGCTCAGCGCACCGATGCTACTTCGATAGAAGCAATCGGATGGGGTGAGAAGCCGGTCCCACCAATGCCGATTACGCTCCTGCGCCGCGGTCGGTTCCAGATCTCCGCCCCGGTCACCTAGGAAAGCCACGGGTTCAAAAGTCTTCGGGCATCACAAATACGGCAAAGCTAGCGCTCCCAGCCACTTTCGCCCACTTCCAGTGCCCGGGATCGGCCCACCTACTACAGCCGGATTGCCATATCATATAAACACATGCTAATATGTGCATATGTTAACGCAGCACAAGCTGAACGATTTCAAGGTCACCGCCGAGTTTTTTCAGGTCCTTGCTAATCCCATTCGGCTTCAGATAGTCCTCGAACTCCTGGAAAAACGGCTTTGCGTGCACGAACTAACGGGAGCCACGGGAGTAAGCCAACCCTTGGTGTCACAGCACCTTCGAGTGCTGCGACTCGCCAAGATCATCACCGGAAATCGAAATGGGAAAGAAATCATCTATGAGGTCACCGACGACCACGTCTCCAACATCATAAGAGACGCACTAGAGCACGTTTATGAGGAGACTTCATGACAATAACCGAGCACCGCCCAGCCGAAGTTCACAACCATACCCACGGACCATCATGTGGTCATCTCGGAGTTATACACGATGATCATGTTGACTACATCCACGATGGCCATTCCCATCGTGAGCATGAGGGCCACTACGACGAGTGCGCTACCTGCGAATGCACCACCTGTAACGACATCTGCGCCACCTGTGACTGCGCTGACTGCACCTGCGCCACCTGCAATCACAATGTCTGCAGTTGCTCATCTTGCGGCGGCGACAAGTGCTCCAGTTGCGTGTGTGTTGACTGCAATTGCACTGGTTGCAAGCACGCCGCATAGTCCGGGCTTGATCTTTAGGGGTGGCCCAACTGCTTGACGCTGCAACCGACATTGAAGTGCGGTTGTCAAAGTTGGAGCAACTGGGCGCCCTGCACGGTGGCTTCGCCATCCCCGATGGCGTAATCGCACCCGACGAAGTCGTCACCGACCCATGGCCAGAACTTAAAGGCTGGCGCGCGCCGGGAACTGGTATGCCCTGAGTCATCCTGCTCGGCATGATGCGCTAGCACGGCAACATGGACTTCTGCGCGATCTACCAGCGGTGCCCGGCCCTTTCGACCCTGATTGCGCGCCAGATTCACTGGCTCGGCCCCCCGGGCGCCTCCCGCCAGCCCCCCTCGCGGCGGGTTACCATCAAGGTTGACTGATTGACCGGCTTTCAAGGAGTGCAAGTGGGGTTGCTGGAACGGTTCGAGGACTCCCTCGACCGCATGGTCAATGGCGCCTTCGCCCGGGCTTTTAAGGCCGAGGTGCAGCCGGTCGAGATTGCTGCTGCTTTGCAGCGCGAAATTGATGACCGGGCCGCCGTCACCGGGCGCGATCGCACCGTCATCCCGAATATCTTCAATGTCGAGCTTTCGGACCACGACTACAAGCGGTTGGCCGTATTTCGCGATGCCCTGCAGACTGAGTTGGGTGATCTGGTCAAGGCTTATGGCACCGAGCAGCAGTACACCCTGCTTGGCTCGGTGCACGTGAGCATCAGCACCGACGAGGATCTGGAGACCGGGATCTTCCGGGTGCGCAGCGAGGCGCGCGCAGAGGTCAGTGCCAAGCAAGCCGGGAGTAATGCACCAGTTGGCGATCAACCACGGTTAGTCCTCGGCGATACCGCTTATCCCTTGGTGCGGGCAATTAACCGGTTGGGGCGCGGTAGTGACACCGATATTCGTGTTGACGATCCTGGCTGCTCACGCAATCACTGTGAAATCATCATGGGCCAACCAGTGCTCGTGCGCGATCTAGGCTCAACCAACGGCACTTTCGTCAACGGGGCCAAAGTCACCGAAGCGCCCATTGAAGACGGTGGCTCGGTTTCCTTGGGCTCAACAACCTTGGTGTTTCGGAGCGGCTGATCGTGTCTGAGCTCGCGCTCACCCTCATCCGTCTGGCCTTCTTAGGCCTGCTGTGGTTATTCGTCCTGATAACTATCTTGGTACTGCGCAGGGATCTGCGCCAACCTGCTGAGACCCGACCCACCGGTCGGGCACGACCGGTCAAAGCACCCAAGCCCGCGAAAGTAGCAAGGGCGTCGAAGGTGCGGGGCACCAAACTCGTTGTTACCGAAGGCCCGTTGACGGGGACGGTGATTCCATTAAATACCGCGCAAGTGACCATCGGTCGTGCACCCGACTCCACGGTCGTGATCGAAGATGATTACGCGTCGAGCCGACATGCCCGGGTCTACCCATCCGAGGGGGCTTGGGTTGTTGAGGATCTCGGTTCGACCAATGGCACTTGGATCGATCGCACCCGAATAACTACCCCAACCGTGCTACCTGTTGGCGCGGCACTTCGCGTTGGCCGCACCACCTTGCAGATGCAGAGGTAACTCGAAATGTCACTGAAACTTCGTTACGCCGCCCGCTCTGACGTCGGCCTAATTCGGCGCGGCAATGAAGACTCCGGCTACGCCAGCCCGCGAATACTTCTAGTTGCTGACGGCATGGGTGGTCATGCCGCCGGTGAGTTGGCCTCGGCCTCGGCTATCGCGACGGTCGCCGCCCTAGAGGTTCACCAGCCGGAAGAAACCGATGTGTTGAGTGCTCTGGCCGATGCCATCGACGACGTCGGCCTTGTAATAGGCGGGGTAATCGCCGCTGACCCGGAACTGACCGGCATGGGTACCACCGTCACCGGCATCTACTGGCTCGGTGATCGCATCGCTCTGGTGCATGTTGGCGACTCCCGCGCATACCGGTTGCGCGAGGGTGAGTGCGCGCAACTCACGCACGATCACACCTACGTCCAAACTCTGATCGACGGCGGCAGCATTACACCGGCCGATGCCGCGACTCACCCCAAGCGATCGCTCCTCATGCGCGCGGTAGATGGCATCAACCCGGTCGAACCGGATTTGTCAATGCGTGAGGCCCGGGTCGGGGATCGGTATCTTTTGTGTTCTGATGGCCTCTCCGGAGTCTTGAGTTTCGAGGAAATCACCGAGTGGCTTGGTCAAGGTGATCCGACCGGGTGCGTGACCGCACTCGTTGATCTGGCCCTTGAGCGTGGGGCGCCCGATAACGTCACGGTCGTAATTGCCGATGTGGTCGAGGTCGAAGAACTCGCCGACGGTGTCAGCCACTATGCAGAACCAGTGCTGCCGGTTGTAGTTGGCGCGGCGGGTGAACCAAGGGTGCGCCTTCGACTACCGAATGTGCACTTCCCCGACGACGCCCAACTTGACCCGGACCGCCCCGATGCCCCGCCGCGGGTAACCGGTGGCCCACCGACCACACCGATTGCCCTGATCGACTCCGAGTTGGTGGTGCCGGCCGCGGAGCGCGCCTACCGCGAGTCCCTGGCCGAAGTTGCCAAGGCCGAGCGGTTGCGCCGGCGCCGGCGCACCGTCCTTATCAGTGTCCTTGCCGTCGTTTTAGTGCTTCTTGCGCTGTTGGGTGCATTGTTAATTGCCCGCAGTTGGCTCACCGCGCAGTGGTACGTCGCCGTTAACGGCAATCCCGGTACCGGCAGCGTCGCCATCTACAACGGGGTACCCGGCACTCTCGTTGGGATCTCACTTTCGCAACTCGCCACCGATACCGGCCTGCCCGTAGGTGCCTTGCCACTTTTCGATCAGGAGTTGGTGAGCAAGACCATCCCCGCCGGGAACGCCGCCGACGCCGAGCGCATTATCATCGAGTTGCAGTCGCGCGCCGCCGGTTGTAAAAGTTCGATACCGCCACCAGGTTGCCCCGGAGCCCTTCCGTGAGCGAAAGTGAACCACAATCCATCAGGCGTCAACCAAGTCGCCGCGGCACCGAACTACTGCTGCTGATCTGCGCCTGGGCCCTAGGTGTCCTTGGCACCTTGCAGATCGGTTGGTCCACCGGTGAAGGCACACCCAGTCGCCTTTGGGTCACCGTCGGCGTGGTCGGGGTACTCGCCTTGGTAATGCACCTTGTGGTGCGCTGGAAAGCCAAGTACGCCGACCCGATTTTGCTACCGGTGGCCACCTTGCTCACGATCCTTGGCTTGTTGATGATTTACCGGATTGACGTTGCCGCAGCGCAGCGCGCTGAGCGCAACAGTGCACCCCAGCCGACTCCGGATGTATATGCGCAGTTGACCTGGTTTGCGATCGCCGTTGTGCTATTCGTAGCGGTGCTGATTTTGGTTAAAGACCACCGCCGCCTGCAGCGTTATACCTACTCCTTTGGGCTACTTGGTCTCATTCTTTTGATACTGCCGTTAGCGCCAATAATCGGCACCACCGTAAATGGTGCAACCCTTTGGGTGCGCGTCGGCGGGCTCTCGTTCCAGCCCGCAGAGGCGGCCAAGATCCTGCTCACCTTGTTCTTCGCGGGCTATCTAGTCGTCAAGCGTGATTCGCTGGCTTTGGTTCGCACTAAGTTCTTAGGCCTTGGGTTTCCGCAATTGCGCGACCTCGGCCCACTCGTCATCGCCTGGGTGGTCTCACTCGGGGTGCTGGTATTTGAACGAGATCTTGGCACCTCGCTGCTTTTCTTCGGACTATTCATCACGATGCTCTATATAGCGACGCAACGTAGATCGTGGCTCATCATCGGCTCGCTCTTCTTCGCCGTCGGGGCCTACTTGGCCTACCAACTCTTTGAGCATGTGCGCAACCGCGTGACGGTGTGGTTGGACCCTTGGGCCTATGCCGACACCACCGGCTATCAGATTGTGCAATCCCTTTACGGCTTCGCCAACGGTGGCATCATGGGTGCGGGCCTGGGGCAGGGCTTCCCGACTTTCGTGCCGTTCGCAAATACCGACTTCATCGTCGCGGCCATTGGCGAAGAACTTGGCCTGACCGGCATGTTCGCACTCCTCCTGCTTTATGCGGTGCTAATCGAACGCGGGTTGCGCACCGCGGTTTCCGTGCGTGACTCATTCGGTCAATTACTGGCGGCCGGGCTCGCAATTACGTTGGCATTGCAAGTATTCGTGATCATCGGTGGTGTTACGCGGTTGATTCCGCTGACCGGCTTGACCACGCCCTTCCTCTCTTACGGCGGCTCCTCCCTCGTTGCAAACTGGGTGATCATCGCGTTGTTGATCAGGATCTCCGATCGCGCTCGACGCCCTGAAGTTCAACAATTTGATGCCGATGATGCGTTGACTCAAGTCGTGCGGCGCGTGTGAGGTACGTGCCTCGAACATGATGAGTAGGCAGATTCGACTTATCGGGGGCGTACTCGCGCTGCTGCTGGTTGCCCTATTGGTGAACATCACCGTCATCCAGGTGGTGCTCGCCCGCGACTATCGCGAGCGCCCGGGTAATCAACGGATCCTGCTGGCCGAGTATGACCGTGAGCGCGGCCCCATCCTCGTCGGCGCTAATCCGGTGGCTAAGTCGGTTGAGACCGGCAACACGCTGCGTTATCTGCGCACCTACGACGATGGTCCGCTCTACGCACCGATCACCGGTTTCTATTCGCTGATTTACGGCGCCACCGGGCTAGAGCGCACCGAGAATCGCGTGCTTACCGGTAAGTCGGATCTGTTCTTCGTGGACCGGATCTCCCAGCTATTTGCCGGACGTCAACCCGTTGGCGGGGCCGTCACCACAACAATTGACGCAGCAGCGCAGGTAGCGGCATTTAAAGGCTTGAAGGGCAAGGTCGGTGCAGTAGTTGCGATCGAACCGACAACCGGTCGCATCTTGGCCTCGGTGCAGTCACCGTCATTTGATCCCAATCTCTTAACCAGTCAAGTTCCTGAAACCATCCGCGCCTACTACGAGGAGCTCAAGGCCGACCCGGCGAAACCACTGCTGAATCGTCCGATCGTCGCACTAAATCCACCTGGTTCTACTTTCAAATTGGTGACGACGGCCGCGGCCTTGGCATCTGGTCTTTACACCCCGGACTCAATTCTTCCCGGCCCGGCTTTCTATCGACTGCCACTGTCGACAAGTGAACTTCAGAACTGGAACCGTAAGGAATGTGGCCCTGATGGCAAAGTCACCCTGGAACGGGCCCTAGCGATTTCGTGCAACACCGCATTTGCGTGGCTCGGCGTGCAACTCGGTGATGAGGCGCTGCGACGACAAGCCCAGTTGATGGGGTTTGATACGAGTTTTCAGATCCCCCTCAAAGCCGCCACCTCGCGCTTTCCGGCTGAGCTGGACGCCCCCCAGACCGCACTTAGTGCCATCGGGCAATTCGATGTGCGGGCTACCGCACTGCAGATGGCGATGGTAGGTGCGGCCATCGGAAATAACGGGGTAACGATGGAACCGTATCTGGTGCAAGAGGTGCGGGGCCCGGATCTTGCGATCTTGCAAACCACCGAGCCAACGAAGTTCGAAGCTGCCATGACACCCCTTCATGCGGCGCAACTCACCGAGATGATGGTCAACGTCGTGGCGAACGGCACCGGCAGCAACGCCCAGATCACCGGGGTACAGGTTGCCGGCAAGACCGGCACCGCCGAGACCGATAACGACCGGCCCGCGGTGGCATGGTTCGTGGCTTTTGCGCCAGCGCAGAACCCGCAGGTGGCCGTCGCCGTCGTCATTGAGGAGTCAGGTGCCACCGAGATAACTGGCAACGGGTTGGCGGCTCCTATCGCGCGCGAGGTTATCAAGGCGGTACTTCGATGATGAGCCCCGCGCAGGTACACGACATCCGCCCCGGGCCTGAGATGATGGACCCATGACGACTGAACCGGGCCGAATGCTCGGTGACCGCTACCAGATCGGTGAGGTTATTGGCCGCGGTGGCATGGCCGAGGTGCACGAGGGGCGCGATGTGCGCCTTGGGCGCCGGGTGGCCGTGAAGATCCTGCGACCAGATCTCGCCCGTGACCCGTCCTTTCAAGCCCGCTTTCGCCGGGAGGCGCAATCCGCCGCGGCCTTGAATCATCCCAATATCGTCGCGGTTTACGACACCGGTGAAGACACCTTGATGGGTGCGGGCCAGACCGCGGTGATCGTGCCCTACATCGTCATGGAGTACGTCGATGGCATGACCCTTCGCCAACTTCTCGCAAGTGGGCGGCGGCTACTGCCCGAACGAGCCCTGGAGATCACCGCCGGGGTGCTCTCAGCACTGGACTACGCGCACCGGCACGGGATCGTGCATCGCGATATCAAGCCCGCGAACGTGATGCTCACTCGCACCGGTGACGTCAAGGTGATGGACTTCGGCATCGCTCGCGCCATGAACGACACCAACACGGCAACGATGACCTCGGCGCAATCGGTGATGGGTACCGCGCAGTATCTCTCCCCGGAGCAAGCGCGCGGTGAAGTTGTTGACGCCCGCAGTGACCTGTATTCAGCCAGTGTCCTGCTCTACGAACTGCTCACCGGTAAGCCACCATTTACCGGCGACTCGCCGGTCTCGATCGCTTATCAGCATGTCTCCGAAATGCCAACGCCGCCCTCGCAGGTTGATCCGGGAGTCACCCCGGAAATCGATGCGGTGGTGTTACGCGCCCTCGCGAAGAGACCCGATGACAGATACCAAACTGCCGCGGAGTTTCGTGCTGATGTCGAGCGGGCAATAGCTGGTTCACCGGTTACCGCTGCCGTACCGATGATCACCCTTGATCAAACCCAGCGGATGACACCGGTTGCGGCGGCGGGCATTGACAAGCAGCCGGCCTACCGGACTAAGAGCAAGACCGGGCGACGGATCGGCTTCACCATCATCAGTTTGGTCGCCATTGTCGGTGCGATTTTGGGTGCGGTGCTTATCGCCAGATTTGTTTTCGGTGCCGCTGCCGTAAGTAAAGTGCAAGTGCCCAATCTTGATGGCTTGACCATCGAGCAGGCCACCACCGAACTTGCGGACTTTCAACTTCGCCTAGGTGCGCAAACCCCGGAGGTATCCGAGCGGCCCTCGGGCACCATCATCGCGCAGCAACCCGCGGCCGGTGAAACCATCGAACAGAATCAAGCGGTTAATGTCACCATCAGTGGCGGTCTCGAGCAGGCCACCGTTCCGCAACTTGTCGGTCTTACCTCCCTTGATTCGGTGCGCCTTGCGTTAAGTGACGCGAACTTGCAACTTGGCACCATCAAGGAGAAAGCATCAAGTCAGCCAACAGGTTACGTACTCGCGCAGGATCCACCCGAAGGTACGCAGATTGAGGCTGGCTCGATGATCGCGATCAGTGTTTCATCAGGTCAAGTGCGAGTGCCCGCGGTTATCGGAGTGAATGTCGCCCAGGCGCGCAGCGACCTAGTGCAAGCCGGACTCGATGCGCAAGTAGTTGAGCAATTAGATGACACCGTGCCCTCTGGCACCGTGTTAGCTCAAAGCCCACTACCTGGCACCGCTGTTGACCGCGGCACCTTGGTGACCATCACCGTCGCGATCGCGCCGGAGCCAACGAACGAGGCACCAATTGAACCGTTCCCGACGGAGTCGGCACCGGCACCGGAGCCGCCTCCGGTGGTTACCGAAGCCCCGACACCGGAGCCGCCTCCGGTGGTTACCGAAGCCCCGACACCGCCTGCTTAAACCTGGTCATTAATAGACCTGATCATTAAGACCAGATTAGGTGCGAACAACGACCGGGGTCAGTCCAACACTCATGGCTAGGGCGCCGGGTGCACCGCAAGCCACCAACCAATTCGCTAGTAGGTGGTGGCCGCCTTCGGTCAAGACCGATTCGGGATGAAACTGCACACCAGCCACCTTGAGTTCGCGATGACGAATGGCCATGATCACCCCGGACTCGGTGGTGCCTGTCACCTCAAGTGCCGCCGGCACCGTTGATGGGTCCATCGCAAGTGAGTGGTAGCGGGTCGCGGTGAATGGGTTCGGCAGACCGGCCAGTACCCCTTGACCTTGATGGTGCACCAGTGAGGTTTTGCCATGTACTAATTCCGGTGCCCGGTTCACCCTCGCGCCGTATGCCACCGCGATCACCTGGTGGCCCAGACACACTCCCAGAATCGGCACGCGCCCGCCGCACTCACGAACTATGGCGAGGCAAACCCCGGCGTCCTCGGGTGTCCCTGGGCCCGGTGAGAGCAGCACGCCGTCAAACTCCAAGGCTTGCGCGGGTGTGACTTCGTCATTGCGGCGCACTACCACCTCGGCGCCCAATTGGGCGAGATACTGCACCAGGTTGTAGACGAAGGAGTCGTAGTTATCTACGACGAGAATCCGGGTCACCGGGCCATTGTTCCCACCGGCCCTACCTGTCATCTAATGTGGGTCCGCTGGGCTCGCCCGAGTCCAGTTGTCGCAGGAGGGTTTTAACGTGCCAGAGTCCAAGGGCCGCAAGAAGGAAGTGCGCTACACCCCGGAGCAGTCCAAGGGTGAGCGCAAGGTCGCCCGCCTCGGTTCCTCGCGCTGGTTGGCACCGACAATGTCGGCCTGTTTCATCATCGGCCTGGTCTACATCGTGGTGTTCTATATCGCCGGCTCGTCGATCCCGGTCATGCGCGACCTAAATGCCTTGATAAATGTGGCCATCGGCTTTGGTTTCATCTGCGCCGGCTTCATTCTTTCCACCCGTTGGCGCTAGTCCACCAACGAGTTACACCGGTGTTATTTATCCCCAGCCCGGGACAACTTGTGCATACTGCCGCATCCAGGGTTCGATCCGATTTACGGACAGTTAAATTCCGGTAATTGCGCGCTTTTAACTTCGGCTATGCGGCCCGGGACCACACTAGTTTCCCCTTCACCTTCTTGCACACCAGTACCTTGCCCTTCCAGGTGCCCTGTTTACCGGCGGTGGTGCACCGTGATCCAGGTCGCCCCGCCTTGCTCAGCGCTATTGCCGTCGCCGCGGCGGCGCAGCCCGTTCCGCAACTGGTACCCGTCGTATTCCGGGCGATACCTGGGCTCTCCGCCGTCGTCGCGCCATAGGCGGCACCGGTGAGGACGGTACTGAAATCCGCAGCGGGAATGGCCGTCGTCCCGGTGGCAGACACCGCGCGTTGGATGACGAGACTCTCCCGCGAGGGACCCGAGTTGACGAATGTCATCACCCCCGAGTCAGACTGCACGCCCGCCGGTACCCCGCCAGCACTCTTTGAGACAACAGTGGCCGAGGCGACGTCATAGGGCCCGGTGACACTGCTGCTAGTGAAGGAAATGACATTGGCACCGACGGACACATAGAGCACCCACTGGCTGCCGTTGTAGAAAACATCGGGATCAGTCGGCTGGCCCGGGACCGCCAAACTCCCGCTGCCAATGGAAATCGCGGTGGCATAGAAGGTGTAGCTGGCGCCGCCGCTGCCCTTGTCCTCCACCGCGATTTCGACGGGGATCGAGGCTGCGCCCACGACTTCCTGCATGGGTGGCACGTATGCGATCACGAATCGGCCGTCCGGCAATTGCCCGGCAAAACTTACGTCACGCGCCAGCGCGTTCGACCCATCTGACTTCTTCACCGAGAAGCGATCGGCGGTCGCTTGGCCCGTGGTCATATCGATGCGGGTTAGTCCAGCCCCGATGACGTAAAACGTGTTGCCGCGGCGAATCGCGTCGGGCACTGAGCCAGAGAGCGGCTTCCACCCGGGCACATCGGACCAAACCGCGCCGTCTTGCGACTGCACCAGCCGAACGGGGTGTCCCCTTGGGTTCTCGCAGTCCGAGGAGCAGGTGTGAAAGGCCATTACATAAGCGGCCGAGGGCGGTGTCATGCTGAACCCGGAATGCGCTGGGCTCTCGGGATCCATCGGGCGGATCGCCTGCGCCGATGGCGCAGTTAAAGTGAACGCAAGAACAAGTCCCGTGAAAGTGATCGCGGTTCGGGACAGGCCGATGATCAAATGCTAATGGACAGTTTGCTGCAACCGCAATACCCAAACCCGTGCCCTAGGTAGCTAAGCCCCCGATAGGCGCAAACATTGCGACCAGTTCAGCGGTGCGCCAGGTGACTATCGCGCCCAACACTATGAGAATCCCGGCAACACCCAGGGCTTGCCAAAGCATTCGATGCGCCCGCGGTGCCATCACCAACACCGCCGCCATCGCAGCACCTGTCACCAGCCCGCCGAGGTGTGCTCGCCAATCGACATTGGGTGCAATGAAGCCAATGACAAAGTTGATCACCAACAAGATGGCAACCTGTTTGATGTCATAGCGCAGCCGGCGCCCAGCGACAACGAGTGCACCCATGAGCCCAAAGATCGCACCACTTGCCCCGACCGAGACAGTCTGAAAGTCACTGAATGCATATGACGCAACACTGCCACCGAGTGCAGCGACGATATATAGCAATAAGTATCGGCCGTGCCCAAGCACACGTTCGAGTGTTGGGCCGAGCGCAAATAGCACATACATGTTGAAAGCAATATGCAGGAAGGATCCGTGTAAGAAGGCACCGGTTAGTAGCCGCCACCACTCGTTATAGATACCGATTCCGATCGGCCACATCCCCCAGTCGCCGGCCACCTCCTCCACCCCGCGCAGCAGCTGCAGCAGATAGACGGCAACATTGATGCCGATCAGCACATAGGTAACAGTTGGCTTTGACACCCGGCCGCCACCGGCAACCGTACGGGCGACAGGCCCGGCCTCCGCGGCAGCGCCAACACAGACCGGGCATTGGAACCCAACCGGTGCCGCCACCATGCACTCAGGGCAAATGGGTTGATCGCAACGCGTGCACCTGATATGGCTGACGCGATCAGGGTGCCGGTAACAAACCGGCGGCGCGCTACTTACCGGTGACTGCGAAGACGGGTCAGTCACGATTGATTGTGATCGAGGAGATCACGACATTTACCTTCGGACGATCTTGAGCCCCGGTCTCAACGGCACCAATTGCGTCAACGACATCGCGGGATGGCTGATCGGCAACCTCTCCGAAGATTGTGTGCTTGAAGTTCAACCACGTCGTCTGCGCAACTGTGATGAAGAACTGGGAGCCGTTGGTGTTAGGCCCAGCATTTGCCATCGCCAGCAGGTATGGCTTGTCGAATACCAGTTCAGGGTGGGGCTCATCGGCGAAGTTATACCCCGGACCACCGGTGCCGGTGCCCAGCGGATCACCACCTTGCAGCATGAAGCCGGGGATCACCCGGTGGAAGATGGTGCCGTCATATAGCGGCGCATTGGACTTTTCCCGGGTCTTCGGGTCGGTCCACTCCCCGGAGCCATCGGCTAGGCCGGTGAAGTTACGCACCGTCTTAGGTGCGTGGTCCGGGAAGAGGTTGACGTTGATATCGCCCATGGAAGTGTGGATCGTCGCGGTAGTTGTCATGCCCCCATCCAATCAAGGGTGGGCCGGCGGCAGTGATCTGGGGTCATTCTTCTTGGTGCGCCGCGGTTTGCAGACCGGGCGGCCATTATTTGTGATGGCGAATTGCGCTCCAGCCTCAACGGCTCTAAGGATGGCACCAATGTCATTAGGTAGTTGTCGTTGCGTGATGTTGGCCGGCTCAGCGGTCACTTCGTCAGCGCAGCACGCCGTAGCACTGCGGGTAGGGCCCCGCCATTGTGGAGGTTAGGAGACTCGAACTCCTGACTTCTGCCTTGCAAAGGCAGCGCTCTACCAACTGAGCTAAACCCCCTCGTAACTACGAGGACGTGCGGGCGCAGATATTAAGTTACGCGGGTTGTCAGCGCAGGTCGGGCTCGGTGGTGGCTTCTGACCAGAGGTCCTGCTCCGCCTTGCTGGCGGTGACCTGCCGGTAGACCACGTATCCGATCCCTAACAGTGCTACAACTAACAATAGTTTCTTCACGTGGGCATAGGTGGACTTGAACCACCGGCCTCTTCCTTATCAGGGAAGCGCTCTAACCAAGCTGAGCTATACGCCCGGGAACGGCACACACTACCTGACCATGTCGGCACCTGGTGCCACAGGTTCACCCGGTGGGCTAGTTCTGATCGGTGAGAACGACTTCGATGCCCCCGGTCAGGCCCACGCTCAGGTTGTACATGAAAGCGAAAAGGGTCGCAACAATTGAAATGAGTACTACTTCAACGGCTGCGACCACTACTGCCACCCCCAGCACTCGGGAAAAATCCAGCAAGCTCACCAGGTCGAAATTGGCTGCGGCACTACCGACGACGTCATTGATGCTTTTGGATACGGCCGCAAACACCCCCGTGTAGTCAAGCACCCACCAGAGCACCGCCACCGCAACCACGATGACGATGCCCAGGGCTAGGGCCAACATGAAGGCCGCCTTGAAGATGGACCAAGGATCAATCCGCGACACATACAGGCGGGCCTTACGTGGGCCCCCAACTACGTCGTCGGTCAAGCCGTGGCCTCGCCTTCGTCCACACTGCTCTCGTTGTCATCACTATCACTGTCTTCGCCGGCGCGGGCCACCGCGACTACGGTGTCGCCCTCGGCCAAGTTCATCAGCGTTACCCCCATGGTGTCACGGCCGGAGGGGCGAATCTCGACAACACGAGTGCGGATCACCACGCCATTTGAGGCGATCGCGAAAATTTGATCGTCAGCCTCACACACCATGGCACCGACCATTGAGCCGCGTTCCTCGACCAAGCGCATCGCTCGGACCCCGAGGATGCCTCGGCCTTTGGGGGCCCATTCGCCAACCGCGGTGCGCTTGGCGAACCCACCGTCGGTGATGGTGACCACGAAGGTGTCGGGCCGGACCACATCCATTGCCAGGAGTGCGTCACCAGCCCTAAAGCGCATGCCAATGATCCCACTGGTGGCGCGACCCATTGGCCGCAGGGTTTGGTCATTGCCGGCAAAACGTGCCGACATCCCCTTGCGGGAGAAGAGCAGCAGGTCGTCGGTGTTGGAGACGAGGCGCGCAGCAATCAACTCGTCCTCTTCCGCGAGATTGATCGCGATGATGCCACCACTGCGGTTGGTGTCGAACTCCTCGAGTTTGGTTTTCTTCACCATGCCGCGCCGCGTTGCCAACACTAGATTTTCACCGGCTTGGTAATCGGCAATGGCTAGCACCTGGGCGATGGTTTCATCGGGCCTAAAAGCCAAGAGGTTCGCCACGTGCTGGCCCCGTGCATCACGGCCGGCGTCTGGTAGTTGGTATGACTTGGCTCGATACACCCGACCTTTATTCGTGAAGAACAAGATCCAATGGTGGGTGCTAGTCACAAACATGTGCTCGACGACGTCATCTTGCCGAAGTGCTGCACCCTTGACGCCGCGACCACCTCGGCGTTGGGCCCGGTAGAGGTCACTCTTGGTGCGCTTGGCATAACCACCGGCGGTGATGGTGACCACAACTTCTTCTTCAGTTATCAGATCCTCGTCGGTGACATCGCCGTCCCAGGCCACAAAGTCGGTGCGGCGATCGTCACCGTATTTATCGGTGATCTCCTGCAGCTCCTGCGACACAATTGACCGTTGGCGCGGCTCATTGGCCAATATGTCGTTGTAGTCGGTGATCCGAGACATTAGGTCGTCGTACTCATCGATGATCTTTTGGCGTTCCAGGGCAGCGAGTCGGCGCAACTGCATGTCAAGGATGGCCGTTGCCTGGACTTCGTCGATCTCCAAGAACGCCATCAAGCCGGTGCGGGCATCATCAACGGTGGACGAGGCGCGAATCAGGGCAATGACTTCGTCGATTGCATCCAGGGCTTTTAGGTAGCCACGCAGGATATGTGCACGTTCTTCGGCCTTGCGTAGGCGATAGCGTGTGCGACGCTGGATGACCTCGATCTGGTGGGTGATCCAGTGCCGGATGAATTGCTCAAGGGTCAAGGTGCGTGGCACGCCGTCAACGAGGGCCAACATGTTGGCACCGAAGTTGTCTTGTAGTTGGGTGTGCTTGAAGAGTTGGTTCAAGACCACCTGCGCGACCGCATCACGTTTCAACTCAAAGATCAATCGCATACCGGTGCGTGAGGATGAGTCATCCCGCACGTCGGAGATACCGGTGAGCTTGCCTTCACCAACTAGTTCGGCGACCCGAAGTAGCAAGTTGTCCGGATTCACTTGATACGGCAACTCGGTAACAATCAGAATCTGCCGACCGCGTGAGTCTTCATCGACGGTCACCACCGCGCGCATCGTGATCGAGCCACGCCCGGTGCGGTAGGCATCGTCAATGCCCTTGCGGCCAACAATGAGCGCACCGGTTGGGAAATCCGGGCCCTTAACAATTTCGATCAGCGCGGTTTGGCGCTCCTCGCGCTCCGCCGTCGGGTGTGCAAGTAGCCATTGGGCACCTGCGGCGATCTCGCGCAGGTTATGCGGGGGGATATTGGTGGCCATTCCGACCGCAATACCCGCGCTGCCGTTAACCAGTAGGTTCGGGAACCGGGCCGGCAGCACCAACGGCTCTTGGGTGCGCCCGTCGTAGTTCGGGCCGAAATCAACGGTGTCCTCGTCGATATCGCGCGCCATCTCCATGGCCAGTGGGGCCATCCGGCACTCGGTATAACGCTGGGCGGCGGGCGGGTCGTTGCCGGGTGACCCGAAGTTGCCCTGTCCTTGGACAAGTGGGTTGCGCAGCGACCACGGCTGGGCCAGGCGCACGAGCGCGTCATAGATCGCGCTATCACCGTGTGGGTGGTAGCTACCCATAACGTCGCCCACCACGCGTGCGGACTTGGAGAAGTTGCGGTCCGGGCGGTAGCCACCGTCGTACATCGCGTAGAGCACCCGGCGATGCACCGGCTTTAGGCCATCGCGGACATCTGGCAGGGCGCGCGAGACGATGACGGACATGGAGTAGTCCAGGTACGACCGCTGCATCTCGGTTTGGAGGTCGACGGGCTCAATACGCCCATGTTGACCTGGCTCTGCTTCTTCTACGATGTCGATCTCGTTAGCCACGAAATATCTCCGTTGTTAGTTCAGTAAAAACTGGTCAATTAGATGTCTAGGAAACGGACGTCGCGAGCATTTTGTTGAATGAAGTTGCGGCGTGATTCAACGTCTTCACCCATCAGGACGCTGAACATTTCATCGGCTTGAGCAGCGTCGTCGATGGTTACCCGAAGTAAGATTCGCCGGGCGGGATCCATGGTTGTCTCCCATAGTTCATCGGCGTTCATCTCACCAAGGCCCTTATAGCGCTGCACAGCCTCTTCTTTCGGCAGTCGGCGGCCGGCGGCGAAGCCGGCCTCCATTAACGCGTCGCGCTCTCGATCGGAGTAGGCGAAGTCGGCGACCTCACGTGACCACTTGATTTTATAGAGTGGCGGCTGCGCAAGGAATACATAACCCTGCTCAACCAGTGGCCTCATGAATCTAAATAACAAAGTAAGGAGCAGGGTGCGAATGTGCTGGCCGTCAACATCCGCGTCGGCCATCAACACCACCTTGTGGTAGCGCAGTCGGTTGATGTCGAAATCATCTTGCACACCGGTGCCAAATGCTGATACCAGGGCCTGCACTTCGGTGTTCTGCAGTACTTTGTCGATCCGCGCTTTCTCAACATTGAGAATCTTGCCGCGGATCGGCAAGATCGCTTGGGTTTTTGGGTCACGGCCTTGGCGAGCTGAGCCGCCGGCGGAGTCGCCCTCGACGATGTAGACCTCGCAGTCCTCGGGCTCGCGGCTGGAGCAGTCGATTAGCTTCCCGGGCATCCCGGCACCACCGAGTAACCCCTTACGGTTGCGGGCCAGGTCGCGAGCCTTGCGGGCGGCGATGCGGGCGGTCGCCGCATTGACCGACTTACGGGCGATTTCTTTACCTTCTGCGGGGTTCTTCTCAAACCACGCCCCGAGTTGGTCGTTGACCACTTTTTGTACAAAAGCTTTCATCTCGGTATTACCAAGTTTGCCTTTGGTTTGACCCTCGAACTGCGGCTCCAGAAGTTTCACGCTGACAATTGCCGTAAGGCCTTCGCGGATGTCTTCGCCGCTGAGATTGATGTCCTTTTCTTTTAGGATGCCCCACTCGCGAGCGAATTTGTTGACCAGGGATGTCATGGCCGCACGGAAGCCTTCTTCGTGAGTGCCCCCCTCGGTGGTGTTGATTGTGTTGGCGAAGGTATACACCGACTCGCTGTAACTCGTGTTCCACTGCATCGCGATTTCGGCGCTCATGCGTTTATCTTCGGCTTCTGTTTCAATGTAGATGACACTCGGGTTTGCGACGCCTTTGCTCGCGTTGATGTGGCGGACGAAATCAGCGATACCACCGTCGTAGCAGTAGCTGACACTGCGCACCTGCTCAACGTTGTCGTCGTCATCGGTATCACTGATAACTACTACCCGCTCATCGGTTAGGGAGATGGTCAAACCTCTGTTTAAGAATGCCATCTCTTGGAACCGGCGCGATAAAGTTGTGAAGTCGAAGTTGGTGGTTTCAAAGATTTCTTCGTCGGCCCAGAAAGTTACCGTGGTACCACTTGTGGTGACAGCCTCGCCTTTGGCAAGGGCTGCTCTGGGCACACCATGGTCATAGGACTGGCTATGGGTAAACCCATCACGACGAACTTCGACATCAAGTTGTTTGGACAACGCGTTGACGACCGAGACCCCCACCCCGTGTAACCCACCAGAAACCGAGTAACCCGACCCGCCGAACTTGCCGCCGGCGTGTAAAAGGGTTAACACCACTTCGACCGCGGGCTTCTTCTCAATCGGGTGCTCATCAACTGGGATACCGCGGCCGTCGTCAATTACCCGGACCCCACCGTTGGCGAGCAAGGTCACGGTAATGATGGACGCGTAGCCGGCCAAGGCTTCGTCTACGCAGTTATCGACTACTTCGTAGACCAGGTGGTGGAGGCCGCGCTCACCGGTGGACCCGATGTACATGCCGGGTCGCTTGCGAACGGCGTCTAAGCCTTCTAAGACGGTGATCGCGCTGGCGTCATAGGACACGGCGGTCGAGCCTCCTTTTACGGGTGAGCATTGGAACTACCTAGAAAAACTTCGGTCTTTGGCTGACTGACTGACGATTCATACACTGCGACCCAGTCTAGTGGTTGATTGTGACAGTCAGGTGCTCGGCATGGGCCCTGAAGGCCCTGTCACCGCATTTGACCCCCTGTCACCAAGGTGGTATCCGGATTAATGGGGTTTTTGGCTTGACATAGTGCTCAGGTGGCATTTAGCCGTAGGTGTCGCGGGGACCTCGACCCTTAACCCGGCGGGGTCCGGCCACCCAACTAGGGGCGGTGGGGCCGGCTACCGTGATGTTCTTCACCACCCCGGGGCCCACCGACTCGGTAATGGCTGTTCGCAGGTGGGGTAGCAAGAGCCGCACCTGGGTGGCCCACGAGCTGGATTCGGCCCTTAAGACCAACTCGCCATCCAAAAAGGATTCGGGCACCACATGGTTAGCTAGGTCGGCCCCCGCAATCGCTTCCCAATTAGCTAGGAGTGCCGCCTCGGTACTGGAGTGCTCCCAACCCTTTTCGACAAGGAAATCACCGACAGCCACGCCGAGGAGTTGGGGGTCGCGCCCCTGGTAGTTGGTCGGCTGCTTCTTAGTTGTCACTTTTTTGGCCTTGGACCCGGAGCCGGTGGTGGCCCGGCGTAGGGCGGCCGCGGCGGCATCCGATGGTGGGTTAGCAGCTGGTTGAAGGTCATTTGGGCTCATGACGTGCCTTGCAAGGTGACCGTGCCCGCACTGACGACAAATCTGATACCACGTAATGAGTCTGGGACATCCATATCCACCGCGGCGGTGATGAGGACTTGGGTGGCGGTGCCAACTTGCTCGGCGAGGCGTTGCCGGCGTGATACATCCAACTCGGCAAAAACATCATCAAGTATTAACACCGGGTCGACCCCATCAGCTCGTAAAAGTTCAAATGCAGCTAGGCGTAAGGCTAACGCGATCGACCAGGCTTCACCGTGCGATGCATAACCTTTTGCAGGCATTGGCCCAAGCATAAACATGATGTCATCACGGTGCGGGCCAATTAATGTCAGGCCTCGATCAAGTTCATCCCCACGTTTATCTTTGATGGCTTCCAACATGGCCAACCGCCAGCCCTCGCGATCTGCCGTGACAGGTGCATTGGCGCCAAGTGCTGACACGTAGGTTAGGCCTAACAGGGTTTTATCGTCCCCCGAGATGAAGGCATACTTGTCGCGTCCAAGATCTAAGAGGTCAGCTAGTAGTGCGACACGAGCCGATATCAACTCAGATCCAAAAGCTGCTAGTTGCTCATCCCAAACTTGTAAAGTCCGGAGCATTTCAGTGCCCGCACTTCGTCTAGCGATACTCGCTGATTTTAAGAGCGCGTTGCGTTGCTTTAAGGTTCGTTCGTAATCACTTCGGGTGCCAGCAAGTCGAGGAGTGCGTTGGATTAATAGGTCGTCAATGAACTTACGCCGATCACTTGGATCACCTTTAACAAGGGCTAGATCCTCGGGCGCAAAAAGAACGGTGCGAAGAAGTCCGAGAACATCACGAACTTTAGGAACTGGCGTCCTATTAACTCTAGCTTTGTTCGCAGATCCTGGATTTATTGCAAGTTCAATCGTGATCACTCGGTCATCGTTTACTACTTCACATCGAATAACCCCTTGGGTTGCGCCGGTGCGAACCAATGGGCCATCGGTGGCTACCCGGTGGCTACCCAAGGTGGCTAGGTAGCCAATGGCTTCAACCAGATTGGTTTTACCCTGTCCATTACGTCCAACAAATGTGGTTACCCCGCGCTGCAGGGTGCACTCCACCTGCTCATAGGACCGCAGATCAGTAAGACTTAGTGACCGCACCCACACGATCAGCCAGTCAAGCGTACGGGCATAAGTAAGTAGCGGTACTCATCACTTGGTTTGTCGTTGGCTTCAGTTAGCCCGGTTAACACCGCTGGTCTAGTCGATTGGGTGAACGAGAACCGCGTTATCGCGCGATCAACCGAAGCTAAGCCGTCGAGCAGGTAGGTAGGGTTGAAGGCTATTTCTAAGCCATCGCCGGTAATATTGCACGCAACAGCCTCACTTGCCTGGGCGTCATCACCGGTGCCCGCACGTAAGACAACTTCAGAACCTTCAAAAGCTAGTCGCACCGGAGTATTTCGTTCGGCCACCAAGGAGACACGTTTTACCGCATCTGTTAGCTCTGCAGTGTCTACCAGAGCGATTGTTGCCGCTTCACTGGGCAGTAAAGTTCGGTACTTCGGAAACTCCCCATCAAGGAGTCTGGTGGTGGTACGGCGACCATTTCCTTCAAACCCAATCAAACCGTCGCCTAAGGCGATGAATACTTGGCCGACTGAAGCAAGTGCCTTCGCGGTTTCCGCCAAAGTGCGCGCTGGGATAAGTGCGTTAGTTGAAATCTTTGGCGAGTCTGGCTGCCAGATGAACTCGCGTACCGCGAGTCGGTATCTATCTGTTGCAGCCAACACAATGTTGGCACCCTCGATTTCAACACGAATCCCGGTGAGTGTCGGCAAAGTGTCATCGCGCCCAGCGGCAATTGCCACTTGTGCAGCCGCAGCCGCGAATAGTGAGCCCTCCACTGTTCCTGAGGTGGCCGGCATGGCCGGTAACTGCGGATAATCCTCAACTGGAAGTGTTGGCAACGTAAATGTTGATCTCCCGCAGGTAATTAATATTCGGGTACCTTCACTTTCCATCACCACCGGTTGCGCCGGTAACGAGCGCGCGATATCTGCTAGGAGCCGGCCGGAAACTAAGGTCGTTCCAGAGGTGGTGACATCAACTTGTAGTTCAACTCGAGTAGAAACTTCATAATCAAAACTACTTAGCGTTAATGCATCACCCTCTGCGGTTAAAACCAACCCAGCTAAAACCGGCAGGGCCGGGCGGCTAGGCAGTGTGCGGGCAGCCCATGCAACCGCATCCGCTAGGACATCACGCTCAACACGAAACTTCACGATCTCCTCCAGATTAACCACGTGCGGTTAAGCCACCAGGATTGAATAATCCGTTGGTGTAAGGCTAAGTGTGTCAGTCGGGAGCGAAGATCACTAGCGGAAGCCTAATCCATGTGGGTATCAAGTAATTAGTAGTCAATCCACAACCCAGTACCTAATGTCGGTTGGTAATCCCAAATTAAGGTAGGGGTAGTAGTCGTAGTAGGTGCTGTGGATACTGGGGATAAGCCAATTTTTACCCACCAACTGGGGTAATTGGCCTGGGGATGAGTTGGGGGGTACTTCGCAGTGGCTGGGGATGCAAGTGCATAAGTTTGTCGAAGTCAGGGGGTGGGGAAATCTGATCCAAAGGTTGTCCCCAACTGGCACCCGCGAAACCCCATCAACACAAAATTTATCCACAGGCTGTCCACGAGTGGGGACAGGAGGCAAAAATCGGACATTTTACACTAGTTATCCACAACAATATCCACAACAACCATCCACAGTTGTGGGTATCATGGGGATAGAAATACGGATGTGAAAGAAGAGTACTCCTGGGGGCAAACAACCTAAGTTTAAGGTTTTACATCGCCCGCGGTTGCGACTTAATTCGGCTTGTTAGGTCAGTGACTTGATTAAACAAGCTGCGGCGCTCAGCCATTAGGTGGCGAATTTTGCGATCGGCGTGCATCACCGTGGTGTGATCACGGCCGCCAAATGCTTGGCCGATCTTAGGGAGCGATAAATCCGTTAACTCCCGGCATAAATACATGGCGATCTGCCTGGCGGTGACCAGCACCCGGGAGCGACTA